>JANOKZ010000368.1:0-3807 GCA_031419515.1 Hyphomicrobium sp.
GGCCTGCCCCCAATGATTGTCGGATCAGTGCTGCCGCCCATTGTTCATCGCTGCTGCAAGGGTCGTTACCTGAACCATTATTCTCGTCTGAGTCGCTGCGATTCCTTCAAGGGTATTCGCGATTTTTGTCGAGTGCCTCAGCTTGGCGGATCATCGCAGCATTCGTGCTTCCCGCAATTTGGTCATTCATTGGGTGTCTCCATGCATCGATGAACATCGACTATTGGCAACACCTACAACGAGTCGGATCAGCTTGTAAAAATGGAAACCTCCTGCATCTCGAAATCTACTCCTCCTCCCCACTTTCCCCCTCCTCCCCCACCATCTCCGGCATGACGACTGTCGCAACGCCCGCCGCGATATCGACATGCGGCACGCACGCATCCGAGAACGGCACGTACTCCGTCGCCATGCCGCCATTCAGCTGAATTTCCAAAAGATCGCTCGCGCCAAAATTCGCGACCGCAATGATCTTGCCGATCTCCTCGCCCTCAGGCGACACCGCACGCAACCCGATCAGATCGGCATGATAATATTCGCCCTCGCTCGCTGCGGGCAATTTCGCGCGCTCGATATAAAGCTCGATGCCTTTTAACGTCTCGGCCGCGTTGCGATCCGCGATGCCTTCGACGCGGGCGATGATGCCTTTGTCTGTCACACGCACGACCTTGAGCTTGAATGTGCGCGCGCCACTCTTGTCGCTCAAGGGGCCATAGGTGGCGATGGCTTCGGGCGCACCGGTGTAGGTGCGAACCTGCACTTCGCCGCGAATGCCGTGCGCGTTGGCGAAGCTGCCGAGCAGCACGCGGGTTTCGCCGCCCGATTTGGTACCGGTTTTGGATGTTGGTTCTGGCATGAAGAGCCTGATGCCCGCTTCGCGCTATTTCGGCAAGTGAGTTCGGCAAGAGCGTTCGACAAGAGTGCCCGGCAAGTCAGTTCGGGAGCGGGCTCACATACGACAACGCAATATCGATAGGCCGCCCGACGATATGCATGGTTGTGTTGGCGATGGGCGCGGGGCGCTCGAACTTGCAGGAGACATTGAACACCGCTCCATTCTCGTCCGCTGCAAAGCCATTGACGAGCGTGCCGAAGGGGGGAACTTCGATGCGCAAGTGCACGATGTTGAGATCGCGCGCGGCCTCAAACTCATAACTGCCCGTGAACACGCCGCCATGCCGGTCGGAGCCGAGGATCTTGCCGTTGCGCAAAACCGCCAGCGCGTGGTCGGTCTCGGCCTCGCCGTTCGCCTTGCCGTGGTAGCCGATACGGTAAATGCCTTCGTCAAGCTTTTTGCTCCGGCTGGGCAGCCGGTCCAGCTCCCGGCGCCGGGTGGAGGGCCGGGCAGCCTCGAACAATCTCAGATAGCCCGCCACGGCCCCAGGAAGGGGCTGGGAGCCCGTTGCCCACTGGCTGACGGTCCGAGGGGCCACGCCGAGAAGGGCTGCCAGCTCGCCCTGTTTAAGGCCAAGCTTTTCGAGCGTGAATTTTAACCCTGTGTCTGGCATGTGCATCACCTAAAATATCTAAAATTGATAATATATCTATAATACAGGAATGCTGGTGCGGGTCCAGCCGGACTTAGGTCTAAATCGCAAAAACCCCCGGATCGCAATCCGGGGGTTCGGTAGTCTGGCAGTCGACTGCTTCAGTTTATGCGGCGTCGGCGCTCTTGGCGGCTTCGGCAGCTTTGGCGGCCTTGTCGGCTTTTTCGGCTTCAGCAGCAGCGCGCTCCACGGCCTTCTTCTTCGGCTTAGCCTTCTCAGGATTGTTGGAGGCCGTGCGCTTGGCGAGGCCGGCTGCATCGAGCAAGCGCATGACGCGATCGGTCGGCTGGGCGCCAACGCCGAGCCAATGCTTGACGCGTTCGGCCAATAGCTTGACGCGCTCGGGGTTGTCCTTTTTGAGCATCGGGTTGAACGTGCCGATCTGCTCGATGTAACGGCCATCGCGCGGGCTCGTGACGTTGGCAATAACGACGTAGTAGTAAGGCTTCTTCTTGGTACCGCCGCGCGACAAGCGCATCTTCACTGACATCTTTGTAGTCTCCTGTTTGAAACGAATTCGTGTTGAGTTTCGTGTGTCTACTTTTTCTTCCCCGGGAACCCGGTGAATCTTGGAAATCCGCCGCCTAATCCTGGCAGGCCGCCCGGCAATCCTGTTTGTCCCGGCAGTCCTTTTGGCAACCCGCCCGGCAATCCACTCGGTAATCCACTGGCGCGCGCCTTTCCGGGTTGGCCGGTTGGCAGCACATCTCTCAGTTCAGCTGGCAATTGATCAAGCGCTGCAGGATCGAGTTTGGCGAGTTCGGCTTGCATCGCAGCAAGCTCGTCAGCTGAAGGTGCCGCACCCATACCGCCGCCGGGCATCCCCATCATGCCCGCCATCTTGGACATCATGCCCTTGTTGCGGCCGATCTCCTTCATCATGTCGGCCATCTGCCGGTGCATCTTGACGAGCTTGTTGATGTCTTCGGGCTTGGTGCCGGAACCGGCCGCAATGCGGCGCTTGCGTTTGCCGTCGAGGATTTTCGGGTTGCGCCGTTCTTGCGGCGTCATCGACGAGATGGCCGCGCGCATGTGCACGAAACTCTTGTCGGCTTTCGCTTCGTTGATCTGGCCTTTGATCTTTCCCATGCCGGGCAACATGCCCATGATGCCGCCCATGCCGCCTAGCTTTTGCATTTGCGCGAGCTGGTCGCCGAGATCTTCGAGGTCGAACGACCCCTTCTTCATTTTCTCGGCGATTTTCGTGGCTTTGGCGACGTCGATCGTTTGCGCCGCTTTTTCGACAAGCGAAACGATATCGCCCATGCCGAGGATGCGGCCGGCGATGCGGCGGGGATCGAAATCCTCGAGCGCATCCCACTTTTCGCCAACACCGATGAGCTTGATTGGCTTGCCTGTCACCGCGCGCATGGAGAGCGCTGCGCCGCCGCGTCCGTCGCCATCGGCGCGCGTCAGCACGATACCGGTGATGCCAATGTGGCCGTCGAAGGCTTTGGCTGTGTTGACGGCGTCCTGGCCGGTCAGTGCGTCGGCGACGAGTAGAACTTCGTGCGGTTTGATCGCGCTCTTGATGTCGCGCACTTCGTCCATCAACTCTTCGTCGACGGTGACGCGGCCGGCGGTGTCGTAAATAATGACGTCGTAACCGCCGAGCCGGGCCGCTTCTTCAGCGCGGCGCGCGATCTGGAGCGGGTTTTGGCCAGCGATGATGGGAAGCGTCGCGACGTTCGTCTGTTCGCCGAGCACGCGCAGCTGTTCTTGTGCTGCCGGACGGCGCGTATCGAGCGACGCCATCAAAACTTTTTTGCGCTCGCGGTTGGTGAGGCGATACCCGATCTTCGCCGCCGTCGTTGTCTTACCCGAGCCCTGCAAGCCGACCATGAGAATGCCGACCGGCGGCTGGGCCGCGAGGCTGATCGTTTCCGCGTCAGAGCCGAGCATGGCGACGAGTTCGTCGTTGACGAACTTAACGACCATCTGCCCCGGCGTCACCGAGCGCAGAACTTCCGCGCCGATGGCTTTGGCTTTGACCTTGTCGGTGAAATCCCGGACAACATCGAGCGCGACGTCGGCTTCAAGCAGCGCGCGGCGCACTTCGCGCATGGCCTCGCCGACATCGGCTTCCGTCAGCGCACCGCGCCGGGTCAGCTTGTCGAGGACGCCCGAAAGGCGTTCTGTGAGGCTTTGGAACATCGCCTATGCACCCTCGACGCGCAGTGACGAATAATCGATCATGACGTGGTCGCGATACTGAGGACGCTGCGATAGCCGCGCGTACCAAGCTTCGACATTCGGCAGG
>JANOKZ010000369.1:0-4932 GCA_031419515.1 Hyphomicrobium sp.
CTGGTGCGTAACCCAACGATCAAGGATCGAGTGTATTTGATTACTTGTCGTGATAGCCTGAGGTTGCCGGGTTATTCCGCTAGGGGACTGCCACGTGGTGGTCGCACGCGGGGATTATCGAATGCGTTTGCAAATCGACGCTCATCTCATCGCCCTCCTCAGCCAAATGCGATAGCCCTGCTCCCCGCTGGGGAGGGGGACTCAGCCTGCGGTTTAGACGGGCGATCACACATCGATCCTTGATTTCAGTACGCCCGGCTAAGCCGCTGGCCGCATCAGGTGGGGGTGGCGCCTCAGGCAGCACTTTGGCACCCCCACCCCGTTCGCCAAGCATGAGTTAGAGCGCGAGCCGTTTTTGGTGGACAGTACTGTGACGCGCGTTCTAACTCATGGCGCACGGCCCTCCCCCCTTGAGGGGGAGGATTTCCGCCTGCAATCAGCACAGAACCTTTTAAAGCAAATGCGTCACAAGGCTGCCGAATGACAACCGCTCCGGCAGACTTAGATACGCGCCACTCCAACACGATTGGCATTCTGGCGATGCTCGCGTCGATGGCGTTTTTCGTGGCCAATGACACGTGCGTAAAACTGATCGGCGAGAAGTTGCCGCTTGGCGAGTTGATCCTGCTCCGAAACACGGCCGCGACGGTTTATATCCTCGGCTTCGCCGCAGTGTTCGGCGGCTTGATGTTGCCCGTCAATCCGCCAAAGCGCTTACTCGGCTGGCGCATGGTGATGGAGATACTTTCGACCTTGTTTTTTTTGTCGGCGTTGATCGCCATGCGCATTGCGGACGCAACGGCAATAGCGCAGTTCACACCGCTCGCGATGACGGCGGCGGCGGCCGTATTCTTGAAAGAGCCGGTCGGTTGGCGGCGCTGGCTTGCGGCATTTGTTGGCCTCATCGGCGTGCTGCTCATTGCGCGACCGGGCACGACGGCATTCTCTCCGGCCGCCATTCTGCTTTTGATTGCGGTCGGATTGGTCGTCGCGCGCGACCTTCTAACGCGGCAAATTTCTAATTCGGTGCCAACACTGACTTTGACGTTGATGTCGGCAGCGGCTGTTGCCCCATCGGGATTTCTGTTGCTGCCATTTGAGACGTGGGTCTGGCCCGCGACCCGCGAAATCATTCTCTTGCTGGCCGGCGGTTTGTTTTTGACCCTTGCATATGCCCTGATCATCGTTGCCATGCGGGCTGGCGACGTTGCGGTGATTTCGCCGTTCCGGTATGCGGTGATCCTGTTTGCGCTTCTGTCGGGCTGGCTGGTCTGGGGCGAAATCCCCGACGCGTTGCAGATGCTTGGCATCGCCATCGTAACGGCCGCCGGGCTTTATACGGTGCGTCGCGAACGGCTCGTTCGATCTCAGCGAATTAAATGACGAATCTTCCACCGGCGTTCCCGGAAGTCGCGTCTCGAAGCGAAGCGCCGGCGCGGCTATCCGGGATCTTTTTCGTGTCAAAGTGGTAAAGGCCCCGGTTCAGCCCCTGCAAAGCCTGTGGCTTTGCGGCTGACCGGGGACGCGGGTAGATCGCTTCACGCTTACTCAATGCTGATCGGTTAGCGTGCTGGAAAGACTTACCAGTTTTAACGATCTGTTCACGAGTGTGCGTACCGCCTATGACCCACGACATCAGCACAGCGGCCCTCGAAATCAAGGGTCTGCGCAAGAGTTTTACGACCAAACCTGCCGTCGATGGGCTGTCGCTCAGCATCAGGCGCGGCGAATTTTATGCGCTGCTCGGACCCAATGGGGCTGGCAAGACTACGACATTGCGCATGGTCGCTGGATTGTTGAAACCGGACATAGGGACCATTTCGATCTGCGGTATCGATGCCGTCAAGGACCCGGTTGAAGCCAAGCGCGTCATGGCGTGGGTGCCGGACGAACCCTTGATCTACGACAAGCTCGACCCGATCGAGTATCTCGAATTCGTGGCCGGCCTTTGGGCGATGGATGCTGCCAAAGCCGAACGTCAAGCGCGCGAATTGGTTCAGCTGCTCGGCCTCGATGCGCACGCCTCAACGCGCTGCCAGGGTTTGTCCAAGGGCATGCGCCAGAAAGTGGCGCTCGCGGGCGCGCTGATACACGATCCGCAATTGATTATTCTCGACGAGCCCCTGACGGGGCTGGATGCCGGCTCCGCGCGGCAAGTGAAGGCCGTGTTGAAAGACCGCGTGGCCGCCGGCGCGACCGTCATCATGACGACGCATATTCTCGAAGTTGCCGAACGCATGGCGGAACGCATCGGCGTCATCGCGCACGGGCGGCTGATCGCGGAAGGCACGCTTGGCGAATTGAGAGCGAAGGCGGGCCCCAAGACGGGTATGGGTGAAACGAGCCTTGAAGAAATTTTCCTGACACTCGTTGCCAGCGAGAGTGCTGCGGCATGAGCGCCGCGCAGACATTGACATGGTTTGCCCGGCACGAGTTGATGCTTGCGTGGCGCGACTGGGCCTCCATGATGGCGGGCGGGCGCACGACGCGCGAACGCGTGGTCACGCTGATGACGCTTGGCTTTGTCGGTTTCCTGCATTGGCTAGCCTATGCGATTTTGAACCCAGTCTTGAAGGGTGGAGTGCCGATCGCCGTCCCGGCGCTTGTGATTCTGACGTCCACGTTGCTGCTGACATTCTCCATGATGTTGTCGCAGGCAATTGAGCAAGTCACGCGCTCGTTCTACGCGCGTGCCGACCTCGATCTGATTCTGTCGTCACCCGCACCGGCCCAGCATCTCTTCGCTGTGCGCATTTCTTCAATTGCCTTTACGGGCATGTTGATGACGGCGCTTCTTGCGGCGCCCTTCATCAATACGGCGGCAGCACTAGACGGGCCACACTGGCTCTCGGCCTATGCCGCGATCGCGGCGTTGAGTTGCTTTGCGACAGGTTTAGCCGTGATGGCGGCTGTAGCTCTATACAATGCTGTTGGTCCCAAGCGCACGCGCCTCATCGCACAGATCGTCGCCGCCGTGATTGGCGCGGCACTTCTGATCGGCATTCAGGCCGTGGCAGTCATGACGTATGGCAATCTTTCGCGCATTCAAGTTTTGAATTCAGACATCGTGCTCAACGCGGCGCCGGACGTGGCTAGCCTCTTGTGGGTCCCAGCGAAGGCGGTGCTTGGCGATGTTCCGGCAGCGCTCGCGCTTATTGCAGCCGGCGTATTGTTCTTGGTTTTTGTGATCCGCGTTTACGCACCCCGCTTCAGCGAACAGGCGATTGCAACGGCCAACGTCTCGGACGAGAAAGAAACAAATCCGGCAGTGAAGCGCGCCTTTGTGCCAAGGACCGCGCTGCAAGCTCTGCGCGCCAAAGAGTGGCAACTGCTGCGCCGCGACCCCTGGCTTTTGTCGCAATCCTTGATGCAGGTTTTGTATCTCATTCCACCCGCGCTGTTACTTTTGCGCGACATGGGGCCGAACGCACAAGTGCATATCGTCTTGGCGCCGGTGCTCGTCATGGCTTTTGGCCAGTTGGCAGGCGGTCTAGCGTGGCTCGCGATTTCAGGCGAAGACGCGCACGATCTTGTGGCGACCGCACCTGTTCCTGAACGTGCGCTTGTCCGCGCCAAGAATGAAGCCGTGCTCGCGGTCATCGCCGTTGGCGCGGCGCCATTCTTGTTAGGCCTTGCGGTTCTGTCGCCCTGGGCGGCCGGCGTGACGGCAGCCGGAATCGCAGTCGCGAGCGGGACCGCCATTCTCATTCAAATGTGGTTCAAGGTGTCGGGACGGCGCACGCTGTTTAGGCGCCGTCAAATGGCGTCAAAAGCGGCGACATTCTCGGAAGCGTTTTCCTCGATCTTCTGGGCCGGCGCGACGGGCCTTGCCGCGGCGCAGTCGTGGTGGGCCATAGCGTTTGTCTTGTTTGCGCTGGCGACACTCGCACTTGCGCGCTTCATCAGCCCAAGACCGTAGATATTTTTGGAAACCCCTGATGTTAACGCTGATAGTTGTGGAGCGCGACGCTGGTTTGTGGTAGATTGTTTAAATTGCCGAGATTGACATTCGATGAACCGGTTCGCTTTTGCGCGCCGGTTTTTTTGTTGGGTGGTGGAATCCGCTCGATTTCAGCGCCGCGTTTTAGAAACCTCGTCATCCCGGCGAATGGGCCCACGGCAAGCATTAACAGAAAGATTGCATCGGAATGCGAGGGACTATCCGCGCACCTCAAGCGTCTTTGCGCTGATCCTTGCCTGGGTTCCCGCTTGTCATTGCTACGAAATGATCGCTGACGCGACCCCGCAAGGGGACTTCTAACGAGTCGCGCGGGAATGGCGATCGTTGTGACCTGCGCATCGTCGCGCATCCTCGCGCCATGTCACGTACGACGCAGGTAAGGGGCTCAGCCGTTTGAGCCCTACACCGGCCACCACCCCGCGCCCGCCAATCAATGCTACCTTCTATCCCCCCCGCCGCCGCGGCGTGGCCCACCGCCCGGGCCTCCGCTGCCGCCGCCTGGCCCGCCACCGCCCGGTCCGCCGCCGCCTGGACCGGAACGCGCGTCCTTGTGGCGGAAATTAATGCGCCCCTTGGTCAGATCGTAAGGCGTCATTTCGACCGTGACTTTGTCGCCAGCAAGGATGCGAATGCGGTTCTTCTTCATGCGGCCCGACGTATAGGCGATGACTTCGTGCCCATTGTCGAGTTTCACGCGGCAGCGTGCGTCGGGCAGAACTTCCGCCACCACACCCTCGAACTCGAGCATCTCTTCTTTCGCCATTCCGTCTCCCTCGCCGGTTAAGCGGCGTTTGCAGTGCCGCGCCGGGTCCGGCGCCTTAGCTAAAATTCACTTGATGAAAAACGGGGAGCAGACGCCTCTGCTCCCCGTGTGTTCTGAAGTGGCTCTACTCTTAGAGCGGGCGCAGGTTGACAGCTGCGATCTTGCCGTTTCGGCCCCGCTCAGTCTCGAAGAAAACTTTCTGGCCTTC
>JANOKZ010000370.1:0-3022 GCA_031419515.1 Hyphomicrobium sp.
GCCGTGCCGCATCTGCCTGTCGAGGAAACGCCGATGATTTCGGCTGAGATCATTACGCCATCGGAGTTCCTGCGTTTGAAGCAGGGCAGTGAAGACGCCAAAAAGCTTGAGACAAAGGCTAAGGACGAGCCCAAGCCCGACGATAGCAAGAACGATACGAAGAAGCCGGACAACGCGCTCGCGCCGCCACCTCCGCCACCACCACAAGAAGTGGCGAAGGTAGAACCGCCGCCCGCTTCCGAGCCTCCCAAAGTAGAGCCGCCACCGGAGCCGCCCAAGGTTGAACCTCCGCCGCCGCCGCCAGAACCTACTCCGGGGCCAACGCCTGACGAGCAGAAATTGCTCGAGCAGAAGATCGAGGAAGATCGCAAAAAGGCCGAGGAGGATGCCAAGAAAAAGCTCGACGAAGAAGCCAAGAAAAAAGCCGACGCCGAAGCCAAGAAGAAGGCCGAGGAAGCTTTGAAGAAGAAGCTTGCCGACGAGGCGAAGAAGAAGAAGGCTGATGACGCAAAGAAGAAGGCTGCCGAAGAGGCTAAGAAGTTCGACGCCAACAAGCTCGCGAACTTGATTGATAAAGCTCCCGACGACGCGCAGCAGAAAGCGCTGCTCGATAAGGATCCGACCAAGAAAGGCCAGCAGGCGGCTGGTACAAGTCAGACGGCGAAGGACACGGGACTGGAAGCTGGCACCAAGACGGGCACCGATACGGTGTTGTCGGCGCGTGAGCAGGATCTGTTGAATGGAATGATTAGTCAGCAACTGAAGAATTGTTCTCAGATGCCCGGTGGAGGGGGCGGTGTGGATACGCCCATCATCAAGTTGACGATCCGCTTGAACCCGGATGGTTCGCTAAGCGGCGAACCAATTGTTCTTCAGCCGCAGAACACACCGCTGTTTGAGATTGCGGCCAGGGCATCCGTAAATGCCGTAAAGAATTGTTCGCCGTTGCAGCTTCCACCCGAGTCTTATGGGTTTTGGAAGGATTTCGACTGGGAATTCAATTGGCCTAAACTCTTGGGGTTCCGCTAAATGGCCACGGTTTGTTGCTCAGAGAGCTGACTCCATCTAGGTAATCGAGAAAACCTGATTCAATGATCAACATGCAGACGCCGAGACAGTCATACCGATTTGCGCCGTGGTGTTTTCGTGCCGCTGCTGCGGCCCTGCTTGCTATAGGGCTCGCAAGTTCGCCGCATGCCCAAGGGCGTGCAGATGACAGCTACAAGGGACCGGCAGCCACCGGCGGATTTAACGAGCAACTCGGTGTGAAGCAGCCGCCCGCTTCCGCTCCGGCACAAGCAGCACCCGGCACACCTCAGGGTGGCGCAGCAGCACCAGGCGGCCGCTTGAGCGGAAGTCAAGGCGAAGCTAATATCGCGCCCATCCCGATCGCCATTCCACTTTTCCTTGGCGACGATCCGCAGCTCGCGGGCGAAATCGCCAACGTGGTGCAGGCCGATCTCGAGCGCTCGGGATTGTTTCAACCATTGGATCGTGCCTCGTTCCTGGAGCAGATTCGGGACGTCAACGCCGCGCCGCGCTTTCCGGATTGGCGGGCGGTACGTGCCGACAATCTTGTGGTCGGACGCATTGCCAAAGGAGCGGACGGAAAAGTCGGCGCCGAATTTCGTTTGTGGGACGTGGCATCCGGCAAGCAGCTTGCTGGCCAGCGCTTTTCCACGGCCGGGCAGAACTGGCGCCGCATTGGGCATCTGATCGCCGATCAAGTTTATGAGCGTTTGACGGGTGAGAAGGGCTATTTCGATACGCGCGTCGTGTTCATTGACGAGACGGGCCCCAAGGAAAAACGTATCAAGCGGCTGGCCATCATGGATCAGGACGGCGCCAATGTGCGTCTTCTCAGTCAAGGACAGGATCTGGTTCTGACGCCGAGGTTCTCGCCGACGAACCAGGAAATAGCCTACATGTCGTACACGCGCGACCAGCCCAAGGTTTTCATCATGAACCTTGAGACCGGCAAGCGCGAACTAGTTGGCGATTTTCCAGGCATGACGTTTGCGCCACGCTTTTCGCCCGATGGTCAGCGCGTGGTTATGAGCCTTGGAACGCCTGAAGGCTCAAGCAGCATCTATGAATTGGATTTGCGCACGCGCGAGTCGCGGCGTTTGACCAATCAAGGTAATGCCATCGACACCGGCCCCTGCTATTCGCCCGATGGGCGCCAGATAGTGTTTGAAAGCGACCGGGATGGCTTCCAGGGCATGTATGTCATGAATGCCGACGGCTCTGGCGTACGCCGGCTCTCGGGCGCCGATGGCGGGCGGTACTCGACGCCTGTTTGGTCGCCGCGCGGTGACTACATCGCGTTTACAAAGCAACTTAGCGGCCGGTTCTTGATCGGCGTGATGCGCCCGGATGGGACAGGCGAGCGCATCCTGACCGAAGGGTACCATAACGAGGGTCCGACCTGGGCACCCAACGGCCGGGTCCTCATGTTCTTCCGCGAATCGCAAGGCGCAAGCGGCGGCCCGCGAATACATTCGGTGGATTTAACGGGCTACAATGAGCGCGTCGTGGGGACGCCGTCGTTTGGCTCAGATCCAGCCTGGTCGCCGCTGCTGAATTAATGTGCGCCTTTAGAGCCGCAACATAGCCTTGTTTGCGACCGAAAATGTTAGTACTATTTTAAAGAATTTCAGCAGGTTGAGTGCTCGCACAGGCTGTGGATAATTGAGCGTCCGTGTCGTGGCCACTTCAGTGGTATTTTCGCATCTATTGGCTTGGAAAACTGGGATAAACGAGCGTCTGTTCTTGATCCGGTACCGCCCCCCAGGGTACCCCAGAGTACGGCTTCTGCCGGAATCGTACGAGGAGACATGACCATGCAGGGTGTTAAGGGGCTGATCGTTCCGGCCATCGTGCATGTTGCTCACTAAACTAAGTAGAAGCCAGGGACACTAACTAGGAGACTGATATCATGAAGGGCGCTATCCTTATCGCCACGCTCGTTGCCGCTGTTGCTCTCGGCGCTTGCCGCCGCGAAGCAGAACACACGCCAATG
>JANOKZ010000371.1:0-3047 GCA_031419515.1 Hyphomicrobium sp.
GTTCAGGAGGGGCTGAACAACGCCTTCCGGCACGCTGGCGGCAAGGACCAGTCGGTTCGGATTGATTTGGACGGGGATCACCTTATTCTGGAGATTTCAGATGGAGGTCCAGGCATGCCAGAGCAGCCGGCGGCGCCTATCGACGATACTAAAGGACTGGGCCTCAAGGGGCTGATGGACCGGGTGGAAACACTTGACGGTACCCTTGAGATTGTCTCCAGTCCCGGCACGGGGACGACGCTGCGGCTCCGGTTTGACAAGAGCGCGCTCGAAAGATTTGATGATCGGGAAGTGTGATAGTCTCTGCGGGTGCCTCAACATTTCAGGAAGAACATTTTGACCGTGCAATCCACAGTCCAATCCAGTGACAAGTTGAGAATAGCGATTGTCGATGACCATCCGCTGTTTCGCGAGGGCGTCGCCGCGACGCTGAACAACGATCCGGCACTTGAGGTCATCGGGCAAGGCGGCAACGCCGAACAGGCAATTCAACTTGCCCTCGAACTTCTGCCCGATGTTCTCTTGCTCGATATCAGTTTGCCGGGCGGCGGCATCGAAGCCATGCGTGAGATCGTGCGGTTATGCCCCTACGTCAAAGTTATCATGTTGACCGCGTCCGAGAACGAACAGCACGTATCCTCTGCGCTGGAAGCGGGCGCGCGCGGCTATATTCTCAAAGGCATCGGTGCGGCCGAACTCATCAGAACGATCCACGCTATCCATGGCGGCGAACACTACGTGACGCCACAGCTCGCCGCGCGTCTTCTGTCGATCATGAAGAAGCCGGCGAACGCGGCTCCTGCCGCCGATGCGCTACCCGATCTTACCAAGCGCGAGGAGCAAATCCTCGATGGCGTCGCTGAAGGCAAGACCAACAAGGAAATCGCCCGGATTCTCACCATCAGCGAGAAGACGGTAAAACACTACATGACGAACATCATGCACAAACTGCAGGTACGCAACCGCGTTGAGGCGGCGCTTGTTGTCAGGAGAAAAGGCGGCGCTTAAGGCCAGCAGTCCGGGCCAGCAGACCGGCCTTGGCTAGACGCCGAAGCGATGGCGTTCAAATGCTATCCAACGCAACTTCTACGGCCGTTTGAGCGTGTAGCTTCATCAATATATTCGTCACAAACGCCGCGACCGCCGCTTCGCTAAGGCCAGTGCTATCGGCAATTTCTGAGTACGTGAGGCCCTGCGCCAGACGCCGCAAGACCTGCTCTTCGCGCTCGACGAGTTCGATAGGACTGTCGGCGCCCGTGACCCACGGCGCGCCGAATCCTGGAGACGTCAACAACCTCGCCGCTAACGACGGAGCGATGTACGACCGGCCGCTAACGGTATCGCGGATCGCCCCAGCAATAACTGAGGCTGGTTCGCCCTTGACAATATAGCCTCGCGCCCCCGCCGAGAGCGCTGCATCGACCAGATAAGCGTCGTCGGCGGACGTCAGCATCAAGATTCTTACGGCGGGGCAGGAGCGGAAAATGCGCCGTGCGGCGGCTATCCCGTCGCCTGGCATGTTGATGTCGAGCAAGAGGACATCAGGCAACAGGCCTTCCGCGAGCACAACCGCCTCATCGCTTGAAGCCCCGGTTCCGACGATTGAAAAACCCTCTTCGCGCTTCAGAACGGCGGCCAGTGCGTCGCGCACGCGCGCATGGTCATCGACCAAAGCGATGCGAATTTCATCGTTGCCTCGGCGCGTCTGGAACACGTGTCTGTTGCTCAGAAAATTCAGGGACAGGCTCCTCGACGCTTAACAAATGAATGATTGCCGGTGAACACAATAAACAAGCAAACATAGGACCACTGACAAATGGCTGACGGGTCCAACTCTGGGTCCCCGAATGGCGACGCTGGGCCCCAGGGCGGGTTTGACCCGCTGAAACGCTTCCAATGCCAACAGCATACACTGATTTGGTTGATTCCAGCCAGTAGCCAACGGCCCCGGCCTGTTTGCAGGTCTGGTCGAGGTCCGAAACTCAGACCAACGTCTGAGTGCACTCACGACCTCAGTCTTCTCCCATCACTACGGCCTTGGTTCCTTGTTCTTCGCAGTGATTACAGCGAGGTTGGTGCGGGAATAGGCCGTTATCAGAATTACGGGTGCTGCGGCCAGAAGCAGAGAAATTTGAACCGGCCATCACACGATTTAGATGTTTTGAACCGGTTCGCAGCAAGTTTTTTAAGGGAGCGTAGGTTATGGTCACGTATACCAAATCAGATCTGGAATTCATTCTCGCGCAGATCGAAATTGCTGAGCAGCTTGAGGCGGGCGTTGATGTAGCAACGCTGATTCCCCACTACTCGCTCCCCTTTGGCCTTCGGGAAGTCGATGGACGCAACAACAACTTACTGCACACCGAATTCGGTGCCGCCGACACAAGGTTCCCGCGCATTGTTCCCGCGAACCCGCTCAATCTCGAGCCGTCAGATCTTACGTTTGATGCAAATGGACCGGCACCCGGCGGCATCGTCGATAACAGTAACTACAGGCTACCGGGCAACGTGGTCGATAGCGATCCGAGAACAATCTCGAACTTGATCGTCGATCAGACACTCAACAACCCTGCGGCGATCGCGGCGGCACTCAAGGTTGCGGGCTCCGCGAACATTTTGGCCGAGACGAAAGCCATCGTCGGTGCCATGCAGGACTTGGCCGTTGCGCGCGAAGCTGCGGCCGCGTCGTCTGCCGCGCAGGTTGCAGCGTTGCTTCAGATTCTCACAGATCTCCAAGGCGATCTGCCAGCATTGCAGTTAGCCGCGCAAGGTGCGGTCACTGCCGAAGTGATCGCGCAAGGCGAATTTGATTTGGCGCTGGCGGCCCGCAATCAGGATGTGACCGATCTGACAAACGCGCAGCTGAATGCCACTGCCGTTATCAATGCAGCATTCGCTGATCTCGTCCTTACGCCGGAAGAAACCATTCTCATCAATGAGGCCGGGGCTCTGGTCGCTTCTGCCAACCTCGATCTCAACGGTCCCGACAACGTTGATCTGACGGACGGAACGGCCGGAGTATTCGCGACCGAGACGACAGAATTGGC
>JANOKZ010000372.1:0-5058 GCA_031419515.1 Hyphomicrobium sp.
GTCGAGCGGTTCTTCAATCGCATCAAGCATTATCGTGCCGTTGCGACACGCTTCGACAAGCACGACGCCAACTTTCTGGCATCAGTCAAACTTGCTGCGATTCGAATTTGGATGCGATTTAATGAGTCTATGACCTAGGGTTACTTTAAAGAAACTGCGGATAGAAATGGTGGTGCGGTGTCCGCACTGGGGCAATCATGGCAGCGTAAGTGCATACCAACGTGGAATGGCCTAAGCGGCGGCGCAATCGCGTCGCGATGCAGCAACAGTTTCGCCATCGCGGCGTGGGAAGCAACTGGCCAGTCTGTGGTAGGCTGTCTAGTGTTAAGTAGGCTGCAAATCCGTTTGCAGCCGTGACTTGAAAAGGTGGCGTCTGATGCGTCGCGAACGTCCTTGGCCGCTGGCACTTGTGTTAAGCGCGTTTCTGTCAATGCCCGCGCTTGCCCCAGCGTTTGCCATTGAACCCGACGACCTGCCGTGGGACGTGAAAGACTACATCGAAAAAAGCAAACCCGGTTCAATCGAGGATATCCTTGAACGCGAAGGGCTACGCGACCCCAGTGAAAGCGAAATAGCGCTGCCCGGTCAGGACCAGCCCGACCTCATGCGCCATAACAGCGAGCGCCGCGTTGACGACGACCGCCTTGAACCAAACATTCCACGCGAGCCGCCCGTCGAGGCGCGCACCGTCCCCAACGACAATACCCAGACCGCGGCGCCGCCGGCCGGCGCATATGCGCCCTCCGAGCAATCCGTTGCCGCAAGAAGGCTCGATCCGTTCGAACATCCCGTCCTGCCGCCGGCCCCGCCGTCCAAATCTCTTCAGCCGAGCGCCGCGCCTGTCAACTCAGCTCCCGACGCCGGCCCATCTCCGTCGCAATCGCAAACGATCCGCGAGCAAGACGCTCCCGCCGCAATAGCGCCAGCCGAAACGGTCCGCGATCGCGATACTGCGCAGCCCGCGCAGCCGGCCGCCATAACTCCAAGCGGACCCGAGCGGACGCACGTCGCCCGCGAGACAGAGTATGGCGTGCCGGAACCCCCGCCGCTCGCAGTTCCGTCGAGCCCCGTTGCGCGCGCAACTGTCGCCGTCAACGGCAAACTTTATTTGCCGCTCAAGCACTATTTCGAAACGCGCGGTGTCGTAACGCTCAAGGACTATGATCTTGCCGATCGCACCGCGCTGGCAGCGTTCTACGAAAAGCAGGCGGGCGAATCCATTTGGCTCACCAAGGACGGCTTCAATGATACCGCGGCCAGCCTTATCGCCGAGATCCAGAAAGCCGACGAATGGGGTTTAAGTAGCGCCGATTACAAATTCCCAGGACTGGCCAAGATTGGCAACGGCGCTTTCCACGACGACGACTTGGCCGATACCGAAATCAAGCTTTCGCTTGTTGCGATGGAATATGCCCGCCACGCCCGCGGCGACCGCATCGACAATCCCACCGAGCAACTGTCGTCCTATCTTGATCGCAAACCTCAGCTTGTCGAGCGCCCAAAATTACTCGAAGGACTTGCATCGGCCTCCGACAAGGGTGCCTATCTGCGCTCGCTCCACCCCAAGCACGAGCAATTTGTGTTGTTGCGCCAAAAACTTTTGGCGCTGCGCACTTCGAATGGAAAAGAAGAATTCGAGACCATTCCTGACGGACCGAAGATCACGCCTGGAAAAGTCCACTGGCAGGTGCGCTTGGTGCGCCAGCGCCTTAAAGTCGAAATGCCCGCCACCAAGACCGATAACTCGCCGATGGAAGACGGTTATTATGACGAAGCTTTGGCGCGGGCCATCATCGAATATAAAACAAAGAACGAAATCGAACCCATCAATGCCACGATCACGTCCGCACTGCGCACCGCCCTCAATAAGAGCGATCGCATCGATGAGCGCATGCTGCTTGCCAACATGGAACAGTGGCGCTGGATGCCTGACGAACTTGGCGACACGCATGTCTGGGTCAACATTCCTGAGTTCCTGGTCCGCGTAAAGCGAGGCGAGAGTACCATTCACGAAGAGCGCATTATTGCCGGCAAGCACGAGACCCAAACGCCGGTCTTTTCAAACAGAATGCGGACGGTCGTGTTTCAGCCGCCGTGGAACGTTCCCGAGTCGATCAAGGTCAATGAGTTCCTGCCGTCACTGCGCAACGGAGGCAATCCGATCGAAAAACAAGGCCTCGTGTTGCAGCGCAATGGGCGCGACGTAGATGCCTGGGATATAGACTGGAGCCAGCAGGATATTCGCAACTATCATATCTTCCAGCCGCCGGGCGACGCGAACGTTCTTGGCATCGTCAAATTCCTGTTCCCGAACAAGCACTCGGTTTACTTGCACGACACCCCGACCAAGAGGCTATTCAACGAAAAATCGCGCACGTTCAGCCACGGCTGCATGCGCGTTCGCAATCCTGTGCAACTGGCCGAGGTCATCATGTCTATCGACAAGGGCTGGGACAAAGAAAAAATCCAGGAGCTCATAACAACCGGGCCCGAGAATAACGAAGTGGCACTCGACAGGCCGCTTCCGGTTCACGTCACCTACTTCACAATTTGGGTTGCAGAAGACGGCCAAGTTAAAACGTTCGCCGACGTCTACGGGCATGAGCAGCGTATAAAGCTGGGTCTCGAAGGCCGCTGGAACGAGATCGACAAGCACCGCGACCACCTTGCCCCGTCCGAGCCGCAGGCCGTCAGCAGCAGCGAAGATTGGGACGAAATTCCCGAGCGTCCTGTCCGCCGCAACCGACCCACCCGGTACACCTACCGCCAGGAAGCCCCTGCTTACCGCGGGCCGCCGCCGCCAGCCTATCGCCAGATCCAGCCGAAGAAAAAAGGGCCAGGGTTCTCCGACTTTATCAACGGCATGTTCGGCAATTAGGGGCCCGCCAAGCACCGGCTTCGATAAACCCGTCCGAGTACCCCCCGGGCGGCTTTTGCCCCTCCAGAGTACCCCTGCCCTTTTCTCGCCAAGACCTTGGGGTCTACTCATTTTCGTGGGGAAGTTAGTTACCGGTTATTAAGGGTTCGGGATTAACCCTAGTGTGCCGGTCTCGGGGTTTGTAGAGTTAGTATTGCGTAGGGAACGGGGGACTTTCGTGGCCTCACGTCGTGTTGGAGTCGTTGCCGGAGTTGCGGCAATCGCGCTTGCGTTCAGTCTGTCATCGGACGGCATCATTGCGGCCAGCACAGGCGATCGCACGCTCTCGCTCTATCACATCCACACCAAAGAAACGCTCACCGTCACCTACAAGAAGAATGGCCAATACGTTCCTGAGGCCATGAAGCAGATCGATTGGATCATGCGCGATTGGCGCAAGAATCAGACGGTGCGCATGGACCCGGCCACTATCGATCTCATCTGGGAGATGTACACCGAGCTTGGCGCGCGTGAGCCCGCCCAAATTATTTGCGGCTACCGCTCCCACGGCACCAACGAGATGCTGCGCCGTAAGGTCGGCGGGCAGGCCAGCCAGAGCCAGCACATGACCGGCAAGGCAATCGACATCGCATTCCCGGACGTGCCCCTGAAGCGCATGCGCTATTCGGCACTCGTGCGCGAGCGCGGCGGCGTCGGCTACTATCCGACCTCAGGCATCCCATTCGTCCACGTCGATACCGCGCGCGTGCGTGCTTGGCCCCGCCTGCCACGTTACGAATTGGCGCTTCTTTTTCCCGGCGGACAAACGCGGCACGCGCCCGCCGGCGGCGGTTCCATCACCAGGGACGACGTGCGCGTCGCCCGGTCCAAGTATCAAAATTTGGCAACGCAGATTGCCGCATTTCACAACGACCGCCAGTCCGGCGTTCCTGCAATCCAAGTTGCGTCCGCCGAGAGAGCACTGGAACCCGCCGCGAAGCGCGGCTTCAGTCTCGCCTCACTCACGGATGCCCTCCCATGGTCCAAAAAACCGGCGCCGCCGAAACAGCCTGTCGTAACCTGGGAAGCCATACCCGAGGCTGAGCAGCGCGATAGCGCCAACAAGCAAGTTGCGGCCCTGGCACCAGAAGCTTCACCAAAACTGGTTGCCCAGCCGAAGCAGATCGAGCGTCCATCTCACTTCAAGCCACGACCGTCCGACGCCGACCGGTCAAGGCTCGCAGCCCTCGTCGCCAAGACGCAGAGCGAGCCAATGCCAAAACTGATCGACGTGCCAAAGCCCGCAGTGCGCCCGTCCAAGGCGATGGCCCAGGCCGCTATGCCTGACGCCGCACCTGCGCCGAAGGGGGCTCAGGTTGCGGCCCTCGTTCCGGAGACACCGGCCGAGACCGTCACCGACGTCAGCCCCGACAGCTTGGGTAACGGCTGGGTGCAAGCTCCCGAGTTCGACGAAGACCATCCCGATGAATTGGCCTACCGTCCCTTCCCGCTCGCGCCGCTACTGACCGAGACAGCGTCGGTACAGGATCCGCAATTCGCAGGGCTACAGCATCCCAACGTTGGCAAGACGCTGGAACTCCTCGACGCCGAAGGCGCCATCCAGCCGATGAAATTCCGTCCCGGGCAGCAAGTAGCGCAGGTTCTTTGGGCACAGCAGTTCCAAGGCAATGCCGTGCATCTCGACGCATTGAAGGAACTCGATCAGGGGCGGATCGCATCTGGAATCGAGAACCGCTCTGTGAAAACCAGTGCGCGCTAGTTCTCCGTGTGGCGTCACAGATTATTTGGACGTTTGACTGCGCTTCAGAATGTTTTGGCCAGCCTCCAAAGCAAGCTTTGCCAAAGCATGAAAATCAGCGACCCGGGGGCTTGAGCGGCGCCAGGCAAGGCCAATGGTGCGGGCGGGCTCGGGATCGACAAATCGCATCAGCTTGATGCCGCGTCCCCGCTCCTCGACCGGCAAGGAAATTTCCGGCAACAACGTGATGCCGAGCCCTGCCGAAACCATTTCAACAATTGTCGATAAGCTCGAGGCCCCAAAGGTATTCACCGAATTGACCTGCTGCAAACTGCAATAAGCCAGCGCTTGGTCGCGGAGGCAGTGCCCCTCTTCAAGCAACAGCAAACGTCCCTCTTCGACGAGTTCTCGCGTCGCGCGTACACGCCCCGGCACATTTTGC
>JANOKZ010000373.1:0-2133 GCA_031419515.1 Hyphomicrobium sp.
GGTATCTCCCTGATTCTCTGACCCAGCTTCTAATCCGGTAGCGGCCACTTTGGAAAGTTTTCTCGACAAACTGGAAGGCACCCCCGCCAAGGCCCAGGACAGGCCGCTGGTGCCGGTCCTGATGCCGGTCGCCTTGGACCAGACCTACGACTATTTGGTCCCGGAGGGCGTCGAGGTTCAGCCTGGGGCCTTTGTCCTGGTGCCCTTCGGCCCGCAAAGCCGGATCGGCATCGTCTGGGACGAGCCGCGCGGCCAGCAAAAGCCCTTGGACCCCAAGAAGCTCAAAGCCATCACCAGCCGCCTCGACGTACCGCCGCTCCCCGTCATTTCGCTGCGCTTCGCCGAATGGATCGCCAAATACACGCTCAGCCCTCTCGGCATGGTCTCGCGCATGATGATGAGCGCGCAAACGGCGTTTGAGCCCGAAAAGCCGCGATTCGGTGTGCGGCTGGTTGAGGGCGCGACCCTCCCAGCCAAAATGACGGCGGCGCGCACGAAAGCGCTTGAAGTCGCGCGCGACGGCTCGATCCGCGCGAAGTCTGAACTTGCTCATCTTGCAGGATGCTCGACGGGTGTCATTGATGGACTGGTTGCGGCCGGCAGCCTCGTCGAAGTCGCGATCCCTGAAAAGCAATTCCCCCGGCCCAATCCGGCGCATCATCAAACGGAGTTTACCGAGAGTCAGGGGCAAGCCGTCGAGACACTGCGCGCTTCAGTCGAGGCCGCGAACTTCTCCGTGACGCTGCTCGATGGCGTCACAGGGTCTGGCAAGACCGAAGTCTATTTCGAAGCGGTCGCGCGCACGCTCGCCGCTGGGCACCAGGCCCTCATCATGTTGCCGGAAATCGCGCTGACCTCGCAGTTCCTCGACCGCTTCGCCCGGCGCTTTGGTGCTCAGCCCGTTGAGTGGCATTCGGCGTTATCGCCGCCGGAGCGCGGGCGCATATGGAAGGGCGTGGCGCGGGGTGACGTGCGCTGCGTCGTTGGCGCGCGCTCGGCCCTGTTCCTGCCCTATCCGTCGCTCGGTCTCATCGTGATCGATGAAGAGCACGACCAAGGTTACAAACAAGACGACCGCGTCCATTATCAAGCCCGCGATATGTGCGTCGTGCGCGGCAACATCGGCAAGTTCCCGGTCATTCTCGCCTCCGCCACGCCGTCAATTGAAAGCCATGTCAACGCGTTGACGGGCCGCTATCGTCACGTCGTTTTGCCGGGCCGCTTCTCCGGCACCGAATTGCCCGAGGTCCAAGCCATCGATATGCGGCGCGAAGGTCCCGAACAAGGCAAGTGGCTGGCACCTCGCCTCGTTCAAGCGATGACCGAAACGCTGGCGAAAGGTCAGCAATCGCTGCTGTTTCTTAATCGCCGGGGCTACGCACCACTGACTCTATGCCGGAGCTGCGGCCACCGGGTCGAGTGTCCGCAGTGCACAGCCTCGCTTGTCGAGCACCGCTTCAAGAAGCGCTTGAATTGCCATCACTGCGGGTTCTCGCTCGCCATTCCGTTGAAGTGTCCAAAGTGCGCGGCAGAGGGCAGCCTCACGGCGTGCGGCCCGGGCGTCGAGCGCGTGGCGGAAGAAGTGGCCGAAAGGTACCCGCAAGCGCGCCTTGCCTTGCTCTCGTCGGATCTCATTCCAGGTCTCGCTGAAATGCGCGACATGATCCATAAAATCGAGAAAGGCGAGATCGACATCATCATCGGCACGCAAATCGTCGCCAAAGGTCATCACTTCCCCGATCTTGCACTTGTCGGTGTCGTCGACGGCGATCTTGGTCTCGCACACGGCGCCGACCCGCGCGCGGCCGAACGCACGTTCCAGCTCTTGCATCAGGTGACGGGCCGCGCGGGCCGCGCTTTCGCACTTGGTCGCGGGCTGGTGCAAACGCACATGCCAGACCATCCCGTGATGGAAGCCATCGTTGCCAGCGACCGCGAAGCGTTTTTGAACTACGAAATCAAGTCGCGTCAAGCAGGTCTGCTGCCGCCCTATGGCCGCCTGGCGGCGCTCATCATCTCGGCGCGCGACAAAGAACTCGCCGAGCGCGTGGCGCGCGATGTGGTGCGGCGCGCCCCAGAATCGGAAAAAATCACAGTCCTCGGCCCCGCCGAAGCGCCCATCGCCGTTGTGCG
>JANOKZ010000374.1:0-11102 GCA_031419515.1 Hyphomicrobium sp.
ATCGTCAATCGTTCGCCGCTGGTTGTCGCAATTTCAACGGACGGCGGCGCGCCTGTTTTTGGTCAAGCGATCCGCTCGCGTCTCGAGGCGCTATTGCCGGCCGGCTTCAAGCGCTGGGCAGAGGCCGCGAAAGTTTGGCGCCAGCAGGGCGACCGCCTTGGTGCCGACATGAGCGCGCGACGGCGCTTTTGGGAGCTGTTTGCAGAGCGTGCTTTGACCAACGCCGACAAGCCCCCGCTCGATAGCGATCTTGAAGAACTTATCCATGCAGCTGAAAATCGCCAAAAATCGTCAACTGCAACGGGTTTTGTATCGCTCGTTGGCGCGGGTCCGGGCGATCCCGAACTCTTGACGCTCAAGGCTGTTCGGGCGCTGAGAGCCGCAGATGTTGTGCTTTACGATGATCTTGTCATGCCGCCCGTTCTTGAGTTCTCGCGCCGCGAGTCAAAACGCTTACTCGTCGGCAAGACGGGCTACGGGCCATCCTGCAAGCAAACGGAAATCAATAGCTTGATGGTGCGCCTCGCGCTTGAGGGTAAGCGCGTCGTGCGCTTGAAGTCCGGTGATCCGATGATCTTCGGGCGCGGCGGCGAAGAGATGGATGAACTGCGCGCGGCGGAAATTCCGTTCGATGTGATACCAGGTATCTCGGCCATTCAAGCGGCGGCGTCCAAGCTTCGGGTTTCGTTGACCCATCGCGATCACGCAAAGCGCCTACAGCTCGTGACAGGGCACTCGCGCGAGGGACAACTACCCGAAACGCTCAATTGGAACGCACTTGCGGATCCGGGCGCAACGACCGCTGTCTACATGGCACGGCGGACTATATCAGAGCTCAGCGGCCGCCTCGTTGCGGCAGGATTGCCAGCGGCGACACCTGCCATCGCCATGATCGGTGTGTCACGCGAGGGTGAAAGCATGATCGTGAGTACGATCGAGGCCTTACCGGTCCGCCTCGACGAACTTGGCATTACCGGGCCATGCTTGGTTCTCATCGGCGAGGTTTTCAGGGATGCAGCGGCGTTGTCCTCTCAGACCGCCGCGTTGGCCGGAAGTGGGCCATAAGCAGTGGTCTCGGCTGCCTTGCAGGTGAGCTTGCAGGGCAGGAGACGCAACATGGGCGAGCCTTGGCCTGCGACTTTCGCCTTCAGGGCAAAAGTCTTCAGCGGCGCATAAAGGCCACACTGGCCACGAAAAACACGCTTATAACAGCACATTGGACGTTCAAGGCCGTTCGCCGGGTTGTCTTGGATTGCGGTCGGCGATTGTCTATAGTCCTCTGCAGGGAAGACTGCGGGGTCTCACGCGAGAGTCGGCTGAGCTTGGTGCGCGCATGCTGCCGGTGGCCGCGTGGCGCTCTTGGTGGCTGGCGGGTCGGCTAGCAAGTCTACGTTGGCTAGGCGCCGGTTGTTCGTGCGCGCTTTAAGGGCGTTGGGGAGTAAGTGTTCGAATGCGATGCAATCCTTCTTACTGGCTGTTGGGCTTGATCCCAATCGCGTTGCTGAGCTGGGTCGCGGTTCAGTTTGAGCACGAAAGCATCGAAGCAGATCTTGGCCGTCGTACGCAGGAGTCGCTGGCGCGTTCGGGCCTCAATTGGCCCGTACCTATTTTTTCCGGCCGCGATAGCGTTCTGACGGGCAAAGCCAGCGATGACAACGAGCCGGGCAGGGCGCTTGCCAAAGTGCGCGACACCTGGGGCGTCAGGGTCGTGCAAGGCCGCACCGAGATGCTGCAGTTCATCGACAAGTATCTGTGGTCGGCTGCTTGGCGCGACGGCAAGCTGGTTCTCAACGGCTACGTGCCAAACGAAGACTCGCGCAAACTGATCGTCAGCGCGGCAGGCGCCTCATTTCCGAAAGCTGAAATCAAGGACGACATGAAACTCGCTCGGGGTGCTCCCGGCCTCGATCAATGGCACTCCGGCATCAATTTCGCACTGAAGCAGTTGGCCCAGCTCAAAAAGGGCGAAGCAGAAATCGAGGCGCTCGATCTTACGATCGCAGGCGAAGCGCCGACGTCGCCAATCTACAAGAGCGTGAAAACAACGCTGGCAACCGCTATGCCGTCCGGCGTCAAGCTCGCGGCCGAGAAAATCACGCCGCCTGTCGCCAATCCTTTTGTTTGGGGCGCAAAGTCGGCCGGAAATCAGCTGGTCATGAGCGGATTTGTGCCGACGGAAAAACTTCGCGAGCAGCTGTTCAATGAAGCCAAGGGGCACTTTCCCAAACTCGCGCTCGTTGACCGGACAGACGTTGCCGACGGCGCCCCCGATGGCTGGTCGAATGCGGCGCAGGCAGCGCTTAAGCAGTTGGCGCAATTGAAGCTGGGTACCGCCGACATCAAAAACCGCGACATGATTTTTACCGGAGAAGCGGCGGACGAAGCGACGGCCCAAGCGGTGCAGAAGGCTTTGCGTCTTGGCGTTCCGCAAGCCTTCAAGCTGACCGAACAGATCAAGTTCCCGAAACCGCAGGTCCAGGCGCCGTCGAACTACGTGATGTCGATTGCGGCCGATGGCACGGCGATTGAAGTCAGCGGATATGTGCCAAGTGAAGCCGCGCGAGCCGCGCTGATCGACACGGTCAAAGCCCGCTTTCCAGGCCGCCCCGTGACCGACAAGTTGCAGGTGGTTGCCGGAGCGCCCGAAGGCTGGCAGACGTGCATTGTTGCCGGGCTTGCTTCTCTACCGCGTCTCCAATCCGGCAAGGCGCTGCTCAACGACATGAAGCTGCTGGTGACTGGTACGACCAACGACTACAGCGTCGCGCAAGGTGTTCCAGCTGACGTCAAGGCGGCTGCGGGACAAGCTTGCAGCACGGCTACCGAGATTGCTTTCACTGGCCAGATCAACAGCAACTTGTCTTGGCGCGCGGTTCATGGCGAACAGGGTGACCTAACACTTGCTGGAGATATTCCTGATGAAGCGAGCCGGTCCGTCCTGATGGAGGCAGCCCAGCGGCTATTTCCTAAAGCGCGGCCCGTGGATCAGATGACGGTCGCGGCCGCACCCATGGAACCTTGGAACGCCGTCGCCGTGCGCGGGCTTGAACAACTTGCACGGTTGCAGCGCGGAGAAGCGTCACTCGTCAAGCAGGACCTCACCGTGCGCGGCTTTGCCGATAGCGCGAAAGTGGCAGCCGATATTAAGGCCGCATTGGCGACGGGGCTGCCGCAAGGTTTTTCCGGTCAGGACCAAATCGAAGTTGCGCGAAAAATTGAGATCATCTCGGAAGCAGATACCTGCCAAGAGCTTCTGCGCGAAGCGGCCTCCAAAGGCATCATCCAGTTTGAACGTGCCAAGGCCGATCTGACCGCCGACAGCACCGACACGCTCTACGGCCTCGCCGAAATTGCCAACGCGTGTCCGGCGTTTCGTATCGAAATAGAGGGGCACACGGACGCGGAGGGGACGGATGAACGCAATCAGCGGCTATCCGACCGGCGCGCGCAAGAGGTGGTGCGCTTCTTATCGCGAGCTGGTGTCGATGCCAGCCGATTGCGTGCCGTTGGCTACGGCGCAACCCGGCCTATCGCCGACAACAATACCGCAGACGGCCGCGCCAAGAACCGGCGCATCGAGTTTACAGTCAAAGGCAGTTAAGTGAGCCACGCGAAACGTCCGGAGTATGAGCCATGGACTATCTCTTTTTGAAGCTGATCTGGTGGATCGCGCTCGCATTCGCGCTCGGGCTTGCCGCAGGCTGGGTATCGTGCGGACGCGAAGAAGAACAGTAAGGCAGAGCGGCGGAGTGCCAAAGTTATGACGTACCTCTTGCTTCAAACGTTCCTGCTCTTACTCTCGAGCTACTTCCTCGGCGCATTCACCGCGTGCCTGATGAAGCGCGCGGCGCGCCGGGAACCAGCAGCACTCGCAGCTGAGGTTCAGCCTGCCCCGCGGCCCGTTGCCCGGGCGGCAGTGCCTGTTGTGGCAGCTGTGCCCGCTCCAGCCCCGCAAATTTCGCCGAGAAGCTATGAACCGCTGCAGCCGAAGATCGACATTCTGGCGCGCCCCGAACCAAAAGCTGCGCCACCGCAGACCGACACATCGCGTTTTGATCGTGCTCTCGCTCACGCCGTTCTTAAGGATGATACGCCACGCAAGTCGATTGTTGAGATCCGCCCTGTTGTCTTGAAGCCCGTGACTCTGCGCCCGGGGCCCGGTTCAACTATGCCCAAGCCTGCCTCTTCTCAATCGGCGAAGCCCGTGACGCCGCCGCAACCTGGTGCGGTTAAGCCAGTTCCTGCCCCAGTTCCCGCGCCGCAAGCGGGGAGCACGGCCGCCACAACGTCTGCGGCTCTGGCGGCCGTCGCCGCTGCCAAGGCGGCAGCGGCTGCAACGGCCCCAGCAACGACAACGGCCAGCGGCGTGCCGGTCGTAACGCCACCGCCGAAACCGGCGACCCCACCGGCTGCGACGCAATCGGCTGTACCTGTGACCGCGGCACCTGTGAAGCCTGCCGAGCCACAAAAGCCAGCGCCGCAACCGGCAGTCGCGCCGCCTGCTCCAACTCCTGCCCCTACTGCTTCTGTACCGGCTCCTGTTGCAAAGCCTGCGGCCTTTGATGATTTTCTGCGTATTCGCGCGATCGATGAGGCGATGAGCCAACGTCTGCGTGCGCTCGGCGTGCGCAATTTCGACGATATCGCCCACTGGACGTCCGCCGATATCAATCGCATCAACCAGGCACTCGGATTGTCTGGCCGGATCGAGCGTGAGCAATGGATCGAACAGGCCCAAATTCTCGCCAAGGGCGGCGAGACGTATTATTCGCGCAGCCGCGCTGCCGGACAGACGCCGGCGTCTTCAGCGCAGCCAACTCCGCCAGCGCAAACACCAACGCCAACACCGGCCCCGGCCGCGACGAGTTCAGCGCCTTCGGGCGGCGCGTCCTCGGCAACAGCGACGGCTGCGGCTGCTGCCGCCGCTGCAGCTTCCGCCTCTACTTCGGCCGTCGCTGCCGCCAAAGCCATGCAGCAAACAGCAACACAACATCAGGCCGCCGCCGCAGCGCAACCGGCACCTCCGAAATCTGCCCCCCGATCCGCGGCCCCAACACATGCAACGCCGCCACCTGCCGCAGCGGCACCGGCCGCTGCAACGCCACCAGCACCTGCAGCCAGCTCGTCACAACCGCCACAACGATCTGTTTCCGAGATGGCGACCGCAGCGGCAGTTGCCATTGCCGCCGCGTCCGCCAGTGTCACGCGCGGCGTGCGCCCGATCGAACCTATTTCGCCCTTGTCCAAAGCCGATCCAAATGTCTCGCGCCCGGCCCGGCTCTCGGACGCCATCAAGGAGCGCGAAACAAAACCCGGCGATGAAAGCGATCTCGAAAACTTACGTTCGGTCAAATCGGAGGCCTATCGCAGCCCCACGTCATCGGACGAGGTCAATGATCTCAAACGCATTCGCGGGATCGGCGTCTTGATTGAGAAGCGGCTCAATGCGCTTGGCATATCGAGCTACGAACAGATCGCCAATTGGACAGTCGGCGATATCGACCGCATCAGCCAGACACTGGATTTTAAGGGGCGGATCGAGCGCGAGAATTGGGTTGAGCAAGCGCGCATTCTCTCGAGCGGCGGGCAGACGGAATTCTCGCGGCGCGTCGATAAAGGTGATGTGGAGTCGAGCCGCGACTCGTAACGGAGACACCGCAGCATTCTTGTCTAAAGTGGCGCGACGAATTGGACACGCTGTCGGCGGAGGCTACGCGGCGGCCGTGCGCTTGGAGTGTGCCTGCGCGTCGGTGTTCGCGAAAAACGAGGTGATCTCGTCAATCGCCGGCGTGTCCCACAGCAGCGGCGCGTGGCCTTCGTTCTTGGCGGTGTAGCTTGCCATCATGGGATGGCGCTTGTGCATTTCTTCGAGCGTTTTGACCGACAGCAGGTCGGAATTCTCGCCGCGGATAACCAGTAGCGGCACCTTTTTCATGGCTTCGAACTGTGGCCACAGTTGCGGCATCGGCCCATCGAGAACCGAGAGCGATCGCGATAGTTTGCTGTCGTAGCCCGTGACGGGGCGCCCGTTCTTTTCGTTAAAGAGCTGGCGCGCAAACGCTTCGGCGCCTGCTTCCGTCAGCAGGGGAAAGTCGCGTTTCGTCAAGTCACGGATCATGCGTCCGGCGTCAGCCCACGACTTCGGATTTGGCATGCGGCCGACGTAACCGGCAATGCGCACAAGTCCGTCGGTTTCGATGACGGGGCCGATATCGTTCAATACGACAGCGCCGATGCGTGACGGTTGTAAAGCCGCGAGCACCATAGTGATCAGCCCGCCGCGCGAGGTGCCGATGAAGCCGGTTTCAGCGAGTTCCATCATAGTCATGAAGTCGATGACGTCGTGGGTTTCGTTGGGTACAGTGTAGTTCTTCCAATCGCCATCATGGTCCGATTGGCCGCGACCTCGCATATCCAGCGTGAAGACGTCGCGCGGAACTTGAGGGTGGCTGGACAGTGCCGTTGCCACGTCATGGAAATCTTTGGAATTCCGCGTCAGACCTGCGAGGCACAACACAGGACGCCGGCCGCTGTAAGCGCGTGCCGGATAGTGACGCCCATAGAGGCGCAGTCCGTCTCGCGCCGAAAATCGAATCTCTCTAAAAACGCCGCTCTGCGTTGTCATTAGCCGTGCCCCCGCCCAATCGTCTTTTATTGGCGTCTTTTACTGGCGCCTTTTACTGGCGCCGATTTTTGGCGCCGATTTTTGGCGCCGTGTCAGCCTTTGGAATTCCGTGAAGTATCGTTTTTCGCGGCATCCTTGTCTACATCTGGCGTTTTGAAATTGCCGCGTGCGCGCACAAGATCTTGCTCCATGCGCAGAGCCTTCGCATTCTCGCCAATGCGGGCCCGGTAGATCTGAATGTTGGACAAGACTTTTGTCACGTATTCCCGTGTCTCTGTGATGGGTATGCGCTCGATCCAATCGATGGGGTCCACCTTCGGGTCGCGTGGATCGCCAAATTCACGCACCCACTCGCGCGCCCGGCCGGGTCCAGCATTGTATCCAGCGAGGCCCAGCACGTAGGAACCGCCGAACTCGCCCATCCGGTCTGCAATATAGGCTGACGCAATCATGGCGTTATAGGAATTGTCGCTCATGAGGCGGGGAATATCGCACTTGATCTTGTAGTCCCGGCACACGTGGTTCGCCGTGATGGTCATCACCTGCAACAGACCTTTAGCACCTGCGCCGGATATCGTCTTGGCCTCGAATTCGGTTTCTTGGCGGGCGATGCCAAGCAGAAAGGCTATTTCAGGGGGCTGCCGCAACGGCTTGTAGGCAGGGAAGGGATGCACCGGGTAACCGTAGGTCAAAAGGTTCTGGCCTTTGGCAATGGCGGATTTGGCAATGCGCAGCGACATCTGCGTGTCGCCTATGGCATCGGCCAAATGCGCCACCATGCCGGCTTCCGCTTCGCTCGGCAGACCAATGCGAAGCGACGTTAGGAAGCCGCGCGTATATTCGCGCGAAAGCCCGGATTTGCGCGCAAGCACAACCGCTTTCACAGCATCGAGTGAATTGAATTTCTCGATCTGTTCTGCTGTCGGCTCATTAGGGGGCTTGATCTCGAAGGTCGTGCGCCCCGGCTCCAGCTTTTGCATGGCGAGTAAGCCGTGGAAGGTGTCGACCTCTTTCGAGGCTTTTGCGTAATGCTCGCGGGCTTCACTCTTCTTGTCTTGCGATTCCGCTATGCGGCCGAGCCAATAAGCGGCCTTCGCGCGGCTCAACGGACCATCCGCCACCTTGGCCAGATCGTTGAAATGCTTGATCGCGGACTCCGTGTCTTTGAGAAAACGGAATGCAATCCAACCCGCCATGAAAGTTTGTTCTTTGCGCGGGTTGACGGACAAGGGCCCTGCGTCTTTGGCCAATTCATAGGCGAGTTTAGGCTTGTCGATTTTGAGAGCGCCATAAGCAAGCTGGCGCCGCTCGGCCCACCACTCGTCTAGGACAGCGATTTTTTCAGGATCTGTTGGTTGCGCTAGGATAATCTTGGCGGCGTCTTCAATTTTTCCAGATTTGCGCAACAGCTGTGCCCGGTGAAAAGCAAGGCCGTAATCCTGCTGATCGGCCGGTAACGCCTCCATCAGCGCGCGCGCACTGCCGGATTTGTTGAAGACGGCAAGGCGTGCCGTGGCTTTCTTCTGTTCGGCGGCTGAGAGAAGCGGAATAACGCGGCGCGCAACAGCTGCGCGTTCGGCGCGGTTTCCGGCCCAGCGTACGTCGTCGGTCACCATGCGGTCGAAGCGCCACCTGTGATCTTTTTCGTTGAGAAGGTCTCCGAAGCGGCGCAGGAATCCGGTTTCCAGCGTTCCAGGCATTGGATATTCGCGCCAGGCTTTGGCCGCAAGTTTGCGCGCTTCGTCTTTGTTGCCTTCAGCCAAATAAGCGGACGCGAGCGCAGCATGGCCAATGCCCGTTTCGGGCTGTGATGACTTGAAATGTTCCTTGATGCTGGCCGAACTGCCGCCCTGCGTAAAGAAGGCTTCTTCCAAACGCTGGGTCATCATGCTGCGTTCGGGCCAGAGCGGATTGTCCTTGAGGAACGCGCGGTATTCAGCGGCTTCCCCATAGCCGCTACGAAGGCGGACCCACTCAACAAGTTTCTTGCCGACAGGATCAGTGATGGCTGCCTTGAGTTCGCTGAAGCGCTCCATGTTGTTGGAACCGGCGGCCGCGACGGCCTGCTTGATGCGTTGCGCGTCGTCCTGTGAGGGCGCGTAATTGCGAACCGGCGCCAGGGCTGCATCGAGCTTGGCAATGTGTTCCGCTTCCTGTTTCAGAAGCTTAGGGGCAGGGCTTTCGTCAGTGCCGGCGGCGGCGGCCATATTCGCCGTGACTCCCGGGGCCAGCCCCGTCAGAACGCCAACAGTGAGCCCCCCCAGGAGTGCTGCCGAAACAACGTTCCGAACGATTGGATTTGATCGCCGGGTGCGCGAGAGACGCGCCAGACCTGCGTTTGTTGCGCCGTTGCTCGCCATATCCCTCATCATCCTTAGCCGCTTCAGTGGGGTCACCTTGCAGGCGGCACGGGTACCGCCTAAGGTCGCGACGATTTCTCCGGTCCATCTCGTACCATATTGCACTATTAAGCGGCGTGCGATGGGCCGGTGCAAGCGCCTTGGCAGCCTTCGGTTACATGGCCGAACTATAAGGCCGTGTTACATGACCGTGCGGCAAGACCAAGGCTTTAGACCGGGCCACCGGCTTACAGTCAGATCTGCAACCATAAAATGCGTTCCCTCCCGGCAACGTCCTGAAACACAACATCCTGAAACTCTAGGCCAGAAACTCTAAGGTTTGTCCATGTTCAAAGGCTCGATCACGGCACTTATAACACCCTTCAAGGACGGCGCGCTTGACGAAGCGGCCCTTAGCCGGATCGTGGATTGGCAGATCGCGGAAGGCACAGACGGGCTCGTGCCGGTTGGCACAACGGGGGAAAGCCCGACCCTCGACTACGACGAGCACAAGCGCGTCATCGACATCACGGTTGAGACAGCACGAAAGCGCGTGCCGGTCATTGCCGGTACGGGATCGAACTCGACGGACGAAGCCATCGAGCTATCGCTGTATGCCGAGAAGGCGGGCTCCGACGGCGTACTCATCGTGACGCCTTACTACAACAAGCCGACCCAAGAAGGCCTCTATCAGCATTTTAAAGCCATCAACGACGCGATCAACATTCCGATCGTCATCTACAACATACCGGCGCGTTCGATCGTAGACATGTCGGTTGCGACCATGGCGCGGTGCTTCAAGTTGAAGAACGTCGTTGGCGTCAAAGATGCGACGGCAAATCTGGCGCGTCCGTCGCAGCAGCGCCAAGCCATGGGTGCGGATTTCTGTCAGCTCTCCGGCGAAGACGCGACCGCGCTTGGTTTCATGGCGCACGGCGGCCGTGGCTGCATTTCTGTGGCTTCAAACGTCGCACCAAGGCTCTGCGCCGATCTGCAAAACGCTTGTCTCGCAGGCGACTTCAAGAAAGCGCTCGCTCTGCAGGACCAGCTGATGCCGCTGTTCGACGTCATGTTCGTTGAAACGAACCCGGCGCCGGTTAAATATGCCGTCTCGCGGCTTGGTTGGTGCACGGCCGACATGCGCCTTCCCATGGTGCCCTTGTCAGACGCGTCTAAGTCGGCAATCGATGCTGTTATGCACAGCTTGGGACTGCTCGGCGCCAAAGCGGCCGAGTGATAAGGTAATTTGAGATCATGGCCGCGAAGCGAGACGATGGCACGACGCTGATTGCCGAGAACCGCAAGGCGCGCCACGAATATTTCATCACCGATAGCTGGGAAGCGGGCATCGCGCTGCTGGGCTCGGAAGTCAAATCGCTGCGCGTGGGCCAAACCAATATCGCGGAAAGTTATGCGTCGTTCGAAGACGGCGGATTGTGGGTGATCAACAGCTATATCGCCGAATATAAGGGCGCTGCGCTGTTTCAACACGATCCGCGCCGCAAGCGCCGGTTATTGTTACACACGAGCGAGATCGCCAAGCTGAAACTTGCGATTGAACGCAAAGGCATGACCATCGTGCCGCTGGAGATGTATTTCAACGGGAAGGGCCGGGCGAAAATCAAGATCGGCTTGGCGGAAGGCAAGAAGCTGCACGACAAGCGCGAAAGCGATAAAAAGCGCGACTGGGATCGCGAGAAGTCGCGCATCATGCGGGATAAGGGGTGAGGGCAAAGCGGTTGCTTTTTCGGCGCAGTTTTGGCGCCGTAACTTTTCGCCGCGAGCGTGTTCAGCGTGTTCTCTTCTTCAGATTGGCTTGCGATTGTTCAAATTTCTTCAGGTCGTTTCGCATGCGCGCAAATTTCAACCTGGTCGAGATGAGGCAGGTGTTGCGAAACGGGCCTTTGCAATTGAACTGCTTGGCGGCAATTGTGTCGGCCCACCATTTGCCAGGTTTTCCAAGGAGCCAGTAGACTTGGGCGCGCCGCTCGAGAACGACCCTAGGTCATAGACTCATTAAATCGCATCCAAATTCGAATCGCAGCAAGTTTGACTGATGCCAGAAAGTTGGCGTCGTGCTTGTCGAAGCGTGTCGCAACGGCACGATAATGCTTGATGCGATTGAAGAACCGCTCGAC
>JANOKZ010000375.1:0-5105 GCA_031419515.1 Hyphomicrobium sp.
TGGCGGGCTTACGCTCAATGCGGCGACGGGCGCTTATACCTTTACGGCTGGCGATTTCGTTGGCTCGGATAGCTTTGTGCTTCGCGTCAGCGACGGCCACGGCGGATTTGCCGATCACACAGTCAACGTCGGGCTGACAAACGAAGATCCGGTTGTTGGCGCCAGTTCAACATCATCTCTGACAGTCGGACACGGCAAGAGCACGTCGGGCACCATCCAAGCGTCCGACGCGGACGGCGACGCTTATAGCTTCACGATTTCGACAGGCCCCGCACATGGCACGGTTGTGTTCAGCGATGAAAGCGGCAGCTACGTGTATACAGCCGACGACTATGTCGGCGACGATAGCTTCACGTTGCGCGTCTCGGATGGTCACGGCGGTTTTGCCGACCACGTTGTTTCGGTCAATCAAACGAATGAAGCCGCTGTCGTCGATACGCCAGCATCCATGGGCTTCTTCTCGCTCGTTTATGGAAACAGCACATCGGGCCGCGTTGTCGCGAGCGATGCCGACGGCGACGCGCTCGCTTACTCAGTCAAGACCGGCCCGGCACATGGCTCGGTTACGGTCGACGCCAACGGCAACATAACGTTTGATGCCGTCGATTTCGCCGGTACCGATAGTTTCGTCATCGACGTCAATGACGGACATGGCGGACATACGGATCACGTTGTCAACTTCGGCGTGTTCGGCACGCTCGACGTTTCGGCAAACGCCGTTGCTGCGAATATGAATCTCGCGACCGACGTGGCGACCGGGGTTGATGCGTCGCGCGTTGCCTGGGCGATCGATGTCGTCGGCTCGAATTTCAATGACGTTATTGTTGGCGATGCGCGAGCGAACATTCTTTCTGGCGGCGCTGGCAAGGACGACGTTCGCGGCGGCGCAGGCCACGATAAGGTTCATGGCGGCGCCGGTGACGACAAAGTCTTCGGCGACGACGGCGACGATTATGTCGATGGCGGAGACGGCAACGACACGCTGAATGGCGGCGCGCACAATGACGTCCTCAAGGGCGGCATCGGCAATGACGGCTTCTTCGGCGGCGGCGGCAACGACAAATTGCATGGCGAAGCAGGCAACGACCGGATGTACGGCGACGGCGGCAACGATACCATCCAGGGCGGTGCCGGTAACGACATCATGACGGGCGCCGGCTTCAACAACGGCGGCGCGCGCGGGGCGAATACTTATGTTTGGGAGCGCGCGGACGTCGTGACGCCGAGCGGATCTAGCAATGGGCTCGATCACATCACCGATTTTGGCGTGGGCGACCGCCTCGACTTCTCGCAGATGTTTTCAATTCACCCTGCAGCCGCGCATGATGCGGTACGGCTGACCGATACGGCATCGGGTATTGTTGTGGCCGTCGATATGGGCGGCACGACGGGCTTCATCGACGTGGTCGTGCTCGACAACGTGCACGGGCTGACGGTTGACGATCTCGATAACAGTCACGCGGTGATTGTTTGATTGAGATCGTTCAGAGCAATCCAAGTGCGAGCTGCACGGGCTTGAACGAGCGCCGGTGCAGGTGGCAGACACCGAGTTTGTCGATGGCTATCTGGTGCTCTGGCGTGCCGTAGCCCTTGTGGCGTTCGAAGCCATAACCGGGAAATTCGCGCGCGAATGCCATCATCATCCTATCGCGCGTGACTTTCGCAATAATCGACGCGGCCGCAATTGACAGGCACTTGGCGTCGCCTTTTACGATTGTGCGCGTTTCGATTGTGATGCGCGGCGCTCTGTTGCCATCGATGAGCACGAGTTTCGGGCGCGTCTTCAAGGCTGCAACCGCTTCGCCCATGGCCCACAGTGTTGCGGCCAGAATGTTGTCTCGGTCGATGCGGTCAACGTCTGCGATGCCAATACCGACATCAGCGACTTTCATGATTCTATTGTAGAGGAACGCGCGTCCGTCTTCGTCGATGACCTTGCTGTCGTCGATGTTGGCTGGGATGTGATCGGGGTCGAGAATGACGGCTGCTGCGACCACCGGCCCGGCCCAGGGACCGCGGCCGGCTTCATCGACGCCGGCGATGGGTCCGCCGCTGATCTGGAGTTCTGCGGCTTCGAGCTCGAATGTGGGTTTGATGCGCGAATCGGAGATCTTCATGGGAGGTACGTTCGCAGACCGGGGCCCCGCCTGTCAAAAGAGCGGCAACTGTTGTCCCCTAACGATTGGGCGTTTGAAGAGATCTGTGCGCAGTTGCAGGCGTTCTGTGTCGAGGTTCAAGCGATTGCGGGCCAGTTTAAAGCGCATCGCGATCTGATCGGCATAAGGCCCGGAACCGCGCTGGCGCTGGCCGAACGCAGAATTGTAGTCTTGCCCGCCATGCATCGTGCGCAGCAAGTTGATGACGCGGCGTGCGCGGTCGGGGAATTCTTGATTGAGCCACTCGCGAAACAGGTCTTTGATTTCGAGCGGCAAGCGCAAAAGCACGTATCCGGCGTCGCGTGCGCCAGCGTCCCGGGATGTTTCGAGGATGGCTTCGAGTTCGTGGTCGGTGAGACCGGGAATAACGGGCGCGACCATGACCGTCACCGGAATGCCGGCGGCCGTCAGCTGGCGAATGGCTTCTATGCGCCGGCTAGGTGTTGCGGCGCGAGGTTCCATGGCCCGCGCGACGTGGCGATCAAGAGTGGTCAGGGAGATGGCGACTTTTGCCAGGCCTTTTTCTGCCATGGGGGCGAGAATATCTATGTCGCGCGCAACAAGCGCCGATTTGGTGACAATGCCGACGGGATGGCCGGTTCGGGATAGAACTTCGAGGATTGATCGCGTGATGCGCCGCTGCCGCTCGATCGGTTGATAAGGATCTGTGTTGGCGCCAAGTGCGATGGTTTGCGGCTGATAATTGGAATGCGCGAGTTCTTTTTCCAGTAGCTCCGCGGCGTTCGATTTCGCGTAAAGTTTGGTTTCGAAATCGAGTCCCGCCGAGTGGCCGAGATAGCAATGGGTTGGACGCGCGTAACAGTAGACGCAGCCATGCTCGCAACCCCGATACGGATTGATCGAGCGGTCGAAGGAAATGTCCGGGCTGTCGTTGCGGCTGATAATGCTTTTCGCGCTATCTTCGAATACTTCGGTCTTGAAGGCATCGAGCGACGCCAGGCTTTCCCAGCCATCGTCGAAGGCGTCTGCTGTTTCCGGTTCAAAGCGCCCAGTGCGATTTGACACGGCGCCCCGCCCGCGCCGCCGCTCCTGATCGATGGCCAATCGGGGATTATTTGCCGGATCGTCTAAAAACGCCTCTGGGATCGTATCGTCCATGGACACCTTACCTGTTGTGAATCGCTTATCACAAGGATTGGAACAAATAAAGAACAACTAGCGGTCGGAACTTGTGGGATGGCCGGAGTAGCCCAGAGCCGCGCTTGTTTGTTGCTGGGCCCGCGTGCAAGACAGGTTTCATGATTTCCGTCATCATTCCGACCCTTAATTCCGAGCGCACGCTCCCTGAGACGCTGTCAGCTTTGATCCCGGCAGCGGTCGATGGGCTTGTGCGCGAAGTGATCATTTCTGACGGCGGCTCAACCGACGACACGCGGAAAATTGCAGAAGGATGCGGCGCCGAATTTCTGGTTAGCGCGGCGGGACGCGGAGCCCAATTGGCAAAGGGCGCCGTGCGCGCGCGTGGTCCGTGGCTCTTGTTCTTGCATTCCGATACCGTGCCGCAGGGCGAGTGGATGCGCGAGGTTTCGGATTTCGTGCGCGCTGTCGATCAAGAGCGGCGCCCGCTCGCTGCAGCCGCGTTTCGTTTCAAGCTAGATGATCGCGGTGTGAAACCTCGCGTGCTCGAAGCGTTTGTAGCGCTTCGATGCCGGACGCTAGGCCTTCCCTATGGCGATCAAGGTTTACTGATTTCCAAACGGCTCTATGGCGAAGCGGGCGGATACAAAGATTTGCCGATCATGGAGGACCTGGACCTGGTGCGCCGTCTTGGACGCCGCCGCGTCGTAATGCTGGAGTCTGTGGCGCTGACCTCACCCGAACGCTACCAGCGTGACGGTTACACTCGTCGCATGGTGCGAAACCTGACATGTTTGGCGTGTTATTTTGGAGGAGTTCCGGTTGAGCGGATAGCCGCGATTTACAACCGTGGATCGGGTTCGTGACAAACGCGTTTCGCCCCCGGCTTGTCATCATGTTGAAAGAGCCCAAAGCGGGACGCGTCAAAAGCCGTCTCGCGCGCGATGTCGGCGCTGTAGCAGCTACGCGCTTTTACCGCGAGACCATGACTTCGGTTGCGTGGCGGCTTGGGAACGATCCGCGCTGGCAGACACTCCTCGCTATTAGTCCGGATGCAGCGATCGACAGCAAATCGATCCCGGCGGGAACGCAGCGAATTCGTCAACGGAGCGGAGATTTGGGCCAACGCTTACAACGCGTGGTCGAATGCGTGCCGCCGGGCCCAGTTGTCATCATTGGCACGGATATACCTGGCATAACGCCCGCGAACATTTGGGCGGCGTTTCGCGCGCTGGGGTCGCATGACGCGGTTTTCGGGCCAGCCTCCGATGGCGGCTATTGGCTGGTTGGTTTGAAGCGGCGGCCCAATTGCCCGCGCATATTCGAGAGCGTGCGCTGGTCGACGGCGTTTGCCCTCGCCGATACTAAGGCCAATTTGTTAGGGCTCAAATGTGCTGAAATAGATGTCAAAGACGATGTCGATGCCGGGGGCGATCTGGTGCGTTTGACGCGCCTCGCAGGCCGTCGCATTTTGCCGCTCTCGCGTTGTGCAGGTTTGTATTAGGGACGTGATGGCCGTGATCGGCCGCAGGACACTTAAGCAAATCACGCCGTGTGCGAAACAGTTGCATGACCGATGATTCAAGAGTTTAGCTTGGTAATATCGATTCGCTTTATGGAAGTCGCCAGGAAGACCGCGTTAATACGAAAGGTGTTTCAACACCCTTCGTGAATTGCACTCGCAATTTCAAATGACTTTCGACCCTGACGTCTTAGAGCCTGTCCGGAAGTTTCTTGAATCATCGGAATCACTTGTGATTCTGTAGCCCCAGACGAAGTGATTCGCGGGGGCTTCAATGTGGACGTCGAAAACCAGGGCGCACTATGAGCGCAGCGGCCGTTATCCGAGTG
>JANOKZ010000376.1:0-3908 GCA_031419515.1 Hyphomicrobium sp.
GCGTCGATTTGCAAACGCATTCGATAATCCCCGCGTGCGACCACCACGTGGCAGTCCCCTAGCGGAATAACCCGGCAACCTCAGGCTATCACGACAAGTAATCAAATACACTCGATCCTTGATCGTTGGGTTACGCACCAGAATAATGCACTTCGTGAACGGCACAAAGCGCCTTTCACTCCTCCGGCGCAAAGCCCGTGCCGACGTCGCGCATGTCGCGGCCTCCATCACGTCCGGGCGGCGTCGGCAGCTCAATCACGCGCTCCCGGGCCTCAGAAGGTGCCGCCGCTGCGGCGTCTTTCTGCACGCCGATGGGCTTCACCGCTTCGCCGTTTTCGCACGTGCGCACGGGATCGGCCGCCAAGTCATCAAGGCCGTTTTTGCCGCTGCTCCCTTCGTGACGCCGGCCATACCGATTGCGCCATTCGGCAACGCGGCCCGTCGCCTGGCTGCGCACGCCTTCCCCGGCATTGCAGTAGATATTCTGATAGATATCGTCGATCCAAACGCGCTCGTTTGGCGGAGAATTCGCGACCGCAACGTCAATCAGATTGAGCGCTGCAATCTGATCCTTCGGCACATACTTTCCGCGCCACAGAAGATCCGCCAGGAACGCCTGCGCGCTCGCATGTCCGCCTCGCGATAGGCGCGACAACCAATGGCGGCCATTCTCGATCTTGCTGTCTTGATCGTCGGAACCCTCTAGGTTGATGTCGGGCCCTTCGCCACGCAACAGCACCTTGGCAAGTTCGAACTGCGCGTCTTCGTTATTGAACGACAACGCCGCGCGCTGCAGCGCCCGGTCGGCAGCCGCCACGTCCGGCTTCAAGCCGGTCTGCGCCAGACCTGCACGCAAATAGTTGGAGACGTGCGTCAAGGATCTCGCGGCAATCGGCGCCATGTCTTCGTCGTCGGGATCGACATCGCGCAAATCGTCGGCCAGCTTCTTGAAGATGCCGTAGGCTTTGGGATGATCGGTGTAGGAGCCTTCATTGTCGGCATAGATGCGCGCAAGATAGAACGAGCCGACAACCGGGCTCGACTCGGACGCTGCTTCCAGCGCTGGCACCGCCAACTCGTAGTACCCGCCATTGAAGGCCGAAATGCCCTGATGCAAGGCGTCATCCGGCGAGCGGAAAGTTATCCCGCCGCCGGCCGCTGTTGCCGCCGAGAGCAGCGAGCATGCCGCGCCTGCTATCAAAAGCCTTTTGAGACTAGATGTCCGCATAACAGATTACTTCCGCTTTTCCACCAGCATGTGTCACCGCGCCGTAGCGCGCCGGCCCAACCTGATCCGCAAATTTTCTGAGCGCGCCCGACTGATAGGGATTAGGCGGCGCCTTCCATGATTTTTTGCGCCGCTCAAGTTCCGCCGCATCGACTTCGAGTTCGATGGTGCCGGCTTCAGCATCCAGCGCAATGATGTCGCCGTTTTGTACAAGTCCGATCGGCCCGCCGGCTGCTGCTTCCGGACCAACGTGGCCCACACAGAACCCGCGCGTCGCGCCAGAAAACCGCCCATCCGTGATGAGGGCAACCTTGTCGCCCGCGCCTTGACCGTAAAGCGCCGCCGTGGTCGACAGCATTTCGCGCATGCCGGGTCCGCCCTTCGGCCCTTCATAGCGGATGACGAAAACATCGCCGTCCTTGTACTGGCGCGTTTCGACAGCGTGGAACGCATCTTCTTCACAATCGAAACAAATCGCCGGCCCGCGGAACTGCAAGTTCTTCATGCCCGCCACTTTGACGATGGCACCATCAGGCGCGAGCGATCCTTTAAGACCAACCACACCGCCCGTCGGCGTGATCGGATTTGAAACCGGGTAGATGACCTTCTGGTCTTTGTTGAATGTTACGGAGGCGAGATTCTCCGCCATCGTCTTACCCGTAACCGTGATGCAATCGCCGTGCAGAATGCCGCCTTCCATCAGCGCTTTCAGAATCTGCTGCACGCCGCCGATGTCGTACACGTCCTTGGCGATGTATTTACCGCCCGGCTTCAAGTCGGCAATGTAGGGCGTCTTTTTGAAAATCTCGGCCACATCGAACAGATCGAAATCGATGCCGCATTCGTGCGCCATGGCCGGCAAATGCAGCGCACCGTTGGTCGAGCCGCCGGTCGCCGCAACAATGACGGCCGCATTCTCGAATGCCTTGCGCGTGCATATATCGCGCGGACGCAAGCCAAGCGCGATGAGCTTCATCACGGCTTCGCCACTCGCACGAGCGTACTCGTCACGGCTTTCGTAAGGTGCGGGCGCGCCAGCCGAACCCGGCAACGCCAAGCCTATCGCTTCGGAAACGCACGCCATCGTATTGGCTGTGAACTGTCCGCCGCACGATCCGGCTGAAGGGCACGCCACACATTCCAGTTCGTGCAATTCTGCGTCCGACATTTTCCCGGCCGAATGCATGCCGACGCCTTCGAATATGTCTTGAACAGTTACATCCCGGCCCTTGTAGCGGCCCGGCAAAATCGATCCGCCGTACATGAACACGCTCGGCACGTTCAAACGCAACAGTGCCATCATCATGCCGGGCAAGCTCTTGTCGCAACCGGCGATGCCAACGAGCGCGTCGTAGCTGTGTCCGCGCATCGTCAATTCGATCGAGTCCGCGATCACTTCGCGCGACGCAAGGCTCGACTTCATGCCCTGGTGGCCCATGGCGATGCCGTCCGTGACAGTGATCGTGCAAAATTCTCGCGGCGTGCCACCGGCGGCCTTGACGCCGGCCTTGGCCGATTGGGCCTGCCGCATCAGTGAAATGTTGCAGGGCGCCGCCTCGTTCCAGCACGACGCCACGCCAATAAACGGGCGGTGGATCTCTTCCTCCGTCAGCCCCATGGCGTAGTAATACGAGCGGTGCGGCGCGCGCGAGGGGCCCTCCGTCACGTGGCGGCTCGGCAGTTTCGATTTGTCGAACATCTTCGCGTCCATTGTAGTCCTCTTCAGGTCTTGCCTCTTGCGTTCTTCGGGCCGGCAGCACGACCTAAATCACATAATTTCTTGTGCCTTTTCAGTCCGATCAGTCCAAGAAGTCTGATGCAGCCACCTCAGCCGTTTGCGCGGTCGCGCAAGGGATGAGCGCCATGTTGAGCGACAAGGCCCAAAAACTCTTCACGTCCCTTCCCATGCTGTTGCGCGGCATTTGTGGCCCGATAGTGGCATAGACCCTAAGCACCGTTGCCCTTAGGCAACAACTGCTTAACGAACGATCCGAGGAAGGTTTCAAAACCACGATAGCATTGGTTCCGGGCCATGGCCGAGCGGTCGTTGAGGCGGCCTGCCGCAGGTAGAGATTTCCGTGCCGTTGCGGGCACTTCGCAGCATCGACCTTATGCACCGACTTCGGCGCTCAAAGGGCCTGAGTGGGGCGGTTACGCGGCATTTTTTTCGTTATCTATTCACGACCAGGCTTCATAATGTTCGCGCCAGGTCGGCACTGGTCCGGCACTGGCCAAACTCAATCTGTTTCCGCTTCTGGGAGACCCCATGCACACGCTTTCAGATGCCGACCCTGCCCAGTCTCATACACACCCCCCGGCACACACACTGGCGCACACCCAGCCGCACACAATCGACATCACGTTCGATTCCAAGGGCGACCGGCTTTTCGGCCTCGGGCTCATCAATGGCTTGCTCAAAATTCTGACGCTGGGAATTTATTCGTTCTGGGGAAAAACCGAAGTCCGCCGCCGCATCTGGTCTTTCACGCGATTGAATGGCGAGCCCCTCGAATACACCGGCACGGGCAAAGAATTGTTTCTCGGGTTTCTGGTTGTCTTCTTTCTGTATCTGTTGCCCGGGATGCTCGGATCGTTAGTGGTCTACTTCGCGTTCCCTGGTAGCAAATATGCTACTGGAATATACGGCGTGTTGAGTTACGTGTTGTTCTTCCTTTTAGTC
>JANOKZ010000377.1:0-3756 GCA_031419515.1 Hyphomicrobium sp.
CGTGCCGATGGCCCAGACCGGCTCATAGGCGACGACGGTATTGGCCGAATTTGAGTCGTCCGGCAGCGAGCCTTTGAGTTGCCGCGCCACCACAGCGAGTGTCAGGCCCGCCTGGCGTTCGCCCTGAGTTTCACCAATGCAAATAATCGCTATCAACGCGGCCCGGTGCGCGGCTGATGCTTTGAGACGCACAACGTCGCTGGTCTCTCCGTGATCGGCGCGCCGCTCCGAATGCCCAACAATGACGGCCGACGCTCCGGCCTCCTTCAGCATTTCCGGGGCGACGTCCCCAGTATGAGCGCCATTTACCTTAGCGTGACAATCTTGCCCGGCAAACGTCAGCGCGCCACCTTGGGCTGCCTCAGCCATAGCCATGAGAAGGGTCGCAGGCGGGGCTAGCATGACGTCCACGGGAAGCGTGGCGAGTGGTCCAGAGACCGCGTCGCGCACCGCCAGCGCCTCCTGGATGGCCGATTTGAGGCCGTTCATCTTCCAATTGCCCGCCACCAGCGGCTTTGGGCCCGCGATAGATCCGGCCATATGGTTTATGCCTCCTGTAAGCCGCTTGCCGGATACCAAACACCGCGGCCTGGAAACCAATTCTCGTCGCAATTGATGGGGCCGGTTAGGGCTCCAAATCCGATCTTGGCAGTATCTTGGCTCTATCCAGACCCAATCCTGGCCCGATGCCCTGGATACCCGCCCTCACCCCGCCCTTGCAATCGGAACCGGGCTGCGCTTCATATCACGCCAGCTTGGCCCGTCACCTGCGGGCCGCTGACCTTTTTCACTTGCAGGCGCACCCCGCCCGCCCTTCGCGGGCCTTTGGGACGCGCCCGGAACCACGGGAAACGATCCTCCATGCTCGAGGCTATGAGACGCGGCGCCCAAACTTGGGTGGCCAAGCTCCTTTTCGCAATTCTTGTTTTTGCATTCGCCACCTGGGGCGTCGCAGACGTGTTCACGGGCTGGGGCCGCGGTTCCATTGCCAAGGTTGGCGACACGGGCATTACAGCCGAAGAATACAGCCGTGCCTTCCAAAGCGAACTCGAGAAATTCTCGCGCCAAGCCGGCAATCGCCTCACGGCCGAACAGGGTCGCGCCATTGGACTTGATCGCCGCGTGCTTGGTCAGCTGATCGGCGGTGCGGCTGTCGAACAGCATGCAACCAGCCTCGGTCTTGCGCTTTCCGACAAGACGCTCGCCGATATGATCGCCAACGATCCCGATTTCAAAGACGCAACGGGAAAGTTTTCCAAGGAAAACTTTGCGGGCATTTTGCGCCAAATCGGCCTCACCGAGCAGGGTTTCCTGAGACTGCGCCGCAAAGATGAATTGAGGACGCAAGTTTTCAGCGCCTTTGTCAAAGGTCAAACCGTACCCAAGCCCATGCTTGAGACGATGCACGCTTACAATCAAGAAAAGCGCGTCATCGAATGGCTCAATCTCGACGCCCAAAAATCCGTCACGGTCGCGGAACCCGACGAAGCCAAACTCAAGGAACTCTATGAAGCCGGCAAATCGAACTACATGACGCAGGAATATCGCAAGTTCGAAACGCTGTTCTTGTCGCTCGACGATCTGAAGAAGCAGGTCGAGATCAAGGACGAAGACATCGCCAAGGCCTACGAGGAAACCAAAGAAAGCTTCAACACGCCGGAGCAGCGGCGCGTGCAGCAAATCGCCTTTAAGGACAAGGCGTCGGCGGAGGCCGCCAAGAAAGCCCTTGAGGACGCATCGAAGTCGTTCGGCGAAGTGGCCAAGGAAGCCGGCGCCAAGGATACCGACGCCGATCTCGGCTTGATCGCCAAGAAGGCACTCATCGATCCAAAAATTGCCAATGCCGCATTCTCGCTCGAGAAGGACAAGATCTCGGACGTTGTCGAGGGCCGCTTTGCGACGGTGCTGGTGCGCGTCACGCAGATTGAACCCGGCGTTGTGAAATCGCTGGCCGATGTCAAAGACCAGGTCAAAGACAAGCTCGCGGCCGAGAAGGCGAAAGCGCTCATCCAGACCAAGCACGACGAGATCGACGACAACCGGTCGGCCGGAAAAACCCTCAAGGAAATCGCCGATATCTTGAAACTCACCTACACGGAAGTTGCAGCCTCCGACCGTCGCGGCATGACGCCTGACAACAAACCCGTCATGGACCGGGCCGACATCTCCAAGATCGTTGATCAGGCGTTTTCGCCCGATGGCAGTTCCGACCAGCCGCCGGCCGAGCTTGCCGACGGCGGTTATGCCTGGGTCAACACCCTCTCGACCGACGCTCCGAAGCAAAAAACGTTCGACGAGGTCAAGGACGAAGTCAAAGCGCGCCACCTCGAAAACGAGCGCGTGCGACTTTTAACGGAACTCTCGGCGAAACTCGCTGAGCGCGTCAATGCCGGCGAACCGATGTCGGCGCTTGAAGCGGCAGCCGGTGGCACCTCGCAGAAGACCGAGGCCATCACACGAGCCACTATTCCGCAAGGACTAGGAGAAGCGGCAATCGCCCAGGCCTTCGTGCTCGCCAAAGGCAAAGCAGGGTCCGCCGACAGCTCCGACAAGCAGACCCGCACGGTCTTCCGCGTCGTCGAAGTCAGCCCAGCCGCGGCACCAACCAAGGAAGAACTCGAAAAGCTCGCCAAAGCGATGGAACTCGATCTCTCCAATCAAGTGTTGACCGAGTACACCGAAGCCCTGAAGTCGAGGCTCGGCGCCAATGTCAACGAAGCCGAGTTGAAACGCGCGCTTGGCATTACGGAACAGTGACGGGAGACACGAAGCCCGTGCCGACGTCAAAGAAGCCTGCAACGGCAAATCCGCAATCCGAACCACTGAATAAACCGCTGACTTCTCTGCCGACAGAGAACGTCATCGGCATCCAACCGGGCTTTGCGGAATTTGAGCGCCGCTATTCGGACGGCGCCGCCCAAGTCGTCTTCACACGTCTTGTCGCCGATCTCGAAACGCCGGTATCGGCCTATCTCAAGATCGCCGACGGCCAGCCGATGAGCTTCCTGCTCGAGTCCGTCGAAGGCGGTGCCACGCGCGGGCGCTATTCGGTGATCGGTCTCGCGCCCGATCTGATCTGGCGCGCGCATGGGCCGAAAGCCGAAATCAATCGCACGGCACAAGAAGGCGCGAGCGCCTTCGTTGCGGACAAAGCGCCGACGCTTCAATCCCTGCGCGCGCTGCTAGACGAAAGCGCGATTTCCTTGCCGGAAGGCTTACCGCCCATGGCCGCCGGCGTGTTCGGTTACATGGGCTACGACACGGTTCGCTTGATCGAGAACTTGGCCGAGATGAAGCCCGACGCGCTTCAAGTTCCCGACGCCATTATGATCCGTCCGACTTTGATGCTGATTTTCGATAGCGTCAAAGACGAGGTGCTGGTTGTCACGCCCGTCCGGCCGGACAGCAAGATCAGCGCGCGAGACGCCTATGACTTGGCGCTGGCGCGTATCGCGCACGGCGTCGCCAAACTCGATTCACCTCTCCCCCATTCCACGGCGGCGCGTCTCGACACGCTCGAACTGCCAGAACCCGTTTCGAACACGACGGAAGCCGAGTATCTCGGCATGGTGGCGAGCGCGAAAGAGTACATCAAGGCGGGCGATATCTTTCAGGTCGTACTCTCGCAGCGCTTCTCGTGTCCGTTTGCACTCCCCTCGTTCGCGCTCTACCGCGCGCTGCGCCGCTTGAACCCATCTCCCTTCCTGTTTCACCTGAACTTCGGCGCGTTCTCGCTCGTCGGCTCGTCTCCTGAAA
>JANOKZ010000378.1:0-12593 GCA_031419515.1 Hyphomicrobium sp.
TGGCACCGTGACGGACGAGAGAACGCAATCGTCGTGCGCTGTGACCGGTGCGGAAGTTGGCGGGGCTGTCGGCGTAGGGGCTGGCATTTTGACCGCACTTGGTGTCATGGCCATCCCAGGTATCGGCCCCCTTGTCGGCGCCGGTATGCTGGCTACCACCATCGTGACAGGTACCGGCGGTGTGTTGGCCGGCGGGCTGGTCGGAGCATTGACCGACTTTGGCATCGATGAAGCGGACGCTGACGTCTATGCCGAAGGCATCCGCCGCGGCAGTTCACTGGTGACGGTGACGACAAGCGATGATCGTCTGTCAGAGGCCGATGGAATTTTGCGTCAGTACGCCCCTGTAGATACCGTCCGCCGGAGAGACGAATATGCCCAGGCTGGCTGGAGAGGGTTAAACGAAAACGCCAATCTCTCCGACCAGAATGAAAACCGGCGCAATCGCTCGGGTACCTCCCGGTAATCGGCAATCAAGAGCACGGTGTGCGCGGGGCCAGCTGGAAACGGCTGGCCCCGCTCGGCATAGCCCATTGTATTTTTTGGCGATCATCATTATTTGAACGGCAACTAGCTTCAGAATTTTGCCTTCTGCATTGTGTCCGGCAGGTTTACTTTGTGCGTCTTGCTTCCAGAGAATTCTCAACAGGCCCAGTCAGCGTCCAAAATAATCCGCTCTCGCGATATTCAATCTTAGCTCTACCATTGATTGCTGCTTCTACCATTCGCCCGATCACCATCTGACCAAAGCCGCTGTGGTTTGGTGCTTCCACAGGCGGGCCACCCTCCTCGGTCCACGTCATCAGAAACTCTGGCGGGTCGTGGGCAACGATCTGCCAATTGATCGTCACGCGCCCGGTACTATTCGAGAGTGCCCCATACTTCGCAGCATTGGTGGCCAGCTCATGAAGGGCCATGCCGATACCTTGCGCTGCCGCAGGTGTTATTTCGGCACGCGGTCCATCGACGACGATCCGCGATCCGAGAAGATCCTTGAAATGGGACAGCTGGGCTTCCACGAGGGCGGCCACGTCAACCCCTTGCCACATATTCTTGACCAGAAGATCTTGGCTGGCAGCGAGGCCTTCGATGCGTTCGGACAGCTGCACCACAAACGTTGCCGGGTCGCTCTTGCGCGCCGTCTGCCGGGCCACAGCCTGCACCACGGTCAATAAGTTTTTAGAGCGATGATTTACCTCCCTCATCAGGAGGGCGATATGCTGTTCAGTGCGCTTGCGTTCGGTGAAATCGTAAGTCACGCCGACGGCGCGTACCGGCCGTCTGTTGTCAAAAAGAATTTGTCCCTCTGAGTTCATCCAGCGCTCAACTCCGTCGGTTCGGCGGCGAATTCGATACTCAAACCGGAAGTGTCCATCACCGTCAGGGTCCGCACCTTGTGTAAGCGCCGTCTGCACGGTGCTGCGATCATCATCGTGAACGAGAGATAAGAACTCTTCTTGATTGATGTCTGCGTTTGGCACACCGAACATCAGGCGGATGCGTTCGTCACCCCGCGCGATGTTTGTGAGGAGATCGAGTTCCCATGCGCCCAAGCCCCCGGCCTTTAGCGCACGTTCGGTCCGGTTGGCGCTTTCGATTAAAGCATGTCCCGCCTTCCTTCGTTCAGAAATGTCTTCGATCACCGAGACAAAATATTCGATCTGACCGGCATCATTACGTACGCCGCCGACGGTTAAATTAGCCCACAGCAAGGATCCGTCTTTTCGGATATAGCGTTTCTCTATCGCGTAGGAGTCAATTTCGCCTGCGATAACTCTGCCGACAAGATCGAGATCGGCCTCAAGATCGTCGGAATGGGTAATGTCCTGGAACGTTTTGCCAAGAATCTCGTCGCGCGAATATCCAACAATCGCGCAAAGTCTCTCGTTGACGTCCAGCCAGGTGCCGTCGGGTCCAACATGGGCTATGCCGACAGCGGCATTCTCGAATGTCGCTCGAAAACGTGCCTCGCTTTTCCGTAACGCTTCTGCGGCGTGTTGGCGCTCAGTAACTTCGTGGAAGTAACACACCACGCCGTGCTTTCCGTCGGCCATGGTCACGCGCTTCGTCTGCCATTCGAACGATTGTTCGACCCCGATGTCAGCCCGCTGTTCGGTAAATGGCGGCGAATCGTAAGGCTCGCCTGTTTCCAGTGTGTGACGGAAGATTTGTGCGATCTGCCCGCCGAGTTCGCTTCCCCAAAGTGTACTTATGACCTCAGAAAAATTTCGGCCGATGAGCGGTCTGACGGTTTCAAAAACCGGGAGTGCTAATGCATTGACTTGTTGCATCCGGAATTGGCTATCGACCAAATAGACTCCCATCGGGGCTTCATCGATGAGGGTGTAAAACAAACTCTCGTTCTGTCGCAGTATGGTCTCTGCGTGTTTCCAATCGGAAATGTCGCGCGACGACGCGACCAAATTAACGGCCGAACCGTCCGGACCAAGTACAGGAGCCACAATGACATCCCACCACCTCGGTGCGCCTTTCATTGTCGGGCAAAAGCCGGAAAAATGCGCTGTTCGACCGGTCCTTGCTTCCTCAATTGCCTGATCGACGGTGTAACTCATCTCCTCCGGCCATAGCGCGCTCCATCGCTTGCCTCGAATGGCACTAAAATCGTCGATCTCTAACGAGCGTAGGCCGTTGTTATTCACTTGTTCAATGCGACCGTCGGGGCTGAGGACCTTGACGCAGTCCGGGCTCGCTTCAAAAATAGTCCGGCGATGGGCTTCGCTTGCCGCCAGCGCCTGTTCGTCTTGCTTGCGCCCCGTAATGTCAAGATTGGTCCCGACGACCCATTCGGCCTGTCCATCGGCATTCGTTCGAACGGTTTCCACCGCTTGTATGACACGGCAAAGTTTGTCGTCGTTGCGTAGAATGCGAAATTCGCGAGTGCTGCGTCCCAGTTTGCGGATTGTTTCTTGTAGTATTTCTTCGCTGCGGGGCAAGTCTTCTGGCAGGACAGAGTTGCTCCACGTGCTGTAGTCGACAAGGCCATCTGGCGTTGGAGTGACACCGTAGATCTTAAAAACTTGTGCGTCCCACCGGATCTGTCCCGTGGTTAAATTCCATTCCCAGATGCCGACACCTGTCGCTTCCGTTGCCAGACGCATACGCTGATCACTGTCATGAATTGATTGCGTGGCGGAGATGCGCTCGCTGATGTCGATCACAGCGAGCAGTCCGGTCGTGGCGCGCCTAGCCCGGCTGGCGTTGGGCACCGCAAATTCTACCTGCTTACGCGCGCTCACCCAACGCACTGAGCCATCCGGTCTGAGCACGCGGTGATCGGCAACCATGAAACCGTTGCGAGCCGGGTTGAGAACGTCAGCGATCTTGGCTGCAAGAGCGGCCGCATCATCAGGATGAAATCGGGCATGAACGTCGCCGCGCCGTATAGGTATATTCGCAGGGAGCGCAAAAAGTTCAGCTGCAGTATCGTCGAGCGTGATCGTGTCGTTCAAATAATCCATTTCGCCCAGGCCAAGGCCGGCAACGGCGGCGCCCAGCAGCAATTTCGCGTCGCTGGCGCGAATTACACCCCTCGACTGCATCAGAGCCGCGTCGGTTTCGGAAAAGCCGACGGGGCTTCCGCCGGCGCTTTGGCGGCCTTGGGGCTTTTCATTGTCTGGCATAAGCGGCCATCCCCGATTTTGGGTTTGCAAGCAATCTACAAGACCGAACTCATCGCCGTGTGCCGTGTCGCGCCTAACATCATGCGGACTACTGAGTCACGTCATAACCCTAAACCTATCCCACGCCGATCTTTCCAATATTATCACGATTTACTTCACGGTTAATGCCCATTTCAAGCGAGTCTCGGCACCCGGCGGCGCAGCCCGGGATCCCGCAGCGCAAAGAGACGAATGAAAACAGAAAGTTCTGGAACTCTGCACAGGGGTAACGCGTTCGATGTCAACGGTACGATCATGTGGAGTGATGAAAATGCGAGACATTATACTTTGGCTTGCCGGCGTGCCGATTGTCTTGATAGTTGGCCTCCATCTTACCGGTATCCTGTAATCTCTTTGCGATCACACTCGGGCGCCACTCGGGGTCTGTGCTAGCACCCGCCGCGTCAAAATATGGGCGTAGCGAAGCAAGCCACGCACAATGTTAGTCGGACAGACTCGACCCGCTGCACGACGTACCGGAGTGAAAGTTAGAGACTTACACGCCGAGCGCCGGGTCTCGTTCCATCCAATGCAGCTCCGACAGACAATCGAGTATGATCTCTGGTATCGGCCATTCCAAATCCACGCCGGAAGTATCGCTCATGTTGAGGCTGTAAAACACTGCCGCGCATGAGTAGTCATGCAAGAAAATGAACTTGGCTAGATCATAAGGATACTGTGGTGCCGAAGACCGGTGAAATAGAATCGAAATTTTGGAAAGCGTTGAAGTCTGACATGACGATGATGGTTGGGCTATACGGCATAGATGAAGGGCATAGCCGGCCCATGACCGCACAGCTGCTAGACGAGCAAGGAGCCATTTGGTTTTTTGCGTCTTCCGACAGTACAATTGTCGAGAATGTAGCCAGGGAGCGGGGTGCGGTTGCGACATTCGCCGCTAAAGGCCATGACGTGTTTGCGGCGATTCATGGCGAGATTACATTGGATATGAATCCAAAAACAATCGATGCGCTATGGACCCCGTTCGTCGCAGCCTGGTTCCCCGGCGGCAGGACCGACGCCAAGCTTCGGCTTTTGCGCTTCGACGCGGACCGGGCGGAAATTTGGCTCGACGGCTCCAGCTTATTGTCGGGCCTGAAGATGCTTATCGGCATTGATGCTAAGCAACATTTTAAGAACGACACTGCCAAGGTTCAACTCAACCGCTAATGGCAAAGGCGGAACCTTGATTTTTTCTGAGAGCTCCCAGCTTCGCGCCTCTTGGCGCTTGTGCCAAGGGTCGTCGCCTGACGCGACGGCGGCGACCGCCTCGGCTTTGCGGCGCCGCGCGTCTGCTATGGTGACATCGGTCCAGCGGCCGAGGGGTAAATCTTTTGGCGATTGTCCCTCGGGGCAACGCAGCGCCTTGATGGCGAATTCATTAGCAGATACACAGTGTTTGGGCATGATGCGACTCCCGGCCGTGTGATGACCGATTAAGTCAGACCCCTTCATCACACGGCAACGGCGATATAGGAGGCACCGACTTGATGCGTACTGAGATGCATGATAGAATGATAAGCAACAGTTGTGAATAGGAAAAAAGAGAATTCAACTGTTGCAGGGGAGCCCAGAGCGTCTCTTAAAAAATCAAGTCCAACATTCTGGCTCCTCAAATCCGAACCCGACGTTTTTTCCTGGGACAATCTCGTCGTTAGAGGTGCAGCCGGCGAACCGTGGAACGGCGTGCGCAACTATCAGGCGCGTAACAACATGCGGGCCATGAAGCTTGGCGATCTCGGTTTTTTCTACCACTCGAACATCGGCAAGGAAGTTGCAGGTATCTGCGAAGTCATCGCGCTTGCCCATCCCGATCTCACGGCCGAATCTGGAACTTGGGAGTGTGTGGACGTCAAAGCCGTGGCGCCGATGCCAAGACCTGTTACGCTCGATAGCATCAAGCTCAACGAGCGATTGGCCAATATGGTTCTTGTGAAAAACTCCCGGCTTTCGGTTCAACCCGTTACCCCCGATGAGTGGCTTGAAGTCTGCCGCATGGGCGCGTTTGATGTGAAAAAGCCGCGCGTAAAATGATTGCAGCCCGGCTCGACGTCTCCGACTCACACGCTGTCAACGCCTTCATCCGCGCCAACACCAGAGCAACCGCGCCTCCGCTGGTTCCCGAAATCTTCCTGCAGCTCGCGGACGAGTCCGTACCTATTTGGAAAAAGACAGAAGAAGAACTCGGCAAGATCAACGTGCCACCGCCCTATTGGGCGTTCGCGTGGGCTGGCGGGCAGGCCTTGGCTCGCTACATCCTCGACAATCCAGAACTCACTCGGGGAAAGTGCATTCTCGACCTCGGCACGGGCTCGGGGTTGACGGCGATTGCCGCGAAGAAAGCTGGTGCGCGCGACGTCATCGCAGCCGATATCGATCATTTGGCACTCGCCGCCGTTCTGCTCAATGCGGCGGCAAACAATGTTGTGGTCGAAATCACAGACGAAGACCTTCTGACCAAGCCGCCTGTCCCGATCAACGTGGTACTCGTCGGCGACCTCTTTTATGAGCGTCAGCTTGCGGATCGCGTCCTCGCTTTCATCGAAGCGGCTGGCCGGCTCGGGGCCATTATCCTAATCGGTGATCCACAGCGTAACTACTTTCCCCGCGGGCGATTTTCCGCCATCGCCGAATACCAGGTCCCAGTAACCCGCGAACTTGAGGACTCCGAGATCAAAAAAACGGCCGTTTGGCGGCTTTAGGCGAAAGTCAGACTGAGCAGGGCCCGCCGCCTCTGATAGTATTCGGCATATTGAATTCGGTTTTAAGTAAGGAGGAAGTGGCCATGACATTTGCAGGTATCAACTATGTTGCCGTTCTGGCGGCGGCCGTCGCCAGCTTCATGCTGGGCTGGGTCTGGTACGGCATGCTTTTTTCAAAACAGTGGATGGCCGCTCTCGGCAAGTCGCCTGAAGAGTGTAAGGATCAGGCCATGCCGGTAGGGCAGATGGTTATTACATTTGTCGCGCTTGTCCTCATGGCGCTCATACTTGCGGGCGTCATGGGTCATCTCGGCGCGACCGGATTTACACTCAAAAATGGGGTCTTGACCGGTGCGCTCTGCTGGCTCGGCTTCGTCATGACGACCATGCTCGTCAACCATGGTTTCCAGGGTGCGAAACGGTCTCTGACGGTCATCGACGGCGGACACTGGCTGGCAGTCCTGGCTTTGCAGGGTGCCATACTCGGCTTATGGGGCCTCTAGGCGGCTGCGTCTTTTTCGACGTTTCGACTTTCGAGCAATTTGAGAGGACGCTAGTCAAAGCGCATAGTTGTGGTCCATTGTCATAAAAAATAAGTGCCGCTCGGCGAAGCGGCCATCTGGAAGGAACGTGGAGAATGACCGATAGAGTCTATCCGGTGGCTATTGGCGTTGCCGCTCATGCTCACATCAACGACGCCAAATACCGCGAGATGTACGCCAAGTCTGTGACGGACCCGAACGGTTTTTGGGGCGAAGCGGCGAAGCGGCTGGAATGGATCAAGCCCTTCACCAAGGTCAAGAACACGTCGTTCGCGCCGGGCAACGTGTCGATCAAGTGGTTCGAAGACGGCACGCTGAACATCGCCGCGAATTGCATCGACCGGCACATCGCGACCCGGGGCGACCAGGTGGCCATTATCTGGGAAGGCGACAACCCGGCTGAAAGCGAAAAGATCACCTATCGCCAGCTGCATGAGCGCGTGCAGAAATTTGCTAATGTGCTGAAGAAGCACGGCGTCAAGAAGGGCGATTGCGTCACCATCTATCTGCCGATGATTCCGGAAGCCGCATATGCCATGTTGGCATGTGCCCGTGTCGGCGCCATTCACTCAATCGTTTTTGGCGGGTTCTCTCCAGACAGCCTGCAGAACCGCATCGATGACGCGGACTCAAAGTTCGTCATCACGGCCGACGAAGGCCTGCGCGGCGGCAAGCCCGTTCCGCTGAAGAAGAATGCGGACGCAGCACTTGCCAAATGCAAGGGCGGCGAAAAGGTCCTGGTTGTGCGCCGTACCGGCAACCCGGTTGCCTGGACGCCGGGGCGCGATTTCTGGCTGCACGAAGAGCTTGAGACGGTTGCTGCCGATTGCCCGCCGGTTGAAATGAACGCGGAAGACCCGCTGTTCATTCTCTACACGTCAGGATCGACCGGAAAGCCCAAAGGCGTCTTGCACTCGACCGGCGGGTATCTCCTGCACGCGTCAATCACGCATCAATATGTGTTCGACTACCATGATGGCGACATCTACTGGTGCACGGCAGACGTCGGCTGGGTCACGGGCCACAGCTACATCGTCTATGGGCCGCTCGCAAACGGTGCGACGACGCTGATGTTCGAAGGCATCCCAACCTACCCCACAGCATCGCGTTTTTGGGAAGTTATCGACAAGTGGAAGGTCAATATCTTCTACACGGCGCCGACCGCCATCCGCGCACTCATGGGGCTCGGCGACGACCTCGTGACAAAAACCAGCAGGGCGTCGCTGCGCATCCTCGGTTCGGTGGGTGAACCCATCAATCCGGAAGCCTGGGAATGGTACCATCACGTCGTCGGCAATGCCCGCTGTCCCATCGTCGATACGTGGTGGCAAACGGAAACCGGCGGCATCTTAATTACGCCGCTCCCCGGCGCGACAGCATTGAAACCGGGATCTGCAACGTGCCCGTTCTTCGGCGTACAGCCCGCGCTCGTCGATGACAAGGGTGCGTTTCTTGAAGGCGCAGCGCAGGGCAATCTTGTTATTCTCGACAGCTGGCCGGGTCAGGCGCGCACGATCTATGGCGATCACGAGCGTTTCGAGCAAACGTATTTCTCGGCCTATAAGAACATGTACTTCACCGGCGATGGCTGCCGCCGCGACGCAGACGGCTACTATTGGATCACGGGGCGCGTTGATGACGTGATCAACGTCTCGGGCCACCGCATGGGCACCGCCGAAGTCGAAAGCGCGCTTGTCTCTCACGCCAAAGTCGCGGAAGCCGCCGTTGTCGGATATCCCCACGATGTCAAAGGGCAGGGTATCTATTGCTATGTCACTTTGAACGCAGGCGAGAAGGGCGACGACGCGCTGCGCAAGGAATTGGTCGCGCACGTGCGCAAGGAAATCGGTCCGATCGCCTCGCCGGATCTCATCCAGTTTTCGCCGGGTCTGCCGAAGACACGGTCGGGAAAAATCATGCGCCGCATTCTACGCAAAATCGCGGAGGATGATTTTGGCAGCCTCGGCGATACCTCAACGCTCGCCGATCCGGCGGTCGTCGATGATCTGATCGGCAACCGGCAAAACCGGAAGTCTTGAACGCTGCGAAGCACGCTTGAAACAGAAATGGCATGGCTTCGCGGCCATGCCACTTTTAGTTTTGCACGTTGCCTGGATCGATCAACCGCTGACCCGCAGCGCGGTCAGAGAATCGGCGATATCCTTGAAAACTTTCTTGAGATTTCCGGCGGCGGCGGCGTAAAAATCGCCTGTCGTTGCACATGTTTCCAGTTCGGTCAGGGCCCGAGACGCTGCAGGCAAGTCATATCCGACGGTGAAAACCCGGATGCCGCTATCCTTCATTCCCGTGCACAGAGTTTGGAATTGCCCGTAGGAGAGATCGGCCTGTGCCGGATCGGTTGATGCAAGATCGCCATTAAGATAAGCGGCGTTGAATTCGCCATCCGTCATGATAACAACCGCCTTGATGACTTTCTCGGGATCATAATTGTTCGGTTTGCTCTTGCCTGTGAATATGCCGTTCCACTCCGGAGACAGGAGGTACCAGCCCCAAGCAGAGCCGATATGACCGGCGGTCCAACCGGTCGCAACATAAGAATTGATGGTATTCTTTAAGGTATCTTTTTCGCTCTTGCCCAACAGGGGTATGATGGGCGCGTCGGGGCAACCGTACATGCCATACGAGGGCGTTAACGGCGCTGTCTTCAAGCGATTGGCGCCTGCTGGCGCAGCATCCGTTGCGTCAGCGCGTTCGATGACGCAATCGTCGGCGACGGCGTTGGTCGTGTCTGCGACGTCGTCGCGATAGGACCCGGCGTTGACAGAGGCAGAAAACGGAGCGACGGCGATGCGCGTGTTGCTTTCATTGATGCTCTTATCGAGAAGCGCATCTATGATGTCGCTAGTCGCAGCTTTCATGTCGCCAAGTTTATTCTTGCTATTCATAGAACCCGTGACGTCGAGCACCAGCGCGAGTTCGGTTTTTTGCATGTCATAGACAACTTTTGACGCACGGTTGATGGTCGTCAGGCGATCAAGACCCATGATTGTCCCAAAGAAATTCGGAACCTTGATCTGTACGCTCGATTCGACCGCGCCTGTCGTGCGATCCACGGCGACCTGTAAGGGGGAGATGGATGCGGTATCCACGCCAAACGTTGCGATAACCGCGTCGAAGTATTGCTTGGCGCGGTCTTGTATGTCGCTGGTGGAGACATCGTCATCCCCAAGCAGTTTTGCGCCGGCGAGAGCGGCACCATCCAGACCGGCCTGGGCCCGGCTTGCAACATCCTGATATCGCGCAGATTCGATTGCAATACCCATGACGCCAAACAACACGATACAACTCAAACCAAACAGTATCGTCACGCTGCCGCGTTCGTCACGGGTAAATGCCTGCGAATTTGTCATCAACTTGCGCATGATCAGGAGTTCTCACGTTGTGCTCCGGCCATTACTGAAGGAACTTATATAAAAAACCGTCTATTTCGCATGCGAAGCGTTGAGAGTTCCGGTCTCCCTCAATGTAATGGTTGACGAAATGTTAAGTCCGGAAAGTAGTAAAGAAGGCTGCCCCCCTAACGGCAACTTTTCAGCGCGCCGCGATCAAAATGAAAATGATTGGCGTGGGCGGCGTTGAAATCGGGGCCAATGGCGACGCGGAAATAGCGGCATGCGCGCTTATGAATGTCGTGCAGGAAGCGCGCTTCAGGCGCATCTCCTTTCCAATGTCTTAAAATAGAGATTGAACGCCCATCGGAAAGCGTAAAGGATTCTATATCGATCGCACTCGCGGTTGCGTGCTGGCTGCGAAAATCTTTCCAGAATTTGCTGCCGGCAATATTGCGGCATGCGTATGTGCCCATGTGTTTGACGTTGGTCACACGCATAGAAAAGTGGCGCTCCGCGGCGGGTTGCACCTCGTGTTCCAGCCACATGGTCAGCGCTGCCGCCATTTCGCAGGTGACTTTATCGGCTGAAAGTTTCGCGCCGCCGGCATGAGACATCCGCACCGCATTTTTCCATCCGCAGCCGTTCTTGATGGGCTCGTCTTGGATGGCATGGGCCTCGATGAGCGGGGTTTTTAGAACGGCATGACAAAGGTTGGCGTCGCCCTTGAGGGCCGCGAGCCGCATATTGAGGAAGTAGGAATTCGCTTCGTTGAGGTTGATGGGCGCTAAGGGGCTGAAGCGCTGCGGCACGAGGCCAAGCCAGAAGGCTGCAAAGAGTGCAGCCGGAACCAAAACGAGGAGCAGCAGGCGTGAGAGCAGATGCCGGGGCTTGCGCATGCAGAGGATGATACTCGTTCTGGGGAATCGAAATCAGAGTGCGCCCCGGTGATGCGGTTCAGTTATGGGTTTTTTGCGGCGTCTGGCCGGCACAAAAGCAAAAGGGCGCAAGCCCCGAAAGGCTGCGCCCAAATTCGGCAAGTGTGGGACTTGCCGCAGTGATCGTGTCAGTGATTACTTCGAGAGGCGAAGTTCGGTTAGCTTGCCGGCGAAATTATTAAATGCCTGTTCCAATTCTTCGGCGTTCGATGCGTTGGCGTAGTATCCGGCTCCGGGCGTAGCGCAGGCCTTGAGCGTCTTCTGGGCATTCGCAGGGGCATCAAAAGCGACCGCGAATACGACGACGTCTTTGCCGGGCGCTTTCATGGCGTTGCACAGTTCGATCGCCTGCTTCGATGCCTGATTACCATGGTAGGCCGTATTGAAACTGCCATCCGTCATGAGCACAACCGCCTTCAAGAGTTTTCCATTAGCGACTTCACCGTAGCTGGCAGGGACACTGCCACCGAGAGACCAATTGTCTGAAACAAGGTTCCAAGCCCACTGCACTCCCAGATGACCGGCGGTCCAACCTGTGGGTTGATAAGTGTTGACCTTATTGATCAATTCGTCGCGGTCATCGGTGAGCGGTATAATGGTTGGGATGGGGCATGCAAAGGCGTTCGATTGGAGACCTTCTTCTGGGTCTACATCGTTTGCACCGTTGGACTTCACGTAGAAGATTCCTGTTTCATCGGTGGCGCCGCCGTTTTTGCGTTCTGAAACGCAAGTGTCGGTCTTCTTGACTTTCGGATCTGTCACGTCCTTGTAGAAGCCGCCCATATTGACCGAAGCGGAATAGGGGGCCAATGCGATGCGAACCTGCTGCGTACCGCTGCGATCTTCGGGAATAAGCCGGGTTGCGAACTTCTCGAACGCCTTCTTCAAGCTTGCGATTTTGGTTTCACCGCCCGCAGCAGGACGGTTACCCATCGACCCTGTAATGTCCAGCGCCATGCCAACTTCAATGTCGCGCGTGGAAAACACGGCTTGGCTCTCAATGGCAACGTCCTGGGTTGGGAAGCCGCCAAGACCAGTGAGTGTCATATCAACTGTTGCTTTGACGTCGAGGTTGACCGCACCAGTCGTGGCATCGATGCTGATCGTTGGCTCGCCAATTTCGGCGGACTCTGAAATATTTTTGACGTTCTCGCGGAAGTACGTGAGCGCCAGCGTCTGAATGGCGCTTTCCGATTGTCCTGCGAGCAGGGCCTTACCAGCCGCAAGAACGGCTGAGTCTGCCGCTTCGACAAGGCGCCCGCGCACGTTCATCACGCGGGAGTAATCGACGGCGACGCCTGTCATGAAGAACAAGGCCATGGCCATCACGCCAAAGGTAATCGCAACCGCGCCCCGGTCGTCAGAACCAAATTTCTTAATG
>JANOKZ010000379.1:0-2883 GCA_031419515.1 Hyphomicrobium sp.
GGCTTGCACTTAACATCGTCCGCCATGACAAGGCCAAAGGGTCGCTGGCCGGAAAATTGCGAAAAGCCGCCTGGAACGACGCTCATCTCATCGCCCTCCTCAGCCAAATGCGATAGCCCTGCTCCCCGCTGGGGAGGGGAAACCCTCACGTAAACAGCCAGCTCGAAACGCCGCCGCGGCGTGCGAGGTCGCAGAGATCGGCATCGAGCCCGGCGAACAAAAGATGCGAGGCGTTTTCGTCAAACCAGGGAGCGCCACCGTGCGTGTCGCGGTAGGGCTTCAGCAAATCGCGCCATGCGGCTTGGTCCCAATGGCGCTCGGTCATGGCGAGAGGCGGCATACGCTTCAGAGCCTGCTGGCTCGACATCCAGGCGTACGCCGCCTGCCAGACTTCGGCGTTGGCTGCCATGTTGTGGCGCGCTTTCAATTGATTGATGGCGAGGACCCCGGTTTCGCGTGAATGCGGGCCGACCTCCAATGTCGCGACGCGCGCGCCATTGCGCCGGACCGAGAACAGCCGGCATTTTTCGCGCACAATGCGTTCGGCATATTGATCGGCGCAGTTCTGCATGAAGTGCGCTTCGTTCAAAATGGATTTCTGATCGAGCAGCGGCTCAAACGTGTAGCCGAGCGCGGCCCCGGGTTTCAACCAACTATCGCTCAGCACACCATCGGGCAGCTGAAGCACGAGGCGCACCCGGTTGAACCAGCTCTTGGCGGCGCAGAGCGCCGTATCAAATGCAATCTCCGGCCGCCACGGCACAACGATCAGCCGGTGCGCTTGGGAGTTCAGTTGTCCCGAATACCAAGCATAAGCCGCAAGCACGGGGATGAGTTTGTGCGGTTCTCCGTCGTCCGTGTAGATTGGCTGGCCGGCCAGCCAGATGGCGAATTCCGCGCTGCACGCTTGTTCAGCGAACAGAAGCGTCTTGAGCCACATGGCGCTTTCGTCAATCGTGCGCGGCATGCGGTTTGCCACGTGGCGTGCGAAGCTCTCTCCCATCGGCAGACGCTCGGGCAGCGCGTCGAAGGCTTCGGGTGGCAGCTTGCGCATCCACATGGGGAGACCAAGCGCCGTCGCGACTGTTTTCAACGGCGCGCCGTTCTCGATTGCCGCTAGAGCGCTGAGGCGGGTGGCGGCCGGACCGCGCCGCGTGGCAAGCGCGAACAGTGCGCCCGGAAATATGCTGGCCAATTCGGAAACGCGGCGCGACGAGCGGATGAGCCGGCGCAATTCACGCCGCGCATGCGGCGCAAAACGAATGACGGACCGCTCCAAAATTTCCGGCAGCGGAGTAGCGGTTTTCCGGCGCACCACGTCCGCGCGCCCTTCGGGAACTTTGAACTCTTGCACCATAACTAATTTGACCCGGCCAACGCATTTCGCGACGCCCTCCCGCCACGATGCAAACTGGTTGACCAATGAGGCGAGCATGCGACGGCCAAAAGACGGAAGCGTGAAGCCCTTGCACGCGCTCAATGAAACTTTCGCACTAGGACGCGCGAAGGCTATTTATCAGTGCGCAATCTGGCGCAATCGGTTGAGTGCGCTCTGCAAAATGACTGTTGCGGCAAGCTTGTCGATGACTTCGGCGCGGCGCTTGCGGCTTTGATCGGCGTCGATGAGCATGCGTTCGGCAATGGCGGTCGTCAGCCGTTCGTCCCATAGCAAGATAGGCAGAGACGATAACTTGTTGAGGTTGCGGGCAAGTGCGCGGGTGGCTTGCGCCCTGGGACCTTCGGTGCCATCCAGGTTTCTGGGAAACCCCAGAACTAGACCAGCGACCTTGTGCTCATCAGTCAACTGGAACAGCCGCACCACGTCCTCGCTGAACTTGCGCCGAATTATTGTTTCCAAGGGCGAGGCAATGGTGCGCGTCACATCCGAGAGCGCGAGGCCCAGTGTCTTCGTGCCGGCGTCGATGCCGATGAGGCGGCCGCTGCCTCCTAATCGGGCGGCAAGGGCGCCGATAAAGTTGTCCACATCCTCGGTCGAGGTGCCGGGTGCAACTGTAGTTTTCTCGTCCATTTTCTGCCTCTTGGCCGCGCTTGTGGCTTGATAGCCTAACCGGGGTTCGCTTGCCCGTCCTGCGGCACTTCGCGAACTTCCCACGAAGGAAGCCCGAATTGGCGCCTTCGGGTTGCACAAGGCCGCCGTATGCCGTTAAGAGAGCATTGATACCGACTCTATTCCCCAACCGGTGAGGACGATTTTCATGCAGGTCGACGAAGCGACCGTCCGGCGCATTGCGCGGCTCGCGCGCATTAAAATTACTGACGCAGAAGCCAAGGGCCTGGAAAAAGAGCTAACCGGCATCATGCAGTGGGTCGAGCAGCTAGGCGAGGTCAACACCGACGACGTGGAGCCGATGACCCGCGTGGTGCCGATTGCACTCAAAAAACGCCAAGACAAAGTGACCGACGGCGAAAAGGCGGATGACGTCACGCGCAACGCGCCCATGACAGAAGACAACTTCTTCGTCGTGCCGAAGGTGGTGGAGTGATGGCGGCGGCTTTTAACTGGTGGCTGCTACTGGGATTGTCCGGCGGACTATTGGTAGCCGTTAGCCTGTTTGAGATTGCGATCTTTTTCCAAGCCCCTTGGCCAGCAATCAAGGAGACTGAAGCAGAATTCGGCGTGCCAATGCCCAATAAGAATTTGACTTTAGTCCTAATGCTCGGGCGCCCTTGCCTCTCGATTGCGGTTGGGCTCGGCGCAATTGCTGCGACCTTTCACCAACTGACGTAATCAAGGATCAGGATCGTCTCGTGACCGACCTTACGAAACTCACACTCTCCGAAGCACGCGACGCAGTTGCGCCGCCGAGATTGTTGTGTGGTCAGCGCCGTGAATCCCCCTCCCCTCGACGGGGAGGGGTTAGG
>JANOKZ010000380.1:0-1657 GCA_031419515.1 Hyphomicrobium sp.
GCAAAAACGGCTGTTTGCCGTGGGAACAACGAACCGGGGTAGTTGACCACAGACCGCATTAGGGTCAATCGTGTTGAAGGGTCAGCCGGATGGGGTTCACACGGCCATGAAATACCACGTCATTCTATTTCTCATTGGAACGATACTTGTTGGGGGATGCTCAGGCGGCAGTCCGTTGACGACGAGTGCGCTGATGGACGGCAATAGCGCGAAGGCGCCAGAGCCTGCTCAAGGTCAGAACGATACGGTTTCACGCGCTCTCCAGGTCGGGACTACGTCGGCGCGGGCACTCAAATGCGGATTTAATGTCGATCCTGCAAAGATGAGGACCCAGTTCCTCACAGCGGAAACGGCAGCCAACCCCGCAGACGCTGCTAAGATCACGCAGGTCTATGACACTGCATTTAAGGGTGTAAGCCGGGCCGTGGCGACCCAAGGCGAAATCTATTGCACCGAGAAGAAAGTAGCGCAGATCAAGACCGCGCTGACACGCCATCTGGCCGGTGACTATGCACCGGCGCCTCCCGAGCCTGAACCGGAAGAAGAAGGTTTGTTTGGCAGCTTGGGTTCGGGATCCAGTGGCGGCACGGAAGGAATGAGCAAGTTCCAAAAGCCCGTGAACGAGTGGTGACGGCGATCTGATATTTATGAAGCCGATTGGTTCGGCTTCGGATCTACGGACGCGATCTTGAAACCGTTAACCTTGTCTCACGACCGCACCATATCGGCGCAAGCGAATTCTCATTCTGAGTTCTTTGTCAGACGTTTCCGCCCCTTCCCGTCATTAAAATGGCGCGCATTCGGCGAACAAAAGCAATTTACCACCATGGCATGGCGTTTGCTTGATTTCGGCCAGGGGTCTGCGACGATCCCATGAGTTAAACCGGCGATGGTCCCGATGATTGCCACGACACCCTTGAAGCACACACCCGTTCATCTTGGTCCCGAGCCGCATAGCGAGACCGCGTCATGTTACGCTAATCCCGCTGCCGCCGGCCGCGCTGACATCGCCGACATTAGAATCGAACTGATTACCGCTCGCACCGCATTCGATGCACTCGAAGTCGAATGGAACGCGCTGTTCGAACGCGCTGGCCGATCAGCCCAAGTGTTCCAGTCCTTCAATTGGAATTGGCATTGGGCCAACAACTACCTCGACGATGCGCCGGGCGGGATCAGGGGCCTCAAGCTTTCCATTGTCGCTGGCCGCAGAAACGGAAAGCTCGTCATGCTATGGCCACTCGTTTCCGAGCGGGTACGCGGGATCACGCAGATTTTCTGGATGGGAGAACCCGTCAGCCAGTACGGCGATGTTTTGATCGACAACATTCCGGACGCGCTTGAGTGCTTGAGAGCCGGCTGGCAATTTCTCAAGGCTCACGCGCGGGGCGACGTCGTGCGTTTGCGCCGCGTGCGCGCCGATGCCATCATCGCACCCCTCCTTGACGAAATCGGAGCGCTTTCATCGAACAAGCAAGTCGCGCCATTTCTTGATCTAACGAGCGCACCGGATTTTGCCGCCTACGAGCAGCGTTATTCCTCCAGAAGCCGCCGCAACCGGCGCCGGCTGGCACGGCGGCTTGATGAAACCCATGAGGTGAAGTTTAAGCGCTACAAGGGCGGGGCTGAAGCTGCTGCGCTTGCCGTTCACGCTCTC
>JANOKZ010000381.1:0-10904 GCA_031419515.1 Hyphomicrobium sp.
CACGCACGGTGAACGCGGTATGTTGGGTTTGGCCCCGTCCGTCGCAGTACTCAGCAGCAGCACCACCCCTCACGAAATCGTGCGAGAGCCCGAAGTATTACCCCGATACCGCGCCCGGCCGAAAACTTCAGTTAATTATGAAAAACCGGCTCGATGATCGTGAAAGCTTGCATGGCTGGCATGCGCCAATGGACGCGCGGAGGCCACGATTCTACGTTAGTCGAGCACGTGATTTTTGAAGCGGCGTTGCGATTTGCGGCGGCGCTTCACACGCCTTTTGTCACGTCCCGTCACGTCTCACGCACCCACGTTGTCAGGAGAACAACAACCATGTCGAAAATCGACCTTTCACGACGCCAGGCTTTTGCCGTTGCCGGAAGCGGACTTGCCGCCGCGTTCTCAACGCGCGTGCTCGGACCCGTCGCCGCTCAGGCAAAGGCCCCCATCGCCACGGCGAAGCCTGCTGGTTTCTATCATCACATGCTCGGTGACATGCAGGTGTCGGTTATCTCCGATGGCCCGCTCGGCTTCGGCGACGGCCGCAAACTGATGAAAGAGCAGACCATGGAAGAGATGGCGAAGCGCCTCGAATCCAACTTCCTTGCCGCCGACAACATGGTGCTTGAGCAGAACATCACCGTCGTCAACACGGGCTCAAAACTTGCCGTCATCGACACTGGCATGGGCGCCTCGAAAATGTTCGGCGAGAACCAGGGACGACTGCCAGCCAACTTGAAGGCCGCAGGCATCGATCCCGCGGCCGTCGATGCGGTCATTCTCTCACACTGCCACCCCGACCACGCCGGCGGCCTCGTCGATGCGGCGGGCAAGAGCGTGTTCCCGAATGCACAAGTCTACGTCAATGAAGCCGACTTCAAGTTCTGGACGGACGAGAAGAACCTCGAGAACAAGGATCTCAAGGCGTTCATCGAACTTGCCCGTGCCAATCTCATGCCGCACAAGGACAAGATCACGTTCATCAAAGGCGGCCAGGAAGTCATTACCGGCATCACCGCGGTTGACGCGCCGGGCCACACCCTCGGCCACACGCTTTTCATGGTCTCGTCCGGCGGCAAGTCGCTCGCCGTCACGGCCGACGTCGGTCACCACTACGTGCTCATGGTCGAAACGCCGAAGATCGAGTTTGTCTACGACATGGACAGCAAGCAAGCCGTCGCAACGCGCTTGAAGGTCTGGGACATGCTGGCGACCGACAAGATCCCGTTCATCGGCTTCCATTTCCCGTTCCCGGGCCTTGGCAATCTCGCGAAGACCGGCGCCGACAGCTATCGCTACTTCGCAACGCCGATGAATACTTAATCTCATTCACCCGTCATCCCGTGCGCATCGCAGCGATCCTTCGTCGTTGCGGTGCAGACACGGGATCTGAGCCCGGCATCCCGCTCGTTACAAGATCCCGGATCAGCGGTGCACCACAAGGGTGCTGCACCGCATCCGGGATGACGGGTGGCAAGCAACACAACGCACCCGCCTCGCACTTCGCCAGTGCGGGGCGGTTTTTTGTTTGAAAGCGCGCCGTGAACCCCCGGCAAGTCAACGTGCACTCTCTTGGGATGATGGGGTGCAAACCGATCAAGACCCCTGAAGGCCGTCCCCGAAACAGTTGGACTGCATTCCGGAAGCCGCAATACATCAGTGGAATCGGCGGTTGCGCGATAGTGAATCCAGTGCCTTTGCTGTCCTTAATTTGATCACCAGCTCCAAGTGTGTCAGTTGCTCTATAGGGAAGTGCGGGAGCCCGGTCTGACTGTGGCCCAACTTGTTATAATCAAGGATTGACCCTATGGGCGTTACCAGTAACAGCGATACGCCAATCATCGAGCCAAACCCGTCCGGGGATAGTCCCGAGACGGGTATGCGCGCATTGCAGGTTCGCATTCGGCAACAGGAACTGCTGGCTGAACTTGGCGTTACGGCGCTGAAAGGCGTATCCTTTGATGAGTTGCTTAACGAAACAGCACGGTTGACTGCGGCGGGCCTGGACGTCGAATTCTGCAAAGTACTGGAACACATTCCGTCCAGTAATCGGTTGCTGGTTCGCGCAGGCGTGGGCTGGAATGCAGACGTCGTGGGGATAGCATCTGTTGGCGCCGACCTCGAATCGCCAGCCGGATTTGCATTGCGGACCGGCAAACCTGTGATTTCGAACCATCTTGAGAACGAAGAACGTTTCCGAACCTCGGAGCTGTTAGAACAGCACGGAATTCGACGCGCCATGAACGTCATACTTCAAGGCGAGGGGAAACCGTTTGGTGTGCTTGAGGTGGACAGCCGCTCGGACTATGAATTTCTGGAACATGACTTAGCGTTCCTCCAAGGTGCGGCAAACATTTTGGGTATGGCGATCGAGCGCGAACGGCACGAGCAAAAGCTGAATGCTGCACTCGAGAAGCATCAATTTCTGCTCAAGGAAATGAACCACCGCGTCAAGAATAGCCTCGCGATCGTCTCTGGTTTGCTAAACTTGCAGGCGCGCGATATCGGGAACCCTGAACTAACGGGCTATTTGAATGAGGCAGCAAATCGCATTGCGGCAATTGGAAAAGCGCATGATCGACTGAGCTACGGGTCTCACATGGAGCTGATGGACATCGGTCAGTACATCGAAGCCATCTGCAAAGATTTGGATGAAAGCGTTGCTAATTGCGAAGTCATCACCGATGCCGTTGACGGAATTCTTGTTCCTACCGACCGTGCTATTTCCATCGCATTGCTCGTCAACGAGTTGATCGCCAACTCCGCCAAACACGCGTACAAGAATGTGACAGGTGGGAAGATTTGGATCACAGTCAATCGCCATACCCATGATTCAATAGTAATTTCCGTGCGCGACGAAGGCGCGGGCCTGCCGCCAGACTTTGATATAAACAATGCGAAGGGACTGGGCATGCGCATCGTCACAACGTTCGCGAAACAGGTGAATGCGACGATTGTCGTTCACTCCCGAGAGCCAGGTACAGAGTTTGTCTTTTCAATGCCGCCAATGACAGCGTCATGACGTCAGACACCCGGGGAAAAGCATGACCCTCAAAGTGCGCATCATCCCCTGCCTCGACGTGAAGGACGGCCGCGTCGTCAAAGGCATCAACTTCGTCGATCTCGTCGACGCGGGCGACCCCGTGGAAGCGGCCGCCGCTTATGACGCAGCGGGCGCCGACGAACTTTGTTTCCTCGACATCACCGCGAGCGTCGATAATCGCGCTACGATTTTCGATATCGTCGAGCGCACGGCCGAGCGCTGCTTCATGCCGTTGACAGTTGGTGGCGGCGTGCGCACGGTCGACGATATCCGCCGGCTCTTGGAAGCAGGCGCCGACAAAGTCTCGATCAACACGGCCGCCGTCTTCAACCGGCAGTTCGTCAAGGAAGCGTCGGAAAAATTCGGCGCACAGTGCATCGTCGTTGCCATCGATGCCAAGAAGGTTTCAAAAGACAGCGAGCCTCCGCGCTGGCAGATCTTCACCCACGGCGGTCGCAAACCAACCGGCATCGATGCGATTGAATACGCAAAAGAAGTCGTCGCACTTGGTGCGGGCGAAATTCTGCTGACGTCCATGGACCGAGACGGCACCAAAGCCGGTTTCGATCTCGCGTTGACGCGCGCGATCTCGGACGCGGTCTCCGTGCCGGTCATTGCGTCCGGCGGCGTCGGCACACTCGATCATCTGGTTGACGGAGTAAAAGAAGGCCACGCCAGCGCGGTGCTCGCGGCCTCGATCTTCCACTTTGGCACCTACACGATTGGTCAGGCCAAGGCGCACATGGCCAAAGCCGGTCTCGCCATGCGGCTCGATTGAACGGTCGAATTTATCCGACGAGCAAGTGGCCGTTGGCGAGGAGATCGGTGGCCGTCGTGCCATGCACGTTATCGAGCACGGCAACGTCAACGAACACGCCGTTGACCTTGGCGGAAATCGTGCTGCCGGCAGCGCCGTCCGTCACCTTGACGAAATCGCCGAGCGGCTTGGTGCCAAGGCTGACCAGCTTTTTGAAATCGAGAACGTCGCCCGCGCCGAAATCAGTGATGCGATCGACGCCAAGTTTCGCGCCGACGTCTGTCTTCTCCCAGAAGAATGTGTCGCTGCCCGCGCCGCCCTTCAGAATATCCGCGCCGCCAAGTCCGCGCAGCCAGTCGTTGCCCGCGCCGCCGTCCATCTGGTCAGCGTCTTTGCTGCCCTTGAAGTTATTGTCGAAGGCCGAGCCGATAATTTTTTCGATGCCGCTGATCGTGTCGTTGCCAGATGCGAGACCGGTCACTGTTTTCTTGCTGAGATCGACGTTGATGGCGCTCTGAGCGTTTGAATAATCGAGCGTGTCGAAGCCCGATCCACCGATGATGGTGTCGTTGCCGGCATCGCCATAAAACGTATCGTCGCCCGAGTTGCCGTCGAGGCGATCATCGCCCGCGCCACCCGAAAGAATGTCGTTGTTTTTGCCACCGTAGATGAGGTCGTTGCCGTTGCCGCCGGAAATCGTGTCGTTGCCGGAGTTACCGTACATTGTATCGTTGCCGGTGCCGCCGGTCATCGTGTCGTTGCCCGCGCCGCCCGACATGAAGTTGGCGTCGGGGCTCAAAATGACTTCGATGGACGCCGTTGCGGTTGCGGTCGAGCCGTTGGCCTCGCTTGATGTCGCTGTCACCGCGAGTGTAAAGCCGCCTGTAACGGAGGCGGAAACGGTCAGACCAGGTAGTTGCGCAACCGTTAGCGACCAGGACCCGTCCTGGTTCTGTATCCCGGCAGATAATGTGCCGCCAACAGGCACGTTGTCGATACGCAATGACAAAGATTCTGATCCGTCGAGGTCGGCGCCGAGAGCAGACGCGATATCGAGGCCGACCGTAATGGCTGTCGCGCCGTTGCCGTCCAGAATGTCATTTCCGGCGTTGCCGTTGATCGTGTCGCTGCCAGCGCTACCTGTAAGAGTTTCTGCAGAATTGAGTCCCGCAAGAACGACGCCTGCCGGCACGATGATTGGATTGACCACGGCAAGTGTTGGCACATCCGCGACGGCGCTGACGGTTACGCTGACGCGCTGCAGGGTTGTTGCACCGGAAGCGTCGGCAACCGCGACATCGAACGAATCGCCGCCTGCAAAGTTTGCAGCCGGTGCATACGTGTATTCGCCGGTCGCGGTGTTGAGCGTCACTGTTCCGTTGCTTGGGCCTTGTGCGACGGCGTAGCCAAGTGTTTCGCCATCCACGTCGGACGCTGCAACGGCGCCGGAAACCGAATTATCTTCGTTCGTGGAGAGTGCGGCGGCGGCATCAGCGACCGGCGCATCGTTCACAGCGGCAACGCCAACGGTGATTGTTTGAACGGCTGTTGCGCCCGAGGGGTCCGCGACAACCACTTTGAAACTGTCGCTACCGTTGAAGTTGGCAGCAGGTATGTAGGTATATTCGCCCGTCGATACATTGAGAGACAGCGTTCCATTCGCCGGGTCCTGCGCCACGGCGAACCCAAGGATGTCGCCGTCGATGTCGGAAGCGACAACCTGGCCGGTGATTGAGGTGTCTTCATCCGTGCCGATTGCGGCCACATCATTCGTAATGGGCGCGTCGTTCACAGCCGCGACGCCGACCGATACAGTTTGAACTGCGGTCGCACCGAAGCGATCCTGAATGGCGACTTGGAAGCTGTCGCTGCCGTTAAAATTGGCGGTTGGGGTATACGTGTACTGGCCGGTCAACGCGTCGAGTGCAAGTGATCCGTGTGTCGGCCCCTCGAGTGCCGTCCACGTCAAGGCATCGCCGTTGGGGTCCGATGCAACAATGAAACCGCCGACCGAAGTGTCCTCATCTGTCGATGCAGATGCCGTTGCGGCGGATACCGGTGCTTGATTGCCGAAGGCGTACAGATCCTCAATGCTGGTCAGTACGCCGTCAACGCGGATCGATAAGAATTCAATGCCGCTGAGCGTCAACCCAATGGACGAGAGCGTGACGGCACCCGTCGTGGTCTGGGCCGCGAGGACCGCGTAAGAGTCGCCCGCGCTCGCCAAGCGGTCTTCCATCCAGTTCGACCAGAGAGTGAAATCGTCAAGAACGGCTGACGTGATACCGGCCGAAGTCAAATTGATGTAGACGGTATCGGTTCCGGCACCGCCATTGATGATGTTGGTGCCTGCGCCGCCATAGAACTGGTCGTTGCCCGTGCCACCGTTGAGCGTGTCATTGCCTGCTCCGCCGTCCAACGTATCGTCGCCGCCGTCGCCGTACAACGTATCGGTGCCGTCCTCGCCATAGATGGTGTCGTTGCCGCCGCCGCCGAAAAAACCGTCGTTACCAAGGCCGCCGTAAAGCGTGTCGTTGCCGGCGTCGCCCGTGAGCGTATCGTTGCCGAGCCCGCCGTTGAGGATGTCATCGCCCGCATCACCGTTGATCCGGTCATCGCCCGCTGCGCCATCTATCCAATCGGCCGCCGTCGTGCCGGTTAGAACTTCGTTCGCCTTGGTTCCAGTGATAACGGCCATTTTCAACGCCCGCGAATAACATTTCCCACAATGCCATTCGTAGGACACAAAAAACAAAAACCCCTTCGTGGCTTGCCAAGAATACGCGGCGAATTTGCCAAGAATGCTTCGAAGGGTTTTAATCGATTGGCAACCATTGCTGCTTCGGGAGAGCGTGTTTGCCCCGGGAATGAGACGTCAAAATCGCTCGTTATAAGCTTATTTCTGCGATTTCTCGGGGTATCTGCAGAGTTCGCGAATAGGGCAGCGCCAGCATTCCGGCTTCTTGGCTTTGCACAGATATCGCCCATGCAGGATCAGCCAGTGATGTGCGTGCGTCAGGAATTCCTTAGGGATAACGCGCATTAGGTCTGTCTCAACCGCAAGCGGCGTCGCGCCGCGCGACAGACCGATGCGATTGGCCACGCGGAACACATGCGTATCGACGGCTATCGTTTGCTCGCCAAAGGCGATGTTTAAGACGACATTAGCCGTCTTGCGTCCGACGCCTGGGAGAGCCTCAAGGGAGGCCCTGCCCCTTGGCACCTCGCCTCCATGTTCAGCGATGAGCTTCCCGGACAGCAAGACGACATTTTTGGCTTTGTTCCGGAAAAGGCCGATTGTCTTGATGTACTCACGGATTTTCTCTTCTCCGAGAGCAGCCATTTTTTGCGGCGTATCGGCAATTCGGAACAATGCGCGCGTCGCCTTGTTAACACCAGCGTCGGTGGCCTGAGCCGAGAGCACCACGGCAACGAGAAGTGTGAAAATGTTGACGTGCTCAAGTTCGCCTTTTGGCTCGGGATTGGCCCGCGCAAAAGTAGTAAAGATCTGTTCAATTTCCTGCGCCGTAAGCTCTTTTGCTTTGCCTCGTGCATTGGGCTTTGCCACTCTTGTCTTGCCTTTGGCGGCCACGGGCTGGATGCTCGGCGTTCTGGGGGCCAACTTGCTGGAAGTGCTGCGTTTGGCTGGCATGGATGGTGCGGCTCCAGAGACGAATAGCAGCTTTTGAACGTGGCTTTGAACGAGACAGCGGTCGGGGCGAGTAATGGACATCAACAGGAGTCAAAAACAATCACCAAACACGGCCGAGTTCGTGCTGCATCCCCACCGGTCTTTGTCTCCGCGCGGGTTTCTGATCCTGATGTCGGCGATTGGCGTGGTCAGCTTCGTGATGGGGCTCGTGTTCTTGCTCATCGGCGCTTGGCCGGTCATGGGCTTCTTCGGGCTCGACGTTGCGCTCATTTATTGGGCCTTCAAGCTCAATTACCGCTCCGGCCGGCTTTATGAGACCGTTGAGCTCTCGCCCGAAAGGTTGCAACTGACGCGGGTTCACCCGGCTGGCAACAAGGAAATCTTCGAATTCAATCCTTATTGGACGCGCGTCCTGTTGACCGAAGACCGGCCAGACGGGCGAACGTCATTGCGCCTCGCCGCACAAGGGCGAGAGGTCTTATTCGCGCAATTCTTGAACGACGACGAGAAGAAGGAGCTCGCTGAAGCTCTGACAGGCGCCCTCGTCGCCGCGCGCGGCTCCCGCTTTTAGTTCGAAATTCCGCTGGGCCTTACCAGGCGACGCTGCCGTTTTCATCGACGAACGTGCCGGTCGGCGGATTACCAGACGTGGCGAGCGTCACGATGATGCCGGCGCCTTGGGTGACGTCGCGGGGTGCGCTCTCGCCGCCCATGTCGGTCTTGACCCAACCTGGGCAAATCGAGTTCACCGAAATGCGCTCGGCCGCCAAGTCCTTGGACAATGCCACGGTCAAGGCATTGAGCGCTGTTTTCGAGGCGTTGTAGGCGGCAAAATTTACCCCATGCATGGCATGACCGCGGTCTGACATGGCCGTCAGAGAACCGAGCGTCGCCGACACGTTGATGATTCGCGGGGATCTCGATTTTTTAAGCAGCGGCACGAAGTGCTTGATCACAGCGAACGCGCCAAAAACATTGGTATCGAAAGTCTGCTTGAGCGTCTCGAGCGATAGATCTTTAGGCCGCGTGCCGGCTGCCATTTCCGTCATGATGCCGGCATTGTTGATGAGGACGTCGATGCGGCCGAAGTCCTCGCCAACCTTCTTGGCGGCGGCAATAACAGACGCTTCGTTGCTGACATCGATTTCGACTGCGTGGGCGGCGATCCCGTCTTTCTTTAAGGCGGCGACAGCTGCATCCGCCCGGCCTTTGCCGCGAGCGCCGATGAGAACGGTGATGCCGGTCACCCCAAGCTGACGGGCGACTTCAAAACCAATCCCTTTGTTGGCGCCTGTGATTAAAGCAATGGTTGACATCTTGGGCTCCGGTCGCGAATAGCGTTCAGTATCGATGCTGCCGTTTCACTTCAAATAGCCGCACGGATCAGGCCTCATCCGCACGAGCCAAGAAGGGCGCACAACGTACAAAGCGACCAACCCCGGATTTGAGAAACGCTTTCCGGGGTTGCCGAAAGCGATCTTGGCTCAGGATGCAGATTGAACTGAGAAAGGCGCAAGTTGTTTCCGCGCCTTTCAGGCTTTCCGATGCTTCCAGCTTGACCGCTTACAGCCAGCGGCCGCCTCTTTCGACGACTTCGATCTTGTAGCCATCGGGATCGTCGATGAAGAAGAACTTGGCGAGTGGTTTGCCTTCATACGCCATGTTGACGATGTTCTTCGGCGTATAGCCCAGAGCCTCGATGCGAGCGCGCTCGGCGTCGACGTTCTCAACTGAGATCGCGAGATGACCATATGCGTTGCCAAGCGTGTAGGACTCGGTGCGGCCCTTGTTGACGGTCAATTCCAGCTCAAATGTTTGCTCAGCGTTCGACAGGTAGATGAGCGTGAAATCCGGGAAGTCGAGCCGGTCGGCGACTTTGAGGCCGAAAGCGCTGGTGTAAAACGCGACGGACCTTGCCTCTTCCATCACGCGCACCATCGAGTGAATTAACTTTGCCATTGTGTCTCTCCGTTGTTCCGTCAGGCCAATAACATTGGCATCACGTGGATTTGGTAGTAGCGGGGTATTTCAGTCCGATAAGCGGCGCGGCGGCGTAGCAGCCATGACAACCACGGGCGAGACGGCTTCTTACAACCACGGACGCGACACGCCAGCCTTGTCCTCAAATGCCTCGATCGATTTGTCCTTCTCGAGAGTCAGACCGATGTTGTCGAGACCGTTCAATAGGCAATGCTTGCGGAATGCGTCGATCTCGAACTTGATGACGCCGCCGTCAGGTCCGCGAATTTCCTGTGTTTCGAGATCAATCGTGATTGTGGCATTAGCGCCGCGGTTGGCGTCGTCCATGAGCTTATCGACGTCCGCCTGCGGTAGCCGGATCGGCAGAATGCCGTTCTGGAAGCAGTTGTTGTAAAAAATATCGGCAAAATCGGGCGCGATGACGCAGCGGATGCCGAAATCGAGCAGGGCCCACGGCGCGTGCTCGCGGCTCGACCCGCAGCCGAAATTATCTCCTGTCACCAAAATTTCGGCCTTGCGGTACTGCGGTTTGTTCAAGACGAAATCGGAGACTTCCTTGCCGGCCTGATCGAAGCGCATTTCGTAAAACAACGATTTGCCAAGCCCTGTGCGCTTAATCGTTTTCAGGAACTGCTTCGGGATGATCATATCGGTGTCGATATTCCGCAATGGCAGGGGCGCCGCAATTCCGGTCAACGTCGTGAACTTGTCCATGTCGCGTCAGTGTCCTTAAGTTTCATGCGGCCGTGTTCGGTCTAGTATCAGGTGCGGAGCGCGTCGGCGAGCGCCCGGAAAAATCCTTCCGCCGATATCTGCCGGTTGGCGATGGCAAAGGCACCGCGTTCGGCGATCAGGGCATCCGGATCGAAAGGTTGCAGATGTTCGAGGCGCCTTTTAACGCCCGCCAGCTTTCGCCCGTCAAGATGGTGCGCAAGCGCGGCAACAATCGTATCGACGTAGCCCGCGATCCGCCCGAGTTCCCGGGCTGCTGCGAGAATCTGTTGTTTATCCGAGGGTTGCCGTTCCAGTTGGGCGAAAGCTTGCGTGGCCCGGGCCAGCGAGGCGGCGATCTCCTCGGCGTAGAGCGCCACTTTCTCGCGTTTTGCCCCCTGTAAATCTGAGATCTGCCCAAGCCAGCGGTAAACCGTCTCGGCCAGGTCCAACAGTCGCTGGGCGTAATCGGCAATCGGCATCGGGCAATTCCCAAAAGTGCAAACATCATCCCCCCGTTCAAACGGACGTGAGTATGCGGGCCGTGGAGCGGGCGGGGATAAGCCGGAGCCGGTTTTTTTTAACAAGGTAAAGGGGGAAGCCGCGATTAGCGGCGTCTAAGAGGCCGGTAACTATACGGCGCAACCACGCGCGGCCGCTCCCATTCTGGGGCCTTACCGGATGCTGGGGTCGTCGTAGCATTGGCGCATGTATGCGCAGCGGTGCGAGCCCGAAAAATGCATGCTGTCGCCTTTGGCCGGCGA
>JANOKZ010000382.1:0-3459 GCA_031419515.1 Hyphomicrobium sp.
CTCGGGCTTCAAGTCGCCCTCTTCCAGCGCTTGCAGCTGACTCTTGGTGCGGCGAAGGTTGAAGAACAGCTTCTTCTGCGCTGCCGTCGTCCCCATCTTGACGAGGCTCCACGAGCGCAAAATGTATTCCTGGATAGAGGCGCGGATCCACCACATGGCGTAAGTCGCCAAGCGGAAACCTTTGTCAGGTTCAAAACGCTTCACAGCCTGCATCAGGCCGACGTTGCCTTCGGACACAACTTCGCCAATCGGCAAGCCGTAGCCGCGATAACCCATGGCAATCTTGGCAACGAGACGCAAATGCGACGTCACTAGCTTTTCAGCCGCGTCCTTGTCTTCATGTTGTTGCCAACGCTTTGCGAGCATGAATTCCTCGCCCGGCTCCAGCATTGGGAATTTGCGAATGTCGTCCAGATAGCGCGACAGACCGAGCGATCCACCGGCAATAGTCGGAAGTGCTCTGCTAGCCATTTCATTTTCCGCCACCCTTCTCCCGTTTCCGGTTCAGGCGGCCCTCCGTTAGCGAAACCCTTTAGTCCTTAACGATAAGGACGCCCCAGTTCCGGCGCACGTTACATAAGTGTTAGCCGCAAGATTTCATCCCCCTGCTCTGGTGGCGGGCAGTAGTGTGCGCGATCACTGATGCGTGACCCACCCCCCGTGTGGCTACTTTGACGTTCGGCGCTTCGTTGCGACGGCCGTTCCTTTGCCAGTACGGGTTTTTTTTGGCGCTACAACGGGCGCCCGGAGGGCATCAACAACAGATTGAATATCATGCGGAATTTCGCTTTCGAAGGCCAGCTGCTCCAAACTGACCGGGTGCTCGAACTCGAGCTCAGCGGCGTGCAGCGCTTGCCGTCCGAGGGATAGAAGCGCCTCTTTGGCTCGTTCCGTTAACAACGATACCTGGGTCTTGAACCCGGTGCCGTAAACTTGATCTCCTAAAACCGGATGACCGATATGCGCCAGATGCACACGGATTTGATGCGTGCGCCCTGTCTCGAGCTGCAATTCCAAAAGCGAGGCCACGCCCTTCTTGTCCGCGCCGTCGAACGTCTCGATGACGCGATAGTGCGTGATCGCGTGCCGGCCGATCGAACTTCGCGTGATGCTAATCTTTTTCCGGTTTGCGGAACTCCGCGTCAGCGGCGCATCGATCGCGCCCGCAGGGCGATCCAGAACACCCCACACGAGCGCGCGATAAACACGGCGCAAGCGCCCGTCTGCCCCATGGCTCTTGAACTGCTCGCTCAAGCTCTTGTGTGCGGAGTCGGACTTGGCGACGACGAGCAGGCCCGACGTGTCCTTGTCCAGGCGATGCACGATGCCAGGACGTCTGACGCCGCCGATCCCCGATAAGCTCTCTCCGCAATGCGCCAAAAGCGCATTTACAAGCGTACCGGACGCATGTCCGGCTGCCGGATGCACGACCATGCCCGGCGGCTTGTCTATGACGATGACTGCTTCATCTTCGTAGACGACTTGAAGTGCAATCTCCTCGGCGACCACATCGCCGTCCTCTGCGTCCGGCACGCTAAGCGAATAAATTTCCCCGGGTTTGACCCTGTGGTTCGGCTCTCTTATGGTCTCGGCGCCGTTACTGACTTGGCCGTCGCGGATCAACGCCTGCACGCGCGCGCGGCTGAGCTCAGGATGGGGACCAGCGAGCCGGCCTGCGAGCCAGCGATCGAGGCGTTGACCGCTGTCGCCTAGCTGCACCTCTTCTGAGTTGACGCGGTATACTTGGTTTTCGTTGGGTACGGGCAAAGTGTTCGAGACTTTTTTGAGTGACGGTTTCAAATCAATTCCAGGGAGAAGTCAAATGACGAGCGCGCCGGACGAACCGGGCAATATAGATGCTCGCGCGCCCTCGCCGGGCTCCAAGGATGAGGCTCTCATGCGCGAATTGCGCCTGCAGCGCAACCTTAAGATCCTGGTCGCGACACTCGGCTTCCTGATTTTCGCTGGTCTCGGCGGCATTGCATGGAAAATGATGGGGCTATCCAAAGAGCGTGCCGCAAATGCGGGAGCCTCCACCACGGCCGCAGCTAAGCCGGGCTCAAGTGAAATCGCGCTGGAATTGCCTAAAGGCGCGCGCGTCGTCTCCACCTCGATTTCGGGCAATCGGCTTGCCGTTCACTTTGAAGGTCCAAGCGGCACCGGTATCGCCGTCATCGATCTCGATACTGGAAAGCGCATTGCCGACGTCAAACCGCAGGAGGCCCTGCCGCGGAATTGAGGGACGTGACAGCAGGCAATCGGCAATCGGCAATCGGACGCAAAACCTGAACGCACTTCGATTGCCTAGTGCCTATTGCCCACGTCAGCCCCCTTCCCTTCTTCCTAGCTCTCCCCTATAGCTTGCACACCGTGATCTGCCCCGTTCGTCTAGTGGCCCAGGACGTCCGCCTCTCACGTGGATAACAGGGGTTCGAGTCCCCTACGGGGCGCCAATTTTCGCTTTTCTCTAACACTATCAATCGGTGGGAAAGTCATCGGTATCTGAGGTGGGAAAGTTTCGTTCGTTGTTCGTCTCTTTCCGCATGAGAAATCCTATGCCGTCACGCGCCATACCCTTCCGCCGCGCGGCCTGCGTATAGCGCTCCGCTTCCTTCAGCGTCAGCCATCCGAATATCGCCATCAGCTGGTGAGGAGATGCCCCGTTCTCAGCCGCAATACTTGCACCCGCTTTACGAATTCCATGTGCCGAGCAGTGGTTGAGACCCGCTTCGTCGCATCGCTCGCGGAACCAGCCGCCAAAGCCAGCCGCCGTGAAAGGCCTTTTATATTCCGTTATCAGGTATGTCAGATCGCCTGTATCGCTTGCGTCAACGATGGATTGAAGCGCGGGCAGAATTGGCAATTCTACCGTCACGGGATTACGTCTCCGGTTTTTCTGAGCCGTGAATTTGAGCCAGCCGCCGCGCGCATGCTGTCGCCCCAATAGCACAACATCAGATCGCCTCGTGCCGGTGTACAAGAGAAGCGCTAACGCGAGCCGTGCTTTGCTACCAATCGGATGGCGCTTCTTATATTGTTCGACCTCTTCGACTGTCCACGTGTGATGCCCCTGCGGCGAATGCCTGAAATAGGAAACATCAACCGTTGGATTGCTCGTTAAGTTGCCGATCTCATTCTCGAGTGCCCACTTGAACACGCGTCGTACCGCTTTGATGCGCATATTCGCGGCTTCGGGATAGTCAGCCTTGCGATCTCGCAAGACCCGCACCGCCTTCGCCGTCATTCGATTGACGGGAAAATCTGCAAATGTCTCTTTGCTCCCAGGAGCTATCGGCTCACGCCAGGTATGTTCGAGAAGCAGCCTGCGCACGTGCTGTGTTTTTACATCGAGCTGCTTAAAATCAGGCGACGCAAAGAACTGCACGCACAGCCACCGGTAGGTCTGAGGTTTCACTTTTTCGGGCTTGCCTGGAAATCGCTTTGTCGTTTGGCCCGCTG
>JANOKZ010000383.1:0-4090 GCA_031419515.1 Hyphomicrobium sp.
TAAACGGCGCCATGCCTTCGCGCGCCAACTCATCCGCGCGCTCGTTTTCCGGGTGCCCGGCGTGGCCCTTGACCCAATGCCATTCGACATGATGCTCTTTCGCGAGCGCGTCGAGCCGCTGCCAGAGTTCGACATTCTTGACGGGCTTCTTGTCGGCCGTCTTCCAGCCGTTCTTCTTCCAACCGTGGATCCATCCGGTGATGCCGTTCTTGACGTAGGCGCTGTCGGTATAAAGCTCGACGTGGCGTTTGCCATTCAAGGCTTCGAGCGCCGAGATTGCGCCGAGCAACTCCATGCGGTTGTTGGTGGTCAGCGCTTCGCCGCCACATAATTCCTTGCGGTGCTTCCCGTACATCAGCACTGCGCCCCAGCCGCCGGGGCCGGGGTTACCCGAGCACGCGCCATCCGAAAAAATGACCACCGGGGCGGGCTTCGCGGCATCTGGCTCCGCTGCTTTGGCCGCCTTTTTGTGTGCCGCCGACTTGTTTACAGACGTCTTGCGCGCAACCGTCATGCCTTCGCCTCGTAACCGTAATCGCGGATCGACTTGGCGCTTTGGTGGAAACGCAGCCGGCGCACATAGTCGAAGGGATCTTTGCGGGCAACGAGCGCGTTTGCCGGCGTATTCAACCAATCGTAACTGCGCGTCAGCAAAAAGCGCATGGCCGAGCCGCGTGCCAGCATCACGAGGGAGGATTTCTCATGTGCCGTCAGCGGTCGCACCTCTTCATAACCGCGCAGAAGCGCCCGGCCCTTCGTCACGTTGAACGAAAAGTCCTGCTCGAAGCACCAGGCGTTGAGACACACGGCAACATCGTAGGCCAATGCATCGTTGCAGGCGAAATAAAAGTCGATCAGGCCTGATAACCGCACGCCGATGAAAAACACGTTGTCGGGAAAGAGATCGGCGTGGATGACGCCTTCGGGGAGCCCTCGCGGCCAATTGGATTCAAGAACTTGAATCTCAGTGCTGATCAGTTTTTCCATTCCGGGCAAAATTTCATCCGCCCGGCTGGCGAATTTGTCAAACAGCGGCCGCCAGCCCTGGACCCCGAGGGCATTGCGCCGCTCTATGGAAAATCCTTTTGAGGCGACGTGCATTTTCGCCATGGCGCGGCCAACTTCGAAGCAATGCTCTGGCCTCGGACGGCGCGGCCAAACACCATCAAGAAACGTGCAGAGTGCCGCATAGCGCCCGGACAGCATTTTCAAGTTCTGCCCTTGCGCATCGCGCACGGGCAGCGGACACGTCAGGCCTTTTCCGGAAAGGTGCTCCATGAGACCCAAAAAAAACGGCAGATCGTTCGGATCGACGCGCTTCTCATACAGCGTCAGGATGAAAGGGCCAGACGTCGTTTGCACAACGTAGTTGGTGTTTTCGACGCCCTCGGCGATGCCCTTGTAGGAGAGCAGCTCGCCAAGGCCGTAACTCGCGATGAAGCGCGCGAGGTCTTCGTCACTGACTTCCGTATAGACAGCCATGCCGCCCCCGCTGCGCGACGCCGTTGTTGCTCCGGCGCGATTGCCTAGCCTTGGACTTCCGCCCTGAGTTCACGCGGCACATTGAAGACGACGTGTTCCACAGCGGTCGTCACCACGTCAACCGTGACGTCGAAGCGCTCGCGGAAGGCGTCCATGACTTCTTCGACGATAATCTCCGGCGCCGACGCCCCGGCCGTCACGCCGACTTTACTGAGAGGACCAAGCCGTTCCCAGTCGATTTGGCTCGCCCGTTCAATGAGAAACGCATCCCGGCATCCGGCCCGCTCGGCAACCTCAACCAGCCGCATGGAATTCGAACTGCGCGGGCTGCCCACGACGATGAGGCAATCGACGCGCTGGGCAATGGCTTTGACCGCGTTCTGCCGGTTGGTCGTGGCGTAGCAAATATCTTCTTTGATGGGCCCGGCAATGGCGGGAAAACGTACTTTCAGGATCTGTACGATTTCCGCCGTGTCGTCGATCGAGAGCGTGGTCTGCGTGACATAGGCGAGCTTTTCCGGGTTTGCTGGTTCGAATGCGCGCGCTTCGCCCGCAGTTTCAATGAGCGTCACGGCGCCGTCCGGCAGTTGCCCCATCGTGCCGATCACCTCCGGATGGCCGCGATGGCCGACGAGGACGATGTCCCGCCCTTTTTCATGATGCCGGGTGGCTTCCATATGGACCTTCGACACGAGCGGACAGGTGGCGTCGAGCACGAACATGTTGCGTTGTTCCGCCGCAGCCGGCACCGATTTGGGCACGCCATGTGCCGAAAAGATCACCGGCTGGGTGGTTTGAGGGATTTCCGACAGTTCTTTCACAAAAATGGCGCCTTTAGCCTTGAGAGAATCAACCACGTAACGATTATGGACAATCTCATGCCGGACGTAGACGGGCGCACCGAACTTGGCGAGAGCCTGTTCAACGATCTGGATAGCCCGGTCGACGCCGGCACAAAAGCCGCGTGGTGCTGCCAGCAGTATGGTGATTGGCGGTTTTGTTGGGCGGATGGCGTCAATGTTGGCGTCAGCCATTATAGTAAAAAACCCTTATGTTTCAGTGGAGATATCCCCAAATGCGCCTAGACAGGGCCGGTAGGGATGCTACGGTGGTACGGGGACAATACAAGGGGTCTGGGGTCGAGCCCAGGGGGACCGCTTTGAAAAAGCACGTGACCGTCACTTTAACTGTCGTGGCAACCGCTGTGTTGCTCGCCGGCTGTGGAATGTCGTCGCTGACGTCAGGCCTTGGCGGCGGTATGTTTGGCGGCTCGGCGCAGAAGGCTGAAGCCGACACCGTTTCCGAAGCCGATCTGTTGTTGGCTGCCAAGAATAATGATCCGTCAGCGACCGGAAGCACCAACGTCGGCGAAGTAGCACACGGCTGCCCGCGCTTCATCGTGCCCTCGCGCGATAACAACATCACATTCTACGAACCAGGCCGGGCCGGCGATGGCCTAGCCATCATGCATCGCGGCGAGATCACCAAGACGGCGCGCGAATGCCAAGTTGAACCCGGCCGCGTGACTGTGAAATATGGATTTTCGGGGCGAGTTTTGCTGGGTCCGCGCGGTAAGCCGGGTAACATCGTTCTCCCGGTCAATATCGCCGTAACGGACGCCAAACGCGAGCGCGTCGCGGCCGACACCATGAAGGTGGACGTTTCCGTCGGGGAGGATAAGCCCATCGGCTATTTCTCTGCGGTGCGCACTGTGACCTTCGCGGTTCCGGAAGGCACGCGTCCGGGTGAATTCGAAGTCAATATCGGCTTTGACCACAAAGCCGCGGGTGCCGGCTGAGCGCCATAACTTTCCCCTTTAAATTTCCGCAAGCCGATGTAGTTAGCTAGGCCACAGGTTTGGCTGACTATTCATATTCAGCGGGAGCACGCGCGCATGAAGCTCGTTCGATTTGGCGAGGCAGGCACTGAAAAGCCGGGAATCGTGGACGCTCAAGGCAAGATCCGCGATTTGTCGGCGCATGTCCCGGACTTTACCGGCAGCCATTTGAGCCCGGCTTCTCTCGATAAAATCCGCAAGATTGATCTCGCAAGTTTGCCGCTCGTCCAAGAAGGCGAACGGCTCGGGGCGCCCGTCTCCGGCACACGCACGTTCATGGCTATTGGCTTGAACTACGCCGACCACGCCAAGGAAACAGGGCAAGAAATTCCAACAGAACCCATTCTGTTTAACAAGGTCGCAACCTGCATTTGCGGCCCCTACGACGATGTCATGTACCCGAAGAATTCCGATCGCATGGATTGGGAATGCGAAATCGCCTTCGTCATCGGCACGCGCGCCCGCTATGTCGCGGCAAAAGATGCAATCAAGTACATCGCCGGCTACACGATCTGCAACGACGTCTCGGAGCGGCGCTTTCAAACGAAGCGCAACGGCCAATGGGTCAAGGGCAAGTCGGCTGAAACATTTGGGCCGCTTGGGCCGTGGCTCGTCACGCCCGACGAAGTGCCAGACCCGAACAACCTCGCCATGTCGCTCGATGTAAACGGTGCGCGCAAACAGCAGGGCTCAACGGCGACCATGATTTTCAAGATCCCGGAGCTCTTGGCCTACATCACGGAGTTCATGGTGCTGGAGCCGGGTGACGTC
>JANOKZ010000384.1:0-8989 GCA_031419515.1 Hyphomicrobium sp.
CTTTAGCCTGGTCTCAGGCTTCCCGTTCATGTTGAATTGATCCTCAGGTCGTAAGACTTAGACTTCTTCGGCGAGATCGTCGTCCTGATAACTCGATTCGCGAGGGGCGGGGGCTGCCGGTCCGCGCGGCGGGAAGGGGCGTGCTTCACGCACAGGGCGGCTCGTTGGATCGCGGCAAATTTGCGTTTCGAGATCTGCAAGATCGATGAACTGGTCGGCCTGACGGCGCAGCTCGTCGGCAACCATGGGCGGCTGCGTCTGCAGCGTCGAGACAACGCTGACGCGCTTGCCCTTCTGTTGGAGAGCAGAGACCAGTGAGCGGAAGTCGCCATCGCCCGAGAAAATAACAATATGATCGAGAGAGTCCGACAGCCGCATTGCATCGACCGTCAACTCGATGTCCATATTGCCTTTGACTTTGCGTCGGCCGGTTGCATCGGTGAACTCTTTAGTCGGCTTCGTGACCATAGTGAAACCGTTATAGTCGAGCCAGTCGATCAATGGGCGAATTGATGAATATTCCTGTTCTTCGGCAAGGGCTGTGTAGTAAAGCGCGCGCACCAAATGGCCTTTTTGTCTGAAGAACCCCACGAGACGCTTATAATCGATGTCGAAGCCGAGCGACTTGGCGGTTGCATAGAGGTTGGCGCCGTCGATGAAGAGGGCGATGCGTTCGCTGGCATGAAAGTGCATTTTTTCACCTATTAAATCCGGCCTTTGGGCCGAGTAGCGTGGAAATTCACGAGCCCAGTTCGGTACGGGCGTAGTAACGGCGCGTCGCCGCTGTCAATCACTTTTGTATCTCTATAGGAACTATATACGGCCGAACCTCTGCGTTGGAAAACCTCCTGGGAATGCAAAACTGATATCAACGAGTGCAGCAAATAGGCCAGAATTTCGATGATATTGGCACGATAACGTATATATATCAACTTGTTAAGCTCTTTTGAAGAGCACAGACGGCGCCCCGCCCCGCCCCGCCTTGCTTGCTGCAAAATAATGTGGCAGTAATTGTCGCAGGAACGTTGCGCGGCGGGTTGAGTAGCCTGCCAGCGCTTTTTGTGCTTTTTAGCTATCTGTGCTTAAATAGCGGCAACTCACACACTCGCAACCATTAAAGCAAGGACGTCCAGCCCATGGCCCGCGTCACCGTCGAAGACTGTGTCGATAAGATTCCAAATCGTTTTGAACTCGTCCTGTTGGCTGCTCACAGAGCGCGCTCGATCGCCAATGGCAGCGCGATTACGGTCGCTCCTGAAAACGACAAGAACCCCGTCATAGCGCTGCGCGAGATCGCGGAAAAAACGGTTTCGCCAGAGGATATGAAGGAAGGCTTGATCAATTCGATCCAGAAGAACACCGAAGTCGACGAACCGGAATCGGTCGCGGCTCCACTTCTGCCCGCCGAGCGCCGCGCGCCGACGCTTGGCCGCGACGATGCATCGAGCGACACGCAGGTTGACGTCATGACAGAAGAGCAGCTGTTGCGCGGCTTGGAAAGCATGACACCACTTGAGCCGTCGGCGAATATTGGATCGGGCGGCGGCCCCCGCGACCGCGACCGGGACCGTGATCCGCGCGACCGTGATCGTGAACGCGATCGAGACCGGGGCCGTTGATCGTCCTGAGGCGCGCTGACTTGATGACAGAGTGCCTCAGCCAGTCAATGTGACGACTCTCTTTCACACGACTCATGTCTTCGGCTAGGCTGCCCCCTTGAAGGAGTGCGCCAAGGAGTGCGCCGGGCCATGATGCGGCAATACGAACTCGTTGAACGGGTTCTCAAGTACGATCCGAAGGCCGACGAAGCCCTGCTCAACAGGGCTTATGTCTATGCCATGAAGGCCCATGGCAACCAGAAGCGCGCTTCTGGCGCCCCGTACTTCTCGCATCCGCTCGAAGTCGCGGCCATTCTCACCGAGTTGAAGCTTGACGATGCCACCGTCGCCACGGCGCTGCTGCACGACGTCATCGAGGATACGGACGCGACGCGCGCCGAAATCGACCAAATGTTCGGTCCCGAAATCGGCCGGCTGGTTGACGGACTGACGAAGATCAAACGTCTCGATCTCGTATCAAAAAAGGCCGAACAGGCCGAGAATTTCAGAAAACTTCTGATCGCCATTTCGAGCGATATCCGTGTGCTGCTGGTGAAGCTCGCCGACCGCCTGCATAACATGCGTACGCTTGAGCATATGAAGCCCGAGAGCCGTCAGCGCAATTCGGAGGAAACGCTCGACATCTATGCGCCGCTTGCCGTCTTGATGGGCATGCAGGCGCTGCGCGAAGAACTCGAAGACCACGCGTTTCGCTGGCTTCATCCCGACGCCTACAAGGCGGTCACCGACAAGCTATCCGAGTTGCGGTTGCGCAACAAAGGGCTGGTCGAAGAAATTCGCCAAGCGCTTGCGCGCAAGTTTTCCGAAGCGGGGATCAAGGCCGAAGCGTCGGGCCGGGAGAAGAAGCCTTATTCCATCTGGAGCAAGATGGAGCACAAGCAGATCAGCTTGGAACAACTCTCGGATATTTTTGCGTTTCGCGTCGTCGTCGACTCGATCGAAGATTGCTACCGGGTGCTTGGCATCGTGCATACCACGTGGAGCACTGTACCTGGACGCTTCAAGGACTATATCTCCGCTCCCAAGCGCAACAATTATCAGTCGATCCACACAACGGTTTATGGTCCGCGCCACCAGCGCGTCGAACTACAGGTTCGCACGCACGCTATGCACCGCGTGGCCGAATTTGGCATCGCCGCGCACGCTCATTACAAAGAAGCGCGCCATCCGGACATTGAAAAACCCCTCAATGGGGCTTCGACGTTCAAGCCGGATGACAGTCCGTTCGGGCGCTTGAGGACAATGATCACCGGGTTGCTCGAAGCCGAGAACCCGGAGGAATTTCTTGAGCACACCAAGCTCGAATTGTTCCAGGATCAAGTCTTCTGTTTCACGCCCAAAGGGCGGCTCATCGCCTTGCCGCGCGGGGCGACGCCGCTTGATTTTGCCTACGCGGTACACACCGATATCGGCAACGAAGCGGTGGCAGCGTTCATCAACGGCCGGCACGTGCCGATCGACACCCGGCTTCGCAATGGCGATGAAGTCGTGGTGGAGACGTCGAAAACGCATGTGCGTCCGGCCGCATGGGAAGCCTTTGCCGTTACCGGGCGCGCACGCGCAGCTATTCGCAAGGCGGCACGCGAGGCGGAACGCAAGCGCAGCGTGGCGCTCGGCCGCCAGCTCGTCGTCTCGGCGATGAGCAACGCGGGCGCTGACTATTCCGATGACAAGATCAAGGGCATCTTGCCGAAACTAGCGCTCAAAACGGTCGAAGATGCTCTCGCTGCCGTCAGCCGCAATGAATCGACTCTCGAAGAAACGCTGAAATTGCTCTTGCCATCGGGCGCGGCCGCAACTGCATACCAGCCGACGCGCCGCTTTGGGCGGGCGAAGGGCCAAGAGGGCTGGTTCAACATCCAAAAGGTGATGAGCCTCAAATTTCGCTCCAGCGAGAACGAGACCAATAGTGTTCTTTCGGCGCGCGGTCATGACGAGCAGCTTCCCGTGCTGTTCGAGCCGGGCGGGGCTGTGCCCGGTGACCGCATCGTTGGTGTGTTGTCTCCGGGGGTAGGAATTCGCATTTTCCAAATTCACTCGCCGCGTCTCAAAGACTACGAGCACGAAAGCTGGATCGACGTGACGTGGGATATCGATCCCGAACGCCGGGAAAGGTTCCCTGCGCGCCTCAGCGTTACAGCCGTCAACGCACCGGGAACTCTCGCTGAGATCGCACGTATCATTGGCGAAACGGGCGGCAATATCGATAACCTTAAAATGGTCCGAAAGGCCGCAGACTTCACCGAAATGCATATAGAAGTCGAAGTCTACGATTTGGTACACCTCAATCACATCCTCGCCGGCTTGCGCTCAAGGCCTGCCATCGCGAAGGTGCAGAGGATGTTTGAGTGATATGGCGCTCAAGATGACGTGGCGCCCAAGATGACATGGCGCAGCAGGCCGGACGAGATGAAATGGCGGACAATTTGAAAGACATGCCCTCGCACTTGCCCCAGATAACAGCACGCCAACTCAGATTGGGCGTCAACATCGATCACGTCGCGACGGTGCGCAACGCGCGCGGTGGATTTCATCCCGATCCGATACGCGCCGCGCTTCAGGCCATTGAGGCCGGTGCCGATGGCATCACAGCCCATTTGCGCGAGGATCGCCGCCATATCTCCGACAACGATATTACGCGCTTGAAATCGGAACTGACGCGGCCTCTCAATCTTGAGATGGCGGCGACGGCGGAGATGACAGAAATCGCCCTCCGGCACCTGCCCAATGCCTGTTGTCTCGTGCCCGAGCGGCGCGAGGAGCGTACGACCGAGGGCGGGCTCGATGTCATCGGCGCGGGGCCGTCGTTCAAGACCTATGTGGCACGGCTGAAAGATGCTGGCATTCGCGTCTCCCTGTTCGTCGAACCGGACTTGAAAACCATTGAAGCGTGCGCGGCAGCCGGCGCCGATATCGTCGAACTCCACACCGGCCGGTATTGCCATCTGGCGCTAGACAATGACGCAGACGGCGTGGCGCGCGAAGCAACTCGGCACGCGGCGGCCGCAAGCGCTGCAGCCGCCGCCGGTCTTGAAGTCCATGCTGGGCATGGACTGACATTCGATAACGTGCAACCGATCGCGCGCATACCCGAAATCATCGAACTTAACATCGGGCACTTTCTTATCGGCGAAGCAATTTTCTGCGGCCTGGCACCGGCCGTGCGGCGCATGCGCGTGCTGATGGACGAGGCGCGCGACGCCGCTCGCGTAACAACGCGCCAAGGAATATCGACATGATCATCGGCATCGGCAACGATATCGTCGACATTCGCAGGATCGAAAAAACTCTCGAACGATTCGGCGATCGCTTTGTCGAGAAGGTTTTTACCGAACAAGAACGGCGCCGGGCGTTTGGGCAGGCGCATCCCGCCGCGACGCTTGCCAAGCGTTTTGCGGCGAAAGAGGCCATGTCCAAAGCGCTAGGAACTGGATTTAGATCGGGGGTGCACCTGAAGGACATCGGGGTCGTCAATGCGCCGACAGGACGGCCGACGCTGGATCTCAAAGAAGGCGCCGCGAGGCATCTCGCCACGCTCATCCCGCCCGGCTATACGGTCAGGATCGATCTCACATTGACGGACGAGTATCCGCTTGCCGAGGCTGTGGTCATCATTTCAGCGGTTCCTGAAAAAGGTCCCTCAAGATAGGACGTGCGCGCCGTGCCATACCAACCGGACTGAATACACTTGCCGCAAGCTTAAGTAGGGCCTAGTGGCCGTCGTCGCGTGCGGCCAAGAGGCTCAGCAACTCAGGTTTGCGACTTGATTTTACTGCGATTTAGAAAGCTGAGCCTGGACCGTCGATTGCGCCGGGGGATCAAACTCGCTATAGCGGGCCGGGTTTGGAATACGCCCCCGGCTCGCGCCGCCCTTATGGCGTTAATTTGGAGCATATGGATGAGCGTCATGACCAAGCACTCGCGGTCGGGCTGGCTTGAGACGGTTATTATTGTCGCGGAAGCTCTGGCGATCGCGATGTTCGTCCGGGTTTTCTTCTATCAGCCGTTCAACATCCCTTCGGGCTCGATGAAAGAGACGCTTCTCATCGGCGATTATCTCTTCGTGTCGAAGCTCTCCTACGGTTACAGCAAATACTCGTTTCCCTATAGCCCGAACCTCTTCTCAGGCCGCATTATTGCGGCTACGCCTGAGCGGGGCGACGTCGCCGTCTTCAAGCTGCCGCGTGACAACTCAACCGATTACATCAAACGCGTGATCGGCTTGCCAGGCGACGAAATCTCCGTTCGCCAAGGTGTGCTCTTTATCAACGGCCAGGCCATCCCGAAGGAGCGCAAAGGCGAATTCGTGACGAGCGAGGACTCCGATCGCCCGCGCCGCATACCGGTTTTTGAGGAGACATTGCCCAACGGTGTCAAGTATCGCGTACTCGACAGCGAACCCAATGGCGCTTTCGACAATGTCGGACCTTACAAAGTTCCGGAAGGCCACTACTTCATGATGGGCGACAACCGGGATAATTCCACCGACAGCCGGGCGCAGTATCACGTTGGTTATGTGCCATACGAAAACTTTGTTGGCCGCGCCGAAATTATATTTTTCTCGGCAAAAGTGGACGAGCCAGGTGCCCTCAAATGGTATTCTCCTTGGACTTGGCCTTTTGATATCCGCTGGAGCCGTTTCTTCAATCTCGTGCGCTAACGTCTGAGTTTTCATGCTGCGTCCGCGCAAGTTTAAAGACCTCGAAAAGAAAATTGGCCACCGCTTCAAGGATCCCGATCTCTTGGAGCAGGCGTTGACGCATGCCAGCGTGCGCGGCGGCAAGATTGAACGCGGCGACAACGAGCGGCTGGAATTCATCGGTGATCGCGTTCTGGGATTAGCGATCGCCGAAGTTTTGAACGGCCAGCATCCAGAGGCAACCGAAGGCGAATTGGCGCGCCGCTATAACCGCCTTGTGCGCGGCGAAGCCTGTGCCAAAGTCTCGCGCAGCATCGGTCTTGGCGAACACCTGATCCTTTCAGAAAGCGAAGCCGACAGCGGCGGGCGCGAGAAGACGACTATTCTCGCTGATGCCGTTGAAGCTGTCCTTGGCGCTGTGTTTCTCGATGGGGGGTTCGACAAGGCCCGCAATGTGGTCCGCAAATTGTGGCACGAGCAGTCGGAAAATCCCCCAGAACTGACGGTTGACGCCAAGTCCGAGCTGCAGGAGTGGGCCCAAGGTCAGGGTCTCGCCTTGCCAAAATATACCGTCGTTTCGCGCAAAGGCCCCGATCACGCGCCGCACTTCACGGCCGAAGTTATGATATCAGGAAAGGGGCCGGCCCAAGGCGAGGGCGCTTCCAAGCGCATAGCCGAACAAGAGGCAGCAAGCGCGCTGCTAAAGCGCGAAGGCGTTAGGAGTAAACGTGCCGGGTTCTGAAGCGGACAATCAAGGAAAGAGATGCGGTTTCATTGCCGTTGTCGGTAGTCCGAACGCTGGCAAGTCGACGCTTGTCAACGCGTTCGTGGGCGCCAAGGTCTCGATCGTCAGCCACAAGGTCCAGACGACTCGCGTTCCGGTGCGCGGGATCGCCATTGAAAATCAGAGCCAGCTCGTTTTCATCGACACGCCCGGAATTTTCCAGCCCAAGCGCCGTCTCGACCGGGCCATGGTGGATGCAGCCTGGGGCCGGGCACTCGATGCCGACGTGATTATCGTCTTGATCGATGCGGCGAAGGGCATCGACGAAGACACAGACGGCATCTTGAGGAAGCTCAAGGATGTGCGCGCCTTGAAAGTAGTGGCCTTGAACAAGGTCGACTGGATCGAAGAAAAAGAGCGCCTGTTGGCTTTGACCGCGGAAGTTTCCAAGCGGGCGGCGTTCGATAAGCTGTTCATGATCTCGGCTCTCGACGGCACGGGTATCAAGGACATGCGCACCTATCTGGCCGGCGTCATGCCGGAAGGACCCTGGCATTATCCGGAAGACGACATCACGGACATGCCGATCCGGCAGCTCGCGGCCGAAATTACGCGCGAGCGCATCTACCACTGGCTGCACGAAGAATTGCCCTACGCGATTACGGTCGAGACGACGAGCTGGAAGACGCTCAAGGGCGGGGCAGTACGTATCGAGCAGACGATCTTCGTCGAGCGCGACGGTCAAAAGAGCATTGTGCTTGGCAAGGGCGGCGCCACGATCAAGCAGATTTCCATGGAAGCGCGCAAACAGATCGCGGACGTTGCCGACGTGCCGGTGCATCTATTTTTATTCGTCAAAGTTCGCGGGAATTGGGGCAGCGATCCCGAGCGGTACCGCGAGATGGGACTCGATTTTCCAAAGGACTGACGATGGCTAAGGTGCGGCGAAAAAAAAATGCTTTGCAAATCGCGATCGTATCCGGTGCCGCTTTTTTTCACACATTTGGCGCCATGGCAGCCGTTCGAGTTTGTCAGCCGATTGTATCGAGCGATATAGCTGTTGCGACAGACGAACTGAGCGCCAAGAAAAAAGCCCTCGAACAGTGGCAGGCCAAGGCATTGAAAGCCGGCCCAGGGTACGACGTTTGGCGGCTGGCGGCCCAGAAGTCGCTTAAGTGCTTCAAGAAGGACGAAGGGACGTTTGAGTGCGTGGCATTTGGCGCGCCATGCCTTATTCAACAGAATCCCAATCAGAAACCCGTGGGCAAGCGCGGCAAGGGTGTCGATCTCTAGCCAAGGTTTCGGCCACTGCGCTTTAAATCCGTTGTAAAGCACAGCCATGCAATGGACTGACGAAGGCATCGTGCTCTCAGTGAAGCCGCTTGGCGAGACGGCGGCTGTGGTTGAATTATTCACGCGCGGCCACGGGCGGCACTTAGGCCTTGTGCACGGCGGGCGTTCGCGCCGCCTGCGACCTGTCCTGCAAGCCGGCAACCATGTGGATGCGACGTGGAAGGGACGTTTATCGGAACACCTAGGCCACTTCACTGTTGAACTGCGCCGCGGCTTTGCGGCCGAGTCCATGGAAAGCGATGCAGCGCTCTCCGCTTTGATGACACTCACGTCGTTGCTGCGGATGTTACCGGAACGCGATCCCCATCCCAATCTCTATGAAATCACCTTGTTCGTACTGGGGTTCCTCGACGACGTGACGGTGTGGCCGGCACTTTTCGTGCGCTGGGAACTGGCGCTCCTTGATGAATTGGGTGCGGGCCTCGATCTCAGCGAATGCGCAGCGACGGGATCGAACGATCAGCTCATTTATGTTTCGCCGAAGTCCGGGCGGGCGGTGTCAGCGTCGGCGGGCGAGCCCTACCGCGACCGGATGCTGGCATTGCCGCCCTTCTTGACCAAGGCCCGAACGGGGGCGGTGACCATGCAAGACGTTCTCGACGGTTTCGCGCTGACCGGGTACTTTCTCGAAACGCGGGTTTTGTTGCCGCGTGG
>JANOKZ010000385.1:0-4611 GCA_031419515.1 Hyphomicrobium sp.
TTGATCCACCCGATTGACGGGCGGCGCGGCGTATGAACACTGTGGAAATCGCGCGGGGGGCGCACGAGGAGCGGAGGGCGCAAGCCCGAACGTGTGCTAACGGACGGCTATGAACGCACAGAACAACGAAGCTCAGTGGTATATCGCTCGTGATGGAAAACAGCACGGGCCCTTGACTGACGTCGAGATGAAGACGTTCGTCGGGCATAACTACTTGCGCCCGACAGACCTCATCTGGAAACCCGGCATGGCTGACTGGCTGCCAGCGCCCCAGGTGTTCGCCGGCTTGTTCCAGCCGCAGATGCCGAATGCCGCGCCTGCCACACAGCAACCGATGCAGCAGCCCGCAACAGTCGCGCCTCAGCAACAGCCACAACAGATGCAGCATGCGCCTGCGGCCGGCGCCACGTCGCACCCTACAGATTTGGCTGGTGATCAATTCGATGACAGGGGATCGCGCCGCGGCCTCGTGCGGCAAGTCGCCGTTGCTGGCCTCGCCATCGCCCTCATCGGCGGTGGAGCCTTCGCCATCGCCGCTTATCGCGAACCCTTGATGCGCATCGTCTCTGGCCCGCAGAAAAAGCCTGCCGCTGCCGCAAGCGAGGAAACGGCAGAAAAGACCAAGGCGACGGACTCAAGCGTTGCCGAAGTCAAACCTGAGATGAAAACGGCAGCCCTCGATCCAACGGCACCAGCGCCAATGCCGCCGCCTGTTGCGTCGATCGAAAACTCGCAAACCGACCTGCGCTTGCAGAAGATTCCAGTGTGGGGAATGTTGAAGCGCGATTACCCGGACTGGTACGCCAATCATATCGCGGCCGCCGACAAACTCACGGCCGAAAAGAAATCTGAAAAGGACGTAGCAACGCATTTGCTGCAAGGCCTCGTGGCTTTACGAAAGCAAAATGCCGACAAGGCGCTTACCGCGAGCCCAGAAAAATTGAAGCGCATTGCGACAGCATTTCTTGAAAACTTGCGGACACTGCAAGCACAAAGCGTCGGCGCCTGTTACGGCTATATTTCCAAAGGCGAACTGAGCCCGGCGGTCGTGCAGATGATGCAGACGCCGGAGAACGCGACATCGATCCACGCCAATGCCTCGGCAATTTTTGAAGCCGTCGCAGAGGGCAGCAAGACCCCAGTCAAGCACGAGTCGGCCGTCAAGGCCGACTACGACATGCTGATTGTGGAACTGGGCAAGCTTGGCTGGAAGGAAGAAGATCTCCAGGTCTTTTCCAATCCGCGCCTCTTGGCAAAGCGCGAGCCCGCACAAGTCTGCAAGATGGTTCAAGAGTGGTTCGTGGCGCACCTGGCTGTGCAAGACGCAGCGGCTCAAGATCGCCTCCTGTTTGAAACCCTAAAGCCCGTTGTTTCCGGTTAGTGTTCTACACTCAAAACTTGGCACTTGATCAACCAAGTACCGCCGTCATGGCCGCGAAGGCGGCCACCCACGACAAGTTTCTGCGAGCGCTATGTCGCGAGGGAGATCTGCTTATTGAGAATTTCGAGCCACTATGTCACTACCTGCGGTGTTGGTGTCTGTCGTGGGTGGCCGCCTTCGCGGCCATGACGGGGACAGCGGGCATGACGGCACCAAGTCTTTGGGCCAGAACCTAGACCGGGACTCTCATGACGCAGTACGCGCTCAAGGTTTTCATGACAGCCGTGCTCGTGGTGCTCATTTCCGAGACCGCCAAGCGATCCAGTGCACTCGGCGCCATTATCGCGTCACTACCGCTCACCTCACTCCTCGCATTCGTGTGGCTCTACGGCGAGACGGGCGACACGGCAAAAATCGCCGAACTTTCACGCGGCATATTCTGGTACGTGCTACCCTCCCTCGTGCTCTTCATTGCGCTGCCGCTCATGCTGTCGCAGGGTTATGGTTTTTGGCCGAGCCTAGCTGCGGCATCCGCGCTGACGTTCGCCGCGTACCTCGCCATGACCGCCATACTGTCGCGCTTTGGCATCGTTCTCTAAGGCCAGGGAAGCCGAAGCGTGACAGCGGCGCCGATCCGCGCTATCGGCTCGACTGATGCTTCATATCAACGAACTCACCTATCGCATCGAGGGCAAAATCATCCTCGACAGCGCCACGGCGGCAATCCCTCCCGGGCATAAGGTTGGCCTTGTCGGACGCAACGGCGCCGGCAAGACCACGCTGCTGCGCCTGTTGAAGGGCGAGATCCATCCCGACGACGGCAGCGTCTCGACGCCGCGCAACGTCCGCATCGGCCATGTGGCACAGGAAGCGCCCGGCGGCGACGCTACCCTCATCGAATGGGTTCTGGCCGCCGACACCGAGCGCGCCAGCCTTCTCGAAGAAGCCGAGCACGCCACCGACCCGCACCGCATTGCCGATATCCAATTGCGCCTGACCGACATCGACGCACACTCGGCGCCCGCCCGCGCCGCGCAAATCTTGTCCGGCCTTGGCTTTGACGAAGCAGCCCAACAGCGCGCCTGCCGCGAATTTTCGGGCGGATGGCGCATGCGCGTGGCGCTTGGTGCGATCCTGTTTCTCGAACCCGAAATCCTGCTCCTCGACGAACCAACCAACTATCTCGATCTCGAAGGCACGATGTGGCTCGAGAGCCATTTGAAAACCTACCCGCATAGCGTCGTGATCGTCAGTCACGACCGCGATCTCCTGAACCGCGCCGTCAACGCCATCTTGCATCTCGATCGCGGCAAGCTGGTCATGTACTCGGGCGGCTATGACGACTTCGAGGAAGCGCGCCGCGAGAAGCAACGCCTCGAACTCAAACTCAAGAAAAAGCAGGACGACCAGCGCCGCCACATCCAGGCGTTCATCGACCGCTTCAAAGCCAAGGCCAGCAAGGCGAGCCAAGCCCAGAGCCGGGTCAAGGCGCTCGCCAAACTGAAGCCGATCGCGGCCCAGGTAGACGATCGCGTCGTGCCTTTCCTCTTGCCCAAGCCCGCGAAGATCATCGCCAGCCCGTTGCTGCGGCTTGAATCCGCGAGCGCGGGATACGAGCCCGGCAAGCCAATTCTCAACAACCTTAGTCTGCGCATCGACAACGACGACCGCATCGCGCTGCTCGGCCAGAACGGCAACGGCAAGTCGACGTTTGCGAAACTTATTGCCGGGCGGTTGAAGCCGCTCACAGGCAAAGTCTTCGGCGCCCAGAAAGTCGAAGTCGGATACTTCGCGCAGCACCAGCTCGACGATCTCAATCCCTTATCGACGCCCTACGACTACATGCTCAAGCTCATGCCGGACGCGACCGAAGCCCAGCGGCGCGGCAAGCTCGGCGCCTTCGGCTTCTCGTTCGATAAGGCGGATACCAAATGTAACGTGCTGTCCGGCGGCGAGAAAGCCCGCCTCCTGCTGGCGCTGACGGACTTCCACGCGCCGAACTTGTTGATCCTCGACGAGCCGACCAACCATTTGGATGTCGATAGCCGCGAAGCGCTCATCCACGCGCTGATCGAATATGACGGCGCTGTCATTCTGATCAGCCACGACCGCCACCTGATCGAAGCCAGTGCCGACAGGTTATGGATTGTGCGCAATGGAACCGTGACAAACTACGACGGCGATATGGAGAGCTATCGCGCCGAGCTGCTTTCAGAACGCGGGCAAAAATCGCGAGAACGGACGAGAGAGCGCGACACCAGTGGAGATGCGTCAGCGAGCCGCGCCGAGCAACGCCGCGCAGCCGCAGAAAAGCGTGCCGAACTCGCGCCTTTAAAAAAAACCATGACATCGGCGGAAAAAACTGTGGAAAAACTCAGCGCTGACATTGCCAAACTGGACGCTGTTCTTTCCGATTCTACAATCTATGCGCGTGACCCTGCGAAAGCACAACAAACAGCACTGATGCGCGGCCAACTTGCTAAGCAGTTGAGCGAGGCGGAAGAAACGTGGTTCAACGCTAGCGAGGCCTACGAAAACGCATTTATTCTGTCATCGGAGTAAATTAGACTAAGGTCTGTGACAGAATTGAATTAAGTGTTTACTGCCGAAACACCATCGCCGCGAATTGGCTTGGCGCGCACGGTCAAGTTGGTTAATGAACCAAAGCCGGGAGCTGGCGGGGCCGCGGTGCGGGGTATCGCGGCCGGATGGTGAGGGCCTTCTGGTTTGCTTCGTCAGCTCCCTACGCATTTAACTGCGCCCAATCTTTTTTTGAGGGGCGGCGCGTGACTTGGCCGGATGTGATCTCCTAGCTCCGGGTCGGCACGCGCCACATACCCAACCAAGATGACAGGTGTTTGACGACTGCAATCCCCGCTCGGCAGGTCCGCTCTCTTGAGCGAAGCACACTCTCTCGTCTGCGTTCCCGGCCAAGCGCGGCTCATCGTCGATCCACATTGAAGCGCTGCCCATTCCGCGCGCGAGCCGGGATCTTCACCCGTCTCTGTTTTCTCCGGCCCATCGGCTGGTGAAGATCCCGGATAGCCGTGGAACTGTGATGCTGAAAATCACGCACCCATCGAGGCCACGGCTTCCGGGAACGCAAAGTTGCTGAGAGTTGCGCGCTATGGCTCAAATCCACTTTAGGCCACGGCTTCGCTCTCTTGAGCGAAGCACACTCTCTAGTCTGCGTTCCCGGCCAAGATCGGCTCATCGTCGATCCACATAGA
>JANOKZ010000386.1:0-1893 GCA_031419515.1 Hyphomicrobium sp.
CGTGAACTGCTTCCGGCAAGCGCCACACTTCTTGAGGCCGTGGCGCTCGATGCCTTCCGGGCTTTTCTTGCTCGGCTTCGAGCGGACGCCCTTTAGGTCATAGATGCGCTTGTCGGCTCCACAGTGGGGGCAGACAGGGCCGTTGGGCCAAAGGATTCCTTCCATCTCTTCGAAGGCTGCTGCTTCGTCGTGAAAGTGCTTTGCTGCAAGAATTGACATAATTGGAATCTCCTAATGATCCCAATGTAGTCTGATAATTCGGGTTTGTCAACTACGCAATCCCGCAGCTTTCCGGGCGCTGAATAGTTTGGCGCCCAGCGGAGGGGCGTTATGTACGGGCAGATTTCAACGCTGGCGTTTATCGGCATCGAAGCGCGCCCTATCGAAGTGCAGGTGCGTATCTCGCCGGGTCAGCAGGCCTTTGCCATTGTCGGCCTGCCGGACAAAGCGGTCGCTGAGAGCCGCGAACGGGTGCGCAATGCGCTTCATGCCATTGGCCTCGGCCTTCCCTACAAGCACATCACAGTCAACCTCGCGCCAGCCGATCTCCCCAAAGAGGGCAGCCATTTTGATCTCGCCATCGCGCTCGCGATGATGTGCGCCATGGAAGCGATCGCGCCGGACGCAATCTCGGGCTTCGCGGCGATCGGCGAACTCGCGCTTGATGGCGCCATCCGCGCGGTGCCGGGCGCGCTGCCAGCTGCTATTGGCGCCAATGCAATTGGCAAAGGCCTGATCTGCCCGGAGGCCGGCGGGCCGGAAGCGGCGTGGGCGGGCGAGAACATCGATATCCTCGCTGCACCGCATCTCTTGTCGCTGGTCAATCACTTTAAGGGACTGCAGACGCTGTCGCGGCCTAAACCCAATCTCACACAAGAGACGCGCATTCTGCCTGACCTCAGCGACATCAAGGGCCAGGAGACGGGAAAACGCGCGTTGGAGATCGCGGCAGCCGGCGGGCACAACTTGCTGATGGTTGGACCGCCTGGTTCCGGCAAGACGATGCTGGCGTCGCGCCTGCCGTCGATACTCCCGCCCTTGGCGCCTGAAGAAATTCTCGAAGTCTCGATGGTGCATTCGCTCGCCGGTGAGTTGATGGGCGGGCAGCTTGCGCTTCAAAGGCCGTTTCGCGCACCCCATCATTCGGCCAGCATGGCGGCGCTCGTCGGGGGCGGGTCGCGCCCGAAGCCCGGCGAAGTTTCGCTCGCGCATTTGGGCGTGTTGTTTCTCGATGAGTTGCCGGAGTTTCAACCCAACGTACTCGACGCGCTACGCCAACCGCTCGAATCCGGCGAAATGGTCATTGCGCGCGCCAATCATCGCATAACCTACCCATCGCGCATTCAGCTGGTTGCCGCCATGAACCCGTGCAAGTGCGGCGGCTCGGGACCGGGCGAAAGCTGCAAGCGGGGCCCCCGCTGTGCGGCCGACTATCAGGCGCGGGTGTCAGGCCCGCTGTTGGATCGCATCGATTTGCAGATCGAAATTCCGGCTGTGTCAGCGGCCGATCTCGTGTTGCCGCCACCATCGGAAGGCAGTGCGGATGTTCGCGCGCGCGTGGCGGCAGCTCGAGACCTGCAACGGGCGCGGTTTGCGGGTCTAGGTATCAAGGGTGTGCGCACCAATGCCGATCTTTCGGGCAAGCTGTTGGAAGACACCGCCATGCCGGATGATGCGGGGCTCGCGCTTCTGCGCCAAGCAGTCGAGCAACTGCACCTTTCCGCGCGCGGCTTTCATCGCACATTGAAAGTGGCGCGTACGCTCGCCGATCTCGATGCGCACGAAAAAGTTCTGCGCATTCATATTGCCGAAGCGCTGAGTTACCGGGCCGAGACGATGCGGTTGAGCAGGGTGGCGTGAAGGAGGCAATCGGCATTGGGCATTGGGCATTGG
>JANOKZ010000387.1:0-3727 GCA_031419515.1 Hyphomicrobium sp.
GCGTTTCCGGTGTTGACTTCGACGTCACGCTGTCGCCGCGCCGCCCGGGAGACCCCGCCGCAATCGTTGCCGCCAGCACCAAAATTCGCGAGACTCTTGGCTGGAAACCGGCTCATGACGACCTGGATCAGATCGTCGCCCGGGCGCTGGCCTGGGAAAATACGCTGTAGCAGCGCTTTAAGGCTGCGTCATAGGCACTTGCGGTCCTAAAAAAGCCGGGAATCGCAGGTTTTTCAGATCCAAGCCGCGAGATGCGTCGCGGCCTGAAATGACCTGCGGAGGCCTTATTGCCGAATTTCATATTTGTGCGCTTGTTCGCAGGTCTCGTGGCGCTATTTGTGGCGCTGAACAGTAGCGCGCACGCGGGCGATTTCGCGGGGTTTCTGGAATCACTGTGGCCCGAAGCAAAGGCTGCTGGCGTGAGCCGCGCCACGTTCGATCGCGCGTTCGCCGGTGTTACGCCCGACTATAACTTGCCCGACCTAGAACTTGCCGGAAAACCCAAAGTCGATAATTCGGGGCAAGCTGAATTCACCAAGACCGCGGCCGACTATATTTCGAAACCCTACATGGAGAAGCTGGCTGGCCAAGGGCGCACATTTTTCAACCAGCATCGTGAAGCGCTGAAGCGCATTGAACAGAAAACCGGTGTCGATCCTTACATCATGGTTGCGATCTGGGGACGTGAAACATCCTACGGTTCCTATAAGCTGCCGCATGACGCGGTGCGTGTTCTCGCGACGCTTAGCTTTGCGGGGCGGCGCAAAGAGCTCTTCCGGGCCGAATTGATCGCTGCCCTCAAGATGCTGGAGAGCGGCGTTCCGCGATCTGACATGAAATCGTCGTGGGCGGGCGCGGTTGGCCTCACGCAGTTTATGCCGACCGAATACTTCAAGCACGCCGCCGACGGCGATGGTGACGGCAATGCCGACATCTGGCGCTCTGTGCCCGACGCGCTCGCGTCTGCCGCGCGCCAGCTTGAAGGCAAAGGCTGGCAGCGCGGAGAGGGCTGGGGATATGAAGTCCGGCTTGGCAAAGGCGCTAATTGTTCGCTCGAAGGCCCGCCAGATGCGCGGCCCATTTCCGAGTGGGTCAAGCTCGGCTTCACACGCGCAAGCGGCAAAGCCTTTTCAGACGCTGAACTTGCGCAGACCGCATATCTGATGATGCCGGCTGGAACCTATGGTCCAGCGTTCCTGGCACCAGAGAATTTCAAAGTCATTCGTCTCTACAACACGTCTGATCTTTATGCGTTGTTCGTCGGGCATTTGTCCGACCGCATCCGCGGCGGGGGCGATTTCGCGACGCCGTGGGCCAATTTCCAGCAGCCGCGCACCACAACGGTGCATGACCTGCAGGCGCGCTTGAAGGCGCTTGGCTATCCGATGGACAAAACGGACGGCAAGATCGGCTCTAATACGCGAAAACAGATAGGGCTTTATCAAAAAGCCAATGGCCTGAACATCGATTGTTGGCCGTCGGATTCGGTTTTGGCCCACGCCAACTCCAACGCGCAAAATTAGCGCCGTTTGCCGTTGGACCGCACGCAAAGCGCTTTGTATGATGACTGGGTATGATTTGCCCAATGGACTTACCGGGCGGCGACGAGAAGTTCGAGCTTATGAACCACGCGATGCCGAACTTACGCAGGCTTGTTTTCGTGTTCGCGATATTCGCGGCCGCGATTGTCTGCGCGCACGCGGCCGAGGAAGACGGCGGCGGCAGTTTCCTCACGCCCTTTCCTGAGGGCGAGATCTATTCTGTAACCGTTGTTGGCGACACGTTTGCCGAAGGGCTGCTGGCGGGCCTCGTGAATGGCTTTGGCTCCGATTCGCGCCTCAACATTCAAAAGAGCGTGCGCAACGTCGATGGCGTGATGAGCGGCGAATTCGAAGTCAAGATGCGCGAGTTGGATGAGGGCTTGGCGCTCGATAAGGCGAATGTCGTCATTGTCATGATTGGCGAGGATGATCGTATTCCTCTCAAAAGCTCAAGCGGCCGGAAGGTCGCCATCATGAGCCCCGAGTGGCGCCAGGAATATGCCCGCCGGCTTGATCGCATGATGAAGTCTGTGAAGGTGAAAAACGCAGGCGTCTACTGGGTTGGCTTACCTATTTTGGCGCGCAACGACGCTGCCGCACAAGCCCAAGGCATGAACGAAGTGATCCGCGAGCGGGCAAATCTCAACGGCTTCCGCTATGTCGATGTCTATTCGGGATTCGCCGACGAAGCAGGTCTCTATTCGGCATACGGCCCCGATCTGACCGGCAAGGTGCGCGTTTTGCGCGGCGGAAACGGGGTGCACTTCACGGAAGCGGGCAATCAAAAGCTCGCTCACTTCGTCGAGAAGGAGTTGCGCCGCGATCTCAATCAGGCAAAGAGCGAGCGTTCCATTCCTCTGCTTGGTGCCGAACCGGAGCAAGCGAAAATCAATCCGGACAATGCTGTCAAAGTGCCCGCTCCCTCGTCGCCCGCGGCCGTTGAAGGCGGACCCCAAGCGCCAGCTCCAAAGCCCGTGATCCCGGCCGCTGCCGACCCCTCCGGCGACCAGAAGGCAGACAACGGCAAGATTGTTTTGAAAGTGGTGGGTGCCACCGGGCGCGAAGAAGCGCAAACAATTGAGATCGTGCGGCCCGCCATTCCGGCGTCCGTCGTATCTCTGATGGCGCGGCGCGGCGGTTCAAGCCAGATGGGCGATTTGCTGGTCAATCAGATCGACGGCGGTTTGACTCTCATGAGTTCGGTGACGCCTGCGGGCGATAAAGGCCCGGGTAAGCTTTCGCCGTCGCAAGCGCCATATTTCCGGCTGCTTGTGAAGGGTGAGCGCTTGGCCCCGAAGCCTGGCCGCGCCGACGATGTGCGCTGGATCTTGCAGAAGCCGGATACGTCGAGCGATGCGCAGAAGGCTGCCACTCAGCCGAAGGGGTGAGCGGCCGCCGCCGCAACGTCACGCCCGCATTTGGCATTGACAACCTACTAATAGGTAGATATTTCTGGCACTATGGAAATGCGTGATCAAATCTTATCGAGTGCGCAGCGCCTCGTTCAGCGGCGCGGGTTTAATGGCTTCAGCTATGCCGATGTGGCGGATGAAGTCGGAATCCGCAAAGCCAGCCTGCACCACCACTTTCCGACCAAGTCCGATCTTGGTCTGGCGCTCATCGAACGGTACTCGGCCAATACCAAATACGCGCTGGAGCGCATCTCTGGCGAGAACAAGAGCGCGCATGACCGGCTTATCGCTTATGTTGCGCTATACAGTCAGGCTCTTGCTGAAAAGCGTATGTGTTTGTGCGGCATTCTTGCCTCAGAGGTGCTCACGCTCGACGATGCGCTGCGGCCAAAAATTGATCGATTTTTCGTGTACAACATCGAGTGGCTCACGGAAGTTCTGGCCTCCGGCAAGTCACACGGTGTTTTCGACTTCTCCGGTACTGCGGCAGACCACGCCCGCCTGTTTTTGTCGTCACTGCAGGGCGCGATGCTGATGGCGCGCGCGTCCGGAGATCGTGACGGATTTTCGAGGACCGCAACACTGCTCATGCAAGGCTTGAAGGCAAAGTCATAATGGCCTTTTTTTGCCCTAATTAACTACCGTCTAGTCGGTAGACAAAATGATGGAAACCCCAGAGGTTCAATTCCAACCCTGCCACAGGAGTTTACGATGTCAGCGTCTACACATCACACCGCACCGACCCAATTCGTCGAAGCAGCAGGTATCCGTTTC
>JANOKZ010000388.1:0-1595 GCA_031419515.1 Hyphomicrobium sp.
CAAATCGCTCGGTATCGACGGGAACGAGGTTTTCGTGCAGGTTAAGACCCCAATCGGCGACGGGCCCAAGCTTCATGGTCAGGCCAAAAAATGGCAACAAGGCATTGCACGCGATCAGCTGTTCGCCGTCCGAAGATTTGACCTTCACGCCTGACAGCGTTTTCCCATCACCCGCCAGTGACATCACTTGGCCGATCAAAAGGCGAACCTTGCCCTCCGCCACGAGGTTGCGCATCTTTTCGACAGAATGGGGTGCTGCACGGAAATCGTCGCGACGGTGAATGAGCGTCAAGCTCTTGGCAACCGGCTGCAAGTTCAGCGTCCAATCGAGCGCGCTGTCACCGCCGCCCACGATCACCACATCGCGACCGCGAAAAGCGTCCATCTTGCGCACAGCATAAAAAACGGATGTGCCTTCATAACTTTCAATACCCGCAAGCGGAGGACGCTTGGGCGTAAAGGAACCGCCACCTGCCGCGACGACAACGATCTTCGCGAGGAAAGTTTTGCCCTCGTCGGTGATGAGACGGAAGCGCCCGTCCGGCTCGCGGCTCAGCGCGTCGATGCGCTCCGAGAAATGAAACACGGGGCCGAACGGCTTGATCTGCTCCAGCAACCGGTCGGTCAGTTCCTGGCCCGTGACGACGGGAAGCGCCGGCACATCATAAATCGGCTTTTCAGGATAGAGTTCGGCGCATTGCCCCCCAGCCCGGTCGAGAATATCGACGACGTGGCACGCGATATCGACTAGTCCAAGTTCGAACACGGCAAAGAGGCCGCACGGACCGGCGCCGATGATGATGGCATCTGTTTCAATGATGCCGGCGCGGTGCGAAGCTGCGTGATCTGCGGGCGTCATCGCCTCGTGTCTCCTGTGATGGAAGGCCTTATGGGCGCGCCTTAAAACTGCTTTCCGGGAACGCGTACCACAAGGCCGTCAAGCGCTGCCGTTACTTTGATCTGACAGCACAGCCGGCTTTCCGGATGAACGACAAAGGCGAAATCCAGCATGTCTTCTTCCATATCGGCCGGTTTGCCGGTCGCGGCGCGCCAATTTTCGTCGACATAAACGTGGCATGTGGCGCACGCGCACGCGCCGCCGCATTCGGCCTCGATTCCAGCGACGTTGTTCAATTTTGCAGCTTCCATAACGGTCAATCCGATCTCGGCATCAACGGTCTGGGCAGCCCCATCGGGCTGAATGAATGTAATCTTGGCCATGTTGACTGTCGGGATACCTGTTTGAGGCAATCGGGTTTGAAGCGATCGAGCGGAAAAGCCAGCGGACGGCACAGTCGCACGCAAGATCTTGGTGATCTTGAGCATGCGCCGAAGAATTAGTTGGGAAGACCTTGGAATTCAAGCCGGAGCACGATGACCGGCGATAAGGCCGCATCCCGCCATTGCAGTGGCGCAGCACAGGCTTCAACGTTGTCCGCAAACGTCGTGGATGTAAGAGCGGGCTTCTTCTGCGGCGTCTTCGATCAGTGCCAGGGTTTGCTGAAGCTGGTTTGGGTTTTTCAAAGGTGTGGAACGCTCTGCTTGTTCCGCCAGCCGGGCAATCCGCCAGGCTCCAACAGCACGGCCAGAACCCT
>JANOKZ010000389.1:0-1854 GCA_031419515.1 Hyphomicrobium sp.
GCCGCTCTCGCCTTGGCGCTCGGTTTCGAGTTCGCAGAACGCATTCTTTCTTGAGAGCTTTATCGACGAGGCCGCCGCAGCGGCTGGAAAAGATCCCCTGCAGTTCCGCCGCGATCATCTGGCCGGGCAAAAGCGCCACCAAGCCGTTTTAGACAAAGTGGCCGAGATGTCGAAGTGGGGTGTAACACTCCCCAAAGGCGTGTCGCGCGGCGTTGCGCTGGTCGAAAGTTATGGCAGCGTGACCGCGCAGGTCGCTGAGGTCTCCGTCGAAGGCGGCAAACTGAAGGTCCATCGCGTGTTTGTAGCAATCGATTGCGGCCGCGCCATCAACCCGAATTCGGTCGTGGCGCAAATGCAGGGCTCGATCATCGAGGGCATCGGGGCCGCCATGCGCAATCGCGTTACGGTCGAAAATGGCCGGGCGAAAGAATCAAACTTCGGCGATTACCCTGTGATGCGTATGAACGAGGTGCCGCCTGAGGTTCACGTGGCTATCGTCGAAATAGGTTCGCCGCTCGGCGGCGCAGGAGAGCCGGGCGTTCCGGGAATAGCGCCGGCTGTAGCGAACGCGGTATTTGCGGCGACGGGGAAACGCATTCGCACGCTGCCTTTCGGAGACCAGATCGCCTGACGAGGTATTTGGTCGCTTAACGCGTCAAACGCGGGTCATCGGCTTCGACGACGATGTAGTCGCGTTCAATTCCGTGCGCCGTTCGCGCGTGAACCGGCAAGATGAACTGGTCGTCCCGGATTGCGCCTAAGTTCTTGTCGCGCTTTGGCGACACCACTGTCACATTGCGGCCAGACCAGACGACAAGCGTGCCGCCTTCGGCTTCGGCCGTGCGCGCCCACTCCTTAATGGTTGAGTAGTAGGGTTCCTCGCGCCAAGCGTCCGGCCGGTCGGGATCGACGTGCAGCGCAATGCGGTTGTGGGACGCTTCATAGTTGATCAGGATTTTGCTCACTGAAGGTTTCCAGCGCTCGTCGAGATCCTTGATGCGCCGGTAACCGCAGTAAAAGTCGCGGCACGGTTCGGGCCGCGAGTCATAAATTTTGCAGCCGCGTTTCTTATCGCAATGCGTGCACCATTGTCCGCGCGGCTTATCCAACACTTCAATGCTCAACAACTTGCAGCACATCGTGCAACTGTCGCACGAGCGGCCAGGCACGAGATCGGAAGATGCGTCAGGGGTATGTTCGGGCATCGTTGCGCTCGGCGGAAAATTTCTGCGTATCTGTTAACGAAAGGTTGTCTGGTCGTGGCCCATAAAGGCCGGAATGACAATGGGCATAACACATGTTTGAACGCAATCGGATCGACAACCGCGCTGAAACTCTGATTGCCGTCGAGCTTTCGCTCGCCGATGGCAGCACGTTTGCGGGGCGCGCCGTGCTCTCCCCCGGCAAGGGCGTGCACAAGCTGCTCGAGGGCGACGACGCATTTATTTATGTCGAAGGCTTCAACGGCGAAGGGGCATTCGTGCCCAAGGCCGAGATCAAGGGTCTCAAGATCATCGCTCCGGGCCGCATGCAAATGGCAGCGCTGCACATTCCAGACGCGCGCAACTTCGATCCGCACCGCGTGCTGGGTCTCGAAAAAGGCGCGTCGTTCGAGCAGATCCGCGAGGCGTATCATCGCCTGAGCAAAATCTATCATCCCGACCGGTATGCTGCGGTTGAATTGCCGCGTGAGGTCAAGACGTATCTCGATGCCATGACGCAGAACGTGAACGCGGCTTTCCGTGCGCTCCGTTATGTCGGCCAGAAACAAGAACCGGTCTACAGTCGCGGCGGCCGGTGAGCACCGTGGCGGTGCCCCTATTCGGCGGCATCGGCCGCTTTCGGCGGCGATAG
>JANOKZ010000390.1:0-6004 GCA_031419515.1 Hyphomicrobium sp.
ATCGAGATCGACGTTATCGACGCCGGTACCGAAGTTGGCAATGAGGCGTAACTGGGCACCAGCCTGCGTTAGAATTGAGCGATCAATACGATCGGTCACCGTCGGCACCAAAACATCGGCTATTTTGACCGCTTCGGCCAAATCGGCCTGGGACATGGGTTTGTCGGTGACGTTCAGCTGGGTATCGAATAACTCACACATCCGCGTTTCAACAGCGTCAGGCAGCTTGCGCGAGACGATCACAATGGGTTTTCTTTGAGTGCTCGGCATATTGATTCCAAAAGGGGGAAGGGCGTGGATGAAATGAAGAAACGGCAGGCCATCAAGGCGCTGATGTCACTCGTGTCTAACAGATGGCCTTGGCGATGACAAAGTGCTCATTAGGGTGGCGATCCGCAACATACCGCCTCGGACAACTCCCATGTCCTACTTTTGCGACATGTCCTACTTTTGAGAAACGAGCGTAACCCAACCGTGACCAAGCCTCCGCAAAGCCCAAATTCCCGGATCATGAGATCTCTAGCCATGCGTTGCGACGCCTTGTCTGGGCAACGCCAGCCGTCCAATTGGCGCCGAACAGCCGCCATGACGATGATCCTTGCCGGCCTGCTGGCCTATCCATCATTAAGCCAGGCCCAAGAGCAGGGCACAGAACCAGGACAAGAGGCTGAGCCAGCAGCGCCCACCGCACCGTCTGGAAGCGGCCTGCCGGTGCCCCGCTTTGTCAGTCTCAAATCTGACCGGGTCAACCTGCGCAACGGCCCGAGCACAGAATACCCAACGGGATGGGTTTTTCGCAGGGCCGGTTTGCCGCTCGAAGTCATCAAGGAATTTGAAGCCTGGCGGCAAGTCCGCGATGCGGAAGGCGCGACGGGCTGGGTGCTGCAGTCGCTGTTATCGGGGCGGCGCACAGCGCTGATCCTGCCCTGGGAACTCAAGGCCGGCGTGACGGCGCCGCAAGTATCAATCCGCGTCAGTGAAGGCGATAATTCAGGAGTCGTGGCGAGCGTTGAAGCAGGCGTGATTGCCAATCTGCATGATTGCAACGGCCGTTGGTGCCGCGTCACGATCGACGCTTACACCGGCTATATCGAACAAAAAAAGCTATGGGGTGTCTACGAAGGCGAGACGATAAAGTAGCGCGCCTACTTCTTCGCCAGCCTCACGACGACATCGATGTGCGTAATTTTCAAGCCTTCAGGTGGCTCAGGCAAACCTGAAACTTGGATCGCGTCGCCCGGAATGTCGGTCAGACGTTCATCCGATTCGAGTAGGAAATGATTGTGGTTCGACGTGTTGGTATCGAAATAGGCTTTTGAGCCATCGATCGCGAGTTCGCGCAACAATCCAGCGCGCTTGAACTGATGCAGCGTATTGTAAACCGTCGCGAGCGACACATGCTCACCTTGAGCCACAACCTCGACATGCAATTGCTCAGCTGTGACGTGACGATCTTCGCCAGCGAACAAAAGCGTGCCGAGCGCACGCCGCTGGCGCGTTGGGCGCAGGCCGGCTTGGCGCAGCAAACCACCAATCTCAGCGGGGCCGCGGCTGGCGTTTGAGTTTGACGTCAAGTCAGACATTTGGACCGGTTTCCCAGTTACATCGTGTGGCATACTCAGGACATCAACCCTGGAAAGGGGACTGAAATACGATGCCCAGCAACAACCTCTACCATACGCACTCCACAGGTCATTCGCAACTAACCGCTAAAGCTTAGTTTTTTAGTGGTTATTCTGGCGGGTTGTCGCACCTGCCATTGGACAGGGCCGCTTTCAGACCCTCGGGTGTTGTGTTAGACAGCGGCGCAAAACTGAGGCACCGGCGGCCCAGACTTAGACGAATAAGGGCACGAACTGGAAAACGAGGACGAGAATGGCGGATCGCCGATCGAGTTTTGAGTTCGAGGACCTGCTGACCTGCGGCAGAGGCGAACTGTTCGGGCCGGGCAACGCTCAGCTACCGTTACCCCCTATGTTGATGTTCGACCGCATATCCGAAGTCTCGGAAACGGGGGGTGCGCACGGCAAGGGCTTGATTGTGGCGGAGCTCAAAGTCGCCGGAAACCCCCGTTTAGACTGGTTTTTTGACTGCCACTTCAAGGGCGATCCGGTCATGCCGGGCTGTCTTGGGCTGGACGCGCTCTGGCAGCTTTGTGGCTTTTACCTGGGCTGGCTCGGGGCTCCAGGCCGTGGCCGGGCACTGGGCGTTGGCGAGGTCAAATTCTCGAATATGGTGCTGCCGACCACTAAGAAAGTCGAGTATGTCATTGATTTCAAGAGGGTGATCTTGCGCCGTTTGAAGCTCGGTATTGCTGACGGGACGCTCAAGGCCGACGGAGAACCGATTTATCATGCGACGGACCTGAGAGTAGGGCTTTTCCAAGCTGGAGAAGCCCAGGCCGCAACTGGTGCTTGAGCAAGCCCCCAACTTTCGGATAAACGGGACAGCCCCGTCCATTTTGCCGGACTCGCGGGTTAGTAATGCCATGCGCCGTTAAGAGGGCGCCAGGAAGGACTTTAGATGAGGCGCGTCGTCGTCACGGGCATGGGAATCGTTTCCTCGATCGGAAACAACACCCAGGAGGTACTTGCTTCCCTGCGCGAGGCGAAGTCAGGGATTACCCGATCGGAGAAATACGCCGCGCTTGGGTTCAAGAGCCAGGTGCACGGCGAACCCCAGATCGAGTGGGAAACGATGGTCCCGCGCAAACCAAAGCGTTTCATGAACCCGGGCGTCGGTTGGAACTGGATTGCGATGGATCAGGCGATCCGCGACGCCGGGCTCGAGACCACGGATGTCATCAACGAACGCTCCGGCATCATCATGGGTTCAGGTGGACCCTCGACGCGGGCCATCGTCGAAGCTGCCGAAACCACGATCAAATCCGGCGGTCCGAAAAAAATTGGTCCCTTCGAAGTGCCAAAGGCGATGTGCTCGGGCCCGTCGGCCGCTCTCGCCACCGCATTTCAAATCAAGGGCACGAACTATTCCATTTCGTCCGCTTGCGCGACGAGCGCGCACTGCATCGGCAATGCCACAGAGCTCATTCAATGGGGTAAGCAGGACGTTATGTTCGCAGGCGGATGCGAAGAATTGGATTGGACGCTGTCCAACCTGTTCGACGCCATGGGCGCCATGTCGAGCGGCTTCAATGCGACGCCATCAACCGCAAGCCGCGCTTACGACAAGAACCGCGATGGCTTCGTGATCGCGGGCGGCGCCGGCGTGCTCGTACTCGAAGAACTCGAACATGCGAAAGCGCGCGGCGCCAAGATCTACGCCGAAGTCGCCGGATACGGCGCGACGTCGGACGGGTTCGACATGGTCGCGCCATCGGGCGAAGGCGCAGCACGCTGCATGAAACTCGCTCTCAAAGGCTTCGACGGCAAAGGCGTGCCAAAGGTTGATTACATCAATCCGCATGGCACGGGCACGCCTGTCGGCGACGCCAAGGAAATCGATGCGATCCGCGCTGTATTCGGCGCCAACGCGCCAACGATCGCCGCGACCAAATCGCTCACCGGACACTCACTCGGGGCCATCGGCGTGCAGGAAGCCATCTTCTCGATTTTGATGATGAACAACGGCTTTATTTGCGAAAGCGCGCATATCGAAGAAATCGATCCGGCATTCGCCGACATGCCAATCGCAAGAAGTCGCATAGACAATGCATCCCTTAACTGTGTGATGTCGAACAGCTTCGGTTTTGGCGGGACAAATGCGACTCTCGTGCTCCGCCGCCACGATGGTTAACTGGCGAACCGTCGCGGCTGTTTACTGGTTTCGCGTAACGGCTGACGGTAATAAGTGATGCGAGTTTATAAACGCGGGGCCGGCTGGTTTCAGGTTCACGAACGTTCTTTTTGCAGGAAGACGAGGCGCCCCATGACGGATTTCGATATCGCAAAGCCAGGCCCGTTGATGGCCGGCAAGCGCGGCCTCATTATGGGTGTCGCCAACGATCGCTCCATCGCTTGGGGCATCGCCCGCGTTCTAGCCGGCCAAGGCGCCGAATTGGCATTTACTTACCAGGGCGGCGCATTTGGCCGCCGCGCGCTTCCGCTTGCGCAATCACTCGGATCAAAAATCATCGAGGAGTGCAATGTCCTCGACATCCCGAGCGTCGATAATGTCTTCGCCCGCATCAAGAAAGAATGGGGCGGCCTGGATTTCGTCGTCCACGCGCTGGCATACTCTGATCCCAAGGAATTGAGCGGCCGCTACGCCGATACGACACGCGAGAACTTCACCAACACGATGGTTATCTCGTGCTTTTCGTTCACCGAAATTGCAAAGCGCGCCGCCGAGCTGATGCCCAATGGCGGTTCAATGATCACACTTTCTTACGGCGGCGCGACCCGATGGGTCCCGTCCTACAATGTCATGGGCGTCGCGAAAGCGGCGCTGGAAGCGTCGGTCCGCTATCTAGCTGCCGATCTCGGGGCCCAGGGTATCCGCGTCAACGCGCTCTCGGCTGGTCCGATGCGGACACTGTCTGGCGCTGGCGTTTCGGATGCTCGGGTAATCTTCAACTTCCAGCGCGAGAACTCGCCCTTAAAGCGCACGCCAACCCTCGACGACGTGGGTGGATCTGCGCTCTATTTGCTCTCCCCCATGTCGGGCGCGGTCACGGGCGAAGTCCACTTTGTCGATTGCGGCTATAGCACTGTGTCTATGCCGAACCTGCAATCACTCAAAGAGCACGATAGCGAAGCCAAGGAAGCCAAGACGACCGCTGGGCGTTCGCCTTCCGAAGCGGCGGAGTGAGCTGCAAAATTGGCTGAGCCCCGTTGACGGATCGAGCTTCGCCAGCGCAAACACTCACCCCATGATATAGGGACCCCATGATCGGTGTCTTTGATTCTGGCCTGGGGGGCCTGACGGTGCTGCGCGAATTGACCTCGCGCTTCCGGCACGCGGATTTCGTTTATCTCGCCGACCACGCCCATGTGCCCTACGGCAACCGCGCATCTGACGAGATTGTCGAGCTGACCCAGGCGGCGACCGAGGATTTGTTCCGACGCGGCGCCAAGCTCGTGCTCTTGGGCTGCAATACTGCGACCGCCGTGGCGCTGCGCCGCCTGCAGCAGCAATGGCTTCCGCAGAGCCAGTGGCGGGGCACACACAATGTCCTTGGCATAGTCGCGCCAACGGTCGAGGCGGCCACGCAGACGCCTTGGGCCGTCATTTCGCCCCAGTACCCACAGAAGAACAATACCGATACCGTTGCCGTGTTCGGGACGACGCGCACTATTTCCGCTGGCGTGTACCCGGAGGAGATCCGCAAGCGCTGTCCGAAGGTGACAGTCGTGCAGCAGATCTGCTCGGAACTCGCGGGCGCCATCGAGGACAAACGTCCCGAGTCTGATCTCGACCGGCTCGTAAGCGAAGGTGTCGCCGGAGTTTTTGCGCAGACCGGAAACATGCCGCCACACCGGGCGATCCTCGGCTGCACGCATTTCCCGCTCGTCGAGCACCTCTTCCGCCGCCACCTGCCGCCGTTCACGCGCATCCTCTCGCAGCCTGATGTCGTCGCCGACAGTTTTGAGGATTATTTGCATCGCCGCCCGCACTATCTTGCGGGCAATGAGGGCGGGCGGCTGACGCTGCTCACAACCGGCGATCCGGACGGCGTCAGCGCCAAGGCGCGCGTATTCTGGCCGGATGTTGCAGCCTTCGCGAAGGCGTGAGGTCGTTGCATTAGAGTCTTTCCGGTTCATATGGAACCGTAGCCGCTGTTGTGCAGATAGTTTGCGCATTCTGTTGGCTTGAAGTGAGCGCGCAAATTTCCGCTGCGCCTCCAGACGGCTTCGACGCTTCGTTCGTCAGCTTTGCGAAGCAAAGTTTTGAGCTTCGAGAAGACCTGCTCGATCGGGTTCGGATCGGGCGAGTAGGGTGGCAAGAACAACAAACACGCACCTGCGCTTCGGATCAGCTGCCTGACCTTGCGGCTCTTGTGTGACCCGAGATTGTCCATGACAACGATGTCGCCAGGCTTGAG
>JANOKZ010000391.1:0-9952 GCA_031419515.1 Hyphomicrobium sp.
TGTGGGAAACACTGGCCCGCGACAAGGCGGACGCCCTCGCGCTCAATCTCGATCGCAAGTCGCTCATCCTCGACACCTTGTCCAAGCTTGAGGCGGCGGCCCGCAGCTGACGCGCGCGATTTTGGAATCGCGATTTAAGGATCAAGGTGTGACTGAGAAATTCTATATCACGACGGCCATTTCTTATCCCAACGGCGTGCCCCACATCGGGCATGCGTATGAGGCAATCGCGACGGACGCCATCGCGCGCTTCGAGCGGCTGGACGGCAAGGATGTTTTGTTTCTGACCGGCACCGACGAGCACGGTTTGAAAATGAAACAAACAGCCGTCAAAGAAGGCATGTCGCCAAAGGAACTCGCGGATCGCAATGCCGCGCGCTTCGTCGAGATGGCCGAACTCTTAGGCCTCTCCAACGACGACTTTATCCGCACAACCGAAGCGCGCCACTATGAGGCCTGCGCGGAGCTTTGGCGGCGCATGGAGAAGGCTGGCGACATCTTCAAGAAGAAATACGGCGGCTGGTATTCGGTGCGTCAAGAGACTTACTACAAAGAGAGCGAAACCGAAGTGCGCGATGGCCAGCGCTTCGAAACCCAGAACGGAACGCCGGTCGAGTGGACCGAAGAAGAGACCTATTTCTTCAAGCTCTCTGCTTACCAGGACAAGCTGCTCGCGCACTATGACGCTAACCCGGATTTCGTTCTGCCGCCCGAACGCCGGAACGAGGTTGTCAGCTTCGTCAAAATGGGCTTGGAAGACTTGTCGATATCCCGCTCGACGCTGGATTGGGGCATCCCTGTTCCGGGTAATCCAGGCCACGTAATGTACGTGTGGATCGACGCGCTGAATAACTACGTGACGGCAACGGGGCTCCTCAACGGCGCCAATGGCTCGGCTCACCCGCGCGCGAAGTTCTGGCCAGCTGACGTGCACGTCATCGGCAAAGATATCGTGCGCTTTCACGCCATCTATTGGCCAGCCTTCTTGATGAGCGCCGGGTTGCCGCTTCCAGGACGCGTGTTCAGCCACGGTTTCGTTCTGAACAAGGGCGAGAAAATATCGAAGTCGGTCGGCAACATCGTCGATCCGTTTGATCTCGTCAAAGCCTACGGTCGCGACAGCGTTCGCTATTTTTTCCTGCGCGAAGTGATGTTTGGCCAGGACGGCAACTATTCGCCCGAAGCCATTTCAAATCGCATCAACGCCGATCTCGCCAACAACCTCGGCAATTTGGCGCAACGCTCGTTGTCGATGATTTTCAAGAATTGCGATGGCAAGATTCCGGTGCCCGGCGAATTGAGTGCGGCTGACATGGAAATCATGTCGAACGCTGACGCGATTTATGCCCAAGCGCGCGACGCCATGAACACGCAAGCCGTGACGCGCTATCTGGATGCTGTGTGGGCCGTTGTCGCCGACGCGAACCGCTATTTCGCCGCCGAAGAGCCTTGGGCGAAAAAGAAAACCGATCCCAAACGCATGGAGACCATTCTCTATGTGACGGCGGAGATCGTGCGCCAGTTTTCTATTCTCATACAACCTGTGATGCCGGACAGTGCCACGAAGCTGCTTGACCTGCTGGCCGTCGCACCAGATCAACGCTCATTTGCGTCGTTAGGCAAAGCAGGCCGCCTCAAACCCGGCACCGCCATTCCTGAACCCCAAGGCGTTTTTCCGAGGTATGTTGATCCGAATGAACCGCCGAAGGGCAAAGCATAATCGTCCCCTCTCCCCGTTCCTGCACTCAACGGGGAGAGGGCTAGGGTGAGGGGCGGCCGCTTGTTCGAACGTGTTGCCGCCCCTCACCCCAACCCTCTCCCCATGCCTGATAGGTGCATGGGGAGAGGGGGAACCGGCAACCTGGAAGCATCATGCTCGTTGATCACCACTGCCACATCGACCGCCACGAATTTAAAGACGATCTCGATGGCGTTGTCGCGCGCGCGCGGGCCGCTGGCGTTGGCGTGCTGGTCGATATCTCGACGCGCATCCGGCGTCTCGACGAAATCATAGCCGTCATCGAGCGCTATGAGAACGTGTATGGTTCCGTCGGCACGCATCCGCATCAGGCGCATGAAGAACTCGACATCGCCGTCGCCGAAATCGTGAGCCTTTCCAAGCACCCAAAGATCGTCTCAATCGGTGAAGCCGGTCTCGACTATTTCTACAAGCATTCCCCTGCGGCCGCTCAAGCGGAGGGATTTCGCAACCACATCGCAGCCGCGCGTGAAACAGGTTTACCCCTTGAGATTCACACGCGCGATGCCGACGACGACACGCTCGCGATTTTGAAGGATGAACACGTCAAGGGGCCTTTCCCCGCGATCCTGCATTGCTTCACCGGGGGGCGGGATTTGGCAATGGGGGCTTTGGATCTTGGACTTTATGTATCGTTTTCGGGCGTCATCAGCTTTAAGAAATCCCAAGCCCTGCGCGACATTGCCCGCGACGTGCCGCTTGACCGGTTGTTCGTCGAAACCGACGCACCGTTTCTCGCCCCTGAGCCGTTTCGCGGCAAACTCTGCGAACCCGCGCACGTCGTGCATACGGCCGCCGCGCTTGCCGCAGCAAAAGGCGTCACAGTGGACGAGATCGCACGCGCGACCACCGAAAACTTCTTCCGTCTCTTCACCAAAGCCAAGCGTCCAGCCGGCGAGCGCACCCCATGACATACCGCTTCACGATCCTCGGTTGCGGATCATCGGGAGGTGTGCCCCGGATCGGCATGAGCTGGGGCCAGTGCGATTCCACCAATTCCAAAAACCGCAGAACCCGGTGTTCCGCGCTTGTCGAACGTGTTTCGAAGGCGGGACAAACCGCTGTCATGATCGACACGTCACCAGATTTTCGCGAACAGATCCTGGCGATCCGCCTCATGGCGCTCGATGGCGTGATTTACACCCACGACCACGCCGACCATACCCACGGCATCGACGATTTGCGCATGGTCGCCTACGCCATGAAGAAGCGCATCGACGTCTATTTTGATGCGCGAACCGGCGACAGCCTCAAGTCACGCTTTGGTTACTGTTTCAAGACTCCAGAGGGATCGAACTACACGCCGATCCTTACCGCACACGACATCGACGGCATTTCGCCATTCTCGATTTTAGGAGCTGGCGGCCCCATCTCCATCGTGCCTGTACCGCAGGTTCACGGCGACATCACATCGCTTGGCTACCGGTTTTCGAATTTGGCCTACTCGCCCGATATTTCGGATTTGAGTGAAGCGTCCGCCGCATTGCTCCAGGGGCTTGATGTGTGGGTTGTCGATTCCTTGCGGCACATTCCGCACGAGAGCCACTTCAATGTGAAGCAAGCCCTCAAATGGATCGCGAAGCTAAAACCAAAGCGCGCCATACTCACGCACATGACGAGCGATCTCGATTACGAAGCGCTGCGCCGTGAGTTGCCTGAAGGTGTTGAGCCGGCTTACGACGGCATGGTTGTGGAGTTCACTTAACCCCGGCCGCGATAGGGCGCGACGCCCTGATCCGGCAGCCAAACATCCTTCGGCAGCGATCCGGTTTGCCAGAAGACGTCGATTGGCATGCCGCCGCGCGGATACCAGTAGCCGCCAATGCGCAAATAATGCGGCTTCAGCAATTCCGCGACACGTTTGCCAATCGCAACAGTGCAATCCTCATGAAACGCGCCATGATTGCGGAACGAGGCGAGGTAGAGTTTCAGCGATTTGCTTTCGACGAGCCATTTGTCCGGCACGTAATCGATGACGAGATGCGCGAAATCTGGCTGTCCTGTTACCGGGCAGAGAGACGTAAATTCCGGCTGCGTGAAGCGCGCGACGTAGTGCGTATCTGCATGCGGATTGGGCACGCGCTCGAGCTGCGCTTCCTCGGGGCTGGCGGGAAGGGCTATCTGCTTGCCAAGCTGCGAAACCTTCGGCGGTGATTTCGCCATGCTAATTTACTCCGCCGCGAGACGCGTCTGACGTGCCGGGCCCGTATAGACACAGCCCTCGCCGCAACTGTCGCGGCTGACCTGAATTTCAGCCAAGCCTGGCACGCGGTTCTGAAGCCGGTTCCAGATCCAGATCGCGATGCGTTCGAGCGTCGGCGCGGAGAGCCCTTCGACCTCGTTCAACATACGATGATCGAGGGCCGCCTCTGTGTCGCCAATAGCGGCTTCAAGATCCTCGAAATGGAATACGTAACCGGTCTCAGGATCTGGTTCGCCATCAATGACGACGCGGGCGCGGAACGAGTGGCCATGGACGCGCGCGTTCGCACTTCCCGGCGCCGCTGACGGCAGGAAGTGTGCGGCTTCAAACTTGAAATCTTTGTAGATGCGCATGGGGGAGGGAATAGGGGAAAGAAGGGCGTTAAGGCAATGGGCAATCGGCATCCGGCAATCGGAGTGGGATAAGTTGTCGCTTTTCGTCCCGATTGCCCGTTGCCGAATGCCGATTGCCTACCTAATCCCCAGCACCTTGTGGGTTTGAACGGAAAGCCGCCACGGCGGGTGGGCCTTGCAGTAGGCAACTGTGGCTGCCGTGTTCTCTGCCTGCGCTGGGCCGTCCATGGGCTGCAAAAAGTGGTGGCCGAAATCGAGATGGCGCACGGCATCTGGCAGCAGGGATGCTTGCGGATAGACGAGCTTGAGTTCATCGCCGCGCGTCTGCTTCAATTCCGCGCCGGCTTTTGGCGAAACACAGACCCAGTCAATACTGTCCGGCACGGACAGCGTGCCGTTCGTCTCGATGGCGATCGCGAAACCTGCGTCATGCAAGGCCTCGATGAGGGGCTGATCGACCTGCAGCATTGGTTCGCCGCCCGTCAGAACGATGAGCCCCGGTCCCGTTGATCCTGCCAACGCCGCGAGACAGGCCTTGGCGAGGGCCTCTGATGTCTCGAATTTTCCGCCGCCGTCGCCGTCCGTGCCAACGAACTGGGTATCGCAGAATTGGCAAATGGCTGCCGCGCGGTCTTCTTCGCGCCCTGTCCACAGATTGCATCCGGAAAACCGGCAGAACACCGCTGGTGTTCCGGCGTTCGCGCCTTCGCCCTGGAGCGTGTAGAAGATTTCTTTGACGTGATACATGGTGTTTCCTGGTGTCTGACCCGTCCCGCCGGAGGCGGGTAAGTACCGGGGGTCTGACACCATTGTACAGCGCTCGCAAGAGGGGGCCTTGAGCCTGGAGGTGTAGCGCAGGGCGGGAAGAAGGTAGTGCTAAACATGAAAGTTGGATCAGACCCGAAGCCTGTCCCAGGTGTCAGACCCGGAGGGTCAGACACCTTACGCACCTCCTACCGCTACTTCGACCTCGTGATGGTCGCCTTTGTCGTCGTGCTGGTGTGTTCAAATCTCATCGGCCCGGCAAAAGCCGCAACGCTCGATCTGCCGTTTGTGGGCGCTGTCACCTTCGGAGCGGGCGTCCTGTTCTTCCCTGTCTCATACATTTTCGGCGACATCCTGACCGAAGTGTACGGCTACGACCGCGCCCGGCGGGTCATCTGGACGGGATTTGCGGCACTCGTGTTCGCAGCCATCATGGCAGCTGTCGTCGTCGCCTTGCCGCCCGCGCCCGCGTGGCCCAACCAGAAAGTCTACGAGATCGCCTTCGGCAACACCTGGCGCATCGCAGGTGCGTCGATGTTCGCTTATTTCTGCGGCGAGTTCGTCAATTCGTTTGTGCTTGCCAAGATGAAGGTTGCGAGTGAGGGGCGGAACATGCGCACGCGGTTTGTGGCATCGACAGTCGCGGGCGAAGCCGTCGATAGCGCGCTCTTCTATCCGCTTGCCTTCTACAACTCAGGCATCATGCCCAATGAACTTGTCATGACGCTGGTCTTGTCGCAGTTCGTCACCAAGACGCTTGTTGAGATCGCGTTCTTGCCCATGACGACGCGCATTGTCACCGCTCTCAAGCGCGTCGAGAACGAAGATCACTTCGACCGGGACACCGATTTCAATCCGTTCAAGGTCAGGGTGTGAATTCAGGCTGCTGCGATCTCAACCGAGAAGTTCTTCAAGGTCGGCTTGTTCGCGATCATTTCGATCGAGGTGCGAACGCCGGCTGGCTTCTCTGGGAGTTTGTCGCCGTGGGGAAAGAGCATCACCAACAGCGCAAATCCGGCGATGAAGTTCACCGTCTGGATTTTCGAGTTGTTGATCTGCGTCATCATGGCCGTGGCCTTGGTTTGGGGTGGTTGAAGGTTTGTCGCTGTATCGGGGGTCTAAGGTTCAAACTGAAATACCGGCTCGGTATGAGTTTGATAGCGCGCGGCCGGGCAGGCCCGCAGTTCCGGGGGGAACAGGGCAGAAATCCCCTCTCCCCACGACCATTCGCTTGGCGTGGGGAGAGGGTTTAGGGTGAGGGGCAGCAGCGCAATGGGAATTGGGCCTAATCGCACTCGACTTTGAGTTGTCAGAGTTTTTCTGCTAGTTTGTACCCATTATGAACATCCAAGCACCAAAACGCATGACGGTGGACGAATATCTGGTTTGGGCCGAGGGGCACCCGGGCCGGTATGAGCTGATTGATGGGGTGGTCCGCCAAATGTCGCCAGAAAAAGTGGGGCACGCTGAAGGTAAGGGACTTGCCTATTTGGCACTTCTCAAAGCTATTGATCGCGCCGCACTTGCCTTTTTTGCATTGCCAGACGGTGCCACGGTCCGAGTTGCAAAGGATACGGCCTTCGAGCCCGACACCCTCGTCTACGGGGCGCCAAAAGCCGATCCGAATAACCTTGAGATCCCAAACCCGCTCATCGTTGTCGAGGTGGGATCACCCTCCACCCACAAATACGACGCGGGGTTCAAGCTCCAAGGCTATACGAGCTTGCCGAGCGTTCACCACATCCTGCTCGTGAACACGGTCAAGCGGGTTATCACTCATCACAGACGCATTTCAGAAACGAAATTTGAAATGATATCCGTGAAAGATGGCATGCTCCGCCTTGATCCGCCAGGTCTCGAAATTCTCGTCGCGGATTTCTTCGCCGTCGATTAGCGCGAACCCTCCCCGCGCCACGCCTCCCATCCCTTCGCGCGCAACTCACACGCGGGGCACGACCCGCAACCGTAGCCCCAGGGGTGGCGGTGCTCGCGGTCGCCGAGATAGCAGGTGTGCGTTTCCTCGATGATAAGATCGACGAGCGCTTGCCCGCCGAGCGCTTTAGCCATCGCCCAGGTACCCGCCTTATCGACGTACATCAACGGGGTCTCGATTGTGATCGCCTTATCGAGCCCGAGGGTCAACGCCTTTGCCAAAGTCTGCAGCGTGTCGTTGCGGCAATCGGGATAGCCTGAATAATCGGTTTCGCACATGCCGCCGACCAGCGTCGTAATCCCGCGCCGCCACGCGAGTGCTGCCGCATACGTGAAGAACAAAAGATTACGCCCCGGAACGAACGTGTTCGGCAGCCCCGCATGTCCGATCTCGATTTCGGTTGCGCGCGTCAGGCTTGTTTCGCTGATCCGCCCGAGCGTTGGCAGATCGAGCACGTGATCTTCGCCGAGCTTGGCGTGCCAAGCAGGAAACTGCGCACGCAATTTAGCGAGAAGGCGCAGGCGCGTCTCAAGTTCGATCACGTGGCGCTGGCCGTACGCGAACCCGACCGTCTCGATTGCGTCGTAACGCTCAAGAGCAGACGCGAGACACACAGTCGAATCTTGACCGCCGGAAAAGAGGACGAGCGCTGAAGGCGGGGTGAGCGAAGTTGCTTTCATATGTCCAACTTAGAATATTGAGCCTCGCCCTTTACCACATCGCGCCGATTTGCCATCCTCAGGGGTAGGCTGAGCCTGCCCGTCAAGACTTTCGCCCCGAGCCAAACGGGTCTACAACGCCGGAAGCCAATTGGACGGGGTAGGGCCCCGGCTACGTCTCATTTTCCCGAGGACAACCTCCCATGACCGCCATCGTCGATATCATCGCCCGCGAAATCCTCGATAGCCGCGGCAATCCGACGGTTGAGGTGGATGTGGTGCTGGAAGACGGCGCCATGGGACGTGCAGCGGTGCCGTCAGGTGCCTCAACCGGCGCACACGAAGCCAACGAACTGCGTGACGGCGACAAAGACCGTTATATGGGTAAGGGCGTCTTGAAAGCGGTTGATTGCGTCAACGGCGAAATCTACGACGCGCTGTCGGGTATGGACGCGGAAGACCAGCGCGGGCTCGACGCCGCCATGATCCAGCTCGACGGCACGAAGAACAAAAGCCGCTTGGGCGCCAACGCCATTCTCGGCGTCTCGCTTGCCGCAGCCAAGGCCGCGGCCGAGACGAGCGGACTTCCGCTTTACCGCTACGTCGGCGGCGCTACGGCACATGTACTGCCTGTCCCCATGATGAACATCATCAACGGCGGCGCCCATGCCGACAATCCGATCGACATTCAAGAATTCATGATCATGCCGGTATCGGCTGAAACCGTCAGCGACGCCATCCGCATGGGCGCGGAAATATTTCACACCTTGAAGAAAAATCTGAAGGACGCGGGCCACAACACCGGCATTGGCGACGAAGGCGGCTTTGCACCAAACCTCAAGAGCGCGGATGAAGCCCTAAGCTTCATCATGAAGGCGATCGAGAAAGCCGGATACAAGCCGGGTAGCGACGTGATGCTCGCGCTCGATTGCGCCGCGACGGAGTACTACAAAGGCGGCAAGTACGAGCTTGCTGGCGAGGGCAAGTCGCTCACGAGTGCGGAGAACGTCAAATACCTCGAAGGTCTGGCCGCGCGCTTTCCTATCGTCTCCATCGAAGATGGCATGGGTGAAGACGATTGGGCCGGTTGGAAACTCTTGACCGAAGCGCTTGGCAAAAAATGTCAGCTCGTCGGCGATGATCTGTTTGTCACCAACACGGAGCGTTTGGCGCAAGGCATCAAGACCGGAACGGCGAATTCCATCCTCGTCAAGGTCAACCAGATCGGCACGCTGACCGAAACGCTCGATGCCGTCTCCATGGCCCAGCGCGCGGGCTATACGGCCGTCATGTCGCATCGCTCGGGCGAAACGGAAGATTCAACAATTGCCGATCTCGCGGTTGCGACCAACTGCGGACAGATCAAAACCGGCTCGCTCTCGCGCTCCGACCGCCTCGCTAAATACAACCAGTTGATCCGCATCGAAGGCGAACTCGGTGGTGTCGCGCGCTATGCCGGCAGAAGCATTCTCAAGGGCGCCGCGGTGTAAGTCAGAGACTTGCAAACACCCTTGTACTCACTCCGCCCTCTGACGTTACACTGAAAGGGCCTGATTTCAGCACACTCGTGTCACTTTAGGCCCGTACCGTTTTAGTGCGTTGCGGGACCTTTCGTGTGTGCGTGTATTGAGGTCCTTATGCTGGTTCCGATTACTTCGGCGCGTTCGCCCACATCTCCCAAGCGGGACGCGAAAGCGAATGCCGAAACACTCGCCTGGTTCGGCACGGCATACGGCCGCCGCGTTTCTTCGCCTGTCCGAGTGGAAACATCTGGCACTAATTCCGAACTTTCCGATGCTGTCGATTTCAACACAGCCAAAGCCATTGCATCCCTCAAGCCCCGCACCTGCGGTCCGCTTGTTGTGCTCGGCGGCGTGCTCATCGCGCTCTTTGTGCTCCGAACCATGCCCTTGGCACCGCCACCTGCACACGACCCCGTTCATGACCCGCTTCCCATTGAAGCCGCCCCGCATATCGAAGCGTCGCAACAACCCGCGCAGGCTTGGCCCGCCGCCCGCGCGGACGCCGAAAGTTTGGCGCACGATGCTACCGAGGAAGCGGAGAAGCTGAAAGCTGCGCCTGCGGAAATGCCGAGAGAGTCGGCATCAGACACCATATTGGCCGCGCCATCGATGGAACCGCCCATTGCTGACATCACAGCACCAACACCCATTGCGCCGCCGCCGAAACTGCCGCCTGCAGTGCCTCTTGACCCCATGATTGCGCCTGCGGCCGAAGCGCGTCTTGCTGCTTCGCCTGCGCCTGCACCCATTCCGAGAC
>JANOKZ010000392.1:0-2231 GCA_031419515.1 Hyphomicrobium sp.
GCGCGACGAAGAGGATGATGATCAGGCCGACCCAGGCGATCCAAGGATAAGAGTGCAGCAGCTTGGCGATGTAGCTCGAGGCCACAGCCATCAGGAAAATTGCAAACGCGAGACCGATGACGAGGACGAGCGACCAGTCGCCCGCAGCGCCCGCAACCGCAAGCACCTTGACGAGCGACATCGACACGTCTGAGAGGATAATGGTCCACAAAGCCGACCAGAATGTCGCTTCGCTGCCGGTGACTTTGTTTGAGGCAAGATTTGCTTCAATCTCGTCGATCGGCTGTTCGCCGCCATCGACAATCTGCCGGTACATTTTCCAGCACACGAACAGCAGCAACAAGCCGCCCGCAAGCGTCAAGCCAATGATTTGCAGCATCTGCTGCGCGACGCTTGAAAACAGTATGCGCAGAACGACGGCGCCCGTGATGCCCCAGAAGATCACCTTGGCGCGCATATCCTTCGGCACTCGAGAAGCGGCCATGCCAACGACAATGGCGTTGTCGCCGGCCAGCGTCAGGTCGATCATGAGGATGTTGAAAAGGGCCACGGCGTGCGTGCGCCACCAATCGGGGGAGAGCATCTGGCTGGCTTCAGCCAAAAATCCGGCGATCATCGAGCTGGCGTCTGCTGCCAATATGTACATCGTGAACTCCCCGTTTTTTGCCGCCCGCCTGTCCCGGCCGGGCAGCATGCAGCGGCTATGTGGCATTGCTTCGCCGGAACGGCAAGCCTTCAACTGGCAGAAACAGAACAGCCCGCCAAATCCGGGCGGGCTGTACCAATCGTTTTGTCTCGTCCGGGCTTAGCGCTTCGAGAACTGGAAGGACTTGCGGGCCTTGACCCGGCCGTACTTCTTACGTTCGACGACACGGCTGTCGCGGGTCAGGAAGCCTTGCTTTTTCAACACGCCGCGCAGATCCGGTTCGTAATACGTCAGCGCCTTGGAGATGCCGTGGCGCACAGCTCCCGCCTGGCCCGAAAGGCCGCCGCCAAGAACCGTGACGCGAATGTCGTATTGCGACGCGCGGTTGGCGAGGTTGAGAGGTTGCTGCAACATCATCTGGAGCACAGGCCGGGCGAAGTAGGATTTGAAATCCTTTGTGTTGACGGTGATCATGCCTTTGCCGGGCTTCAGCCAGACGCGGGCGATGGCGTTCTTACGTTTTCCCGTGGCGTAGGCGCGGCCGTACTTGTCGAGTTTTTGCGCGCGGACCGGTGCGGCTTCAGGCGCTGCAGTCTTAATGCCGGCGAGGGCGCCAAGAGTTTTTGCTTCGGTAGCCATTGTTTCGGTAGCCATGGAACTTAGGCCCTCACATTCTTGCGGTTCATCTTGGCAACGTCGAGTGTCACAGGGTTCTGAGCCACATGCGGGTGGTCTGTACCTTTATAGATGCGCAGGTTTCGCATCAATTGACGCTGCAGGGGGCCGCGGGCGAGCATGCGCTCGACTGCCTTTTCCACGACGCGCTCGGGGTGCTTGCCGTCCAGCATCTGGCGGGGCGTGCGCTCTTTGATGCCGCCCGGATAGCCGGTGTGCCGGTAGTAGACCTTGTCTTCGCGCTTGGAGCCGGTGAAGACAACTTTCTCGGCATTGATGATGACGACGTTATCACCGCAATCGACATGCGGAGTGTAGGTCGCTTTGTGTTTGCCCTTGAGGCGCGTGGCAACGATAGTGGCGAGGCGGCCGACGACAAGCCCTTGGGCGTCGATCAGGATCCACTTCTTTTCCACCGTGGCCGGCTTGGCGATATAGGTTGACATAGGTGCGCAGGCTCCTACCGGCTTTTTGGAACGTTCAAAAAAATAGCCGGCGAACCGCAGACGGCCGCACCGGACGGGCTGTGCATACGTTGAGGTGCTCGCGTCGTCAATCAGAAAACACAAATTTGATAAAGAATGAGCAAATACAGCGCTTTAACTCATATGGTATTATAATACCTTGTAACGGTATTTTAATACCACCCGCGCCACGGCGATGTTATATTTCCCGTACCCAATAGAAATGCATGGTGCCCTACAGTGAAACCTGCGTGAGTCAAAGATGTTCCGTGTTCGAAGACTCGACGAATCGAACCGCTTTTGATAGGCGCTGAGGTTTGGAAGAAAAATTGGGCCGCTAACGTTAGCGCGTTAACGGCCCTTTTCCCGACAACCGAGCCCGGTGTGGGGAACAGTGACATAAGAAATTTGCATATTCGTATGCGATTGGCAATTCACGCCGGGCC
>JANOKZ010000393.1:0-2591 GCA_031419515.1 Hyphomicrobium sp.
ACAAGTGATTCCGATGATTCAAGAAACTTCCGGACAGGCTCTTAGACAGGCGGACAATGTTTGGTTCGTTGCGCCAACAGCGTTTGCGGCCGGAGCACTCGCACTCTGGACTATTCAACGTTCCCGCAGATTAAGGCGGGATTAAATTGACAAACGTCAATTAACATTTTACAACTATCGGCAATGATTGAAAGCTTCCGGCACAAAGGCCTCAAACGCCTGTACGTCGAGGATGATGCGCGCGGGATCAATGCGCAGCACGCCGAAAAAATTGTCCTAATTCTGACAACGCTAGACGCAGCAGAAACCATCGAAGCCATGAACCTCCCGAGCTTCCGCTTACACAGATTAAGCGGCGATCTTGCAGGCTTTTGGTCAGTGACCGTCCGGGCGAATTGGAGAATTATGTTCCGCTTCGAAGCTGGCGCAGCATTCGACGTCGATTTGGTAGATTATCACTAAGAGGAACTCAACAATGCCCATGAAATCCCCCGCACATCCCGGCCGCTTGATCAAGAACGAGATCGACGAGATGGGCCTCTCGGTCGCCGCGGCGGCAGAAGGTCTCGGCGTCACGCGCCAGCAGCTCTACAACGTCATCAACGGCAAGAGCGCCGTCACGCCCGAGATGGCCGTCCGGCTCGAAAAAGGTATTGGTAGCACCGCCGACACGTGGCTCAGGATGCAGAACGCCTTCGACCTCGTGCAAGTGCGCCAGAACCGTGCCGCCATCAAGGTGAAGAAGCTGACGCAGAAGGTAGCATAATCTGACAGGATTGTTAGCTCCACCTCCGCTTGACCCCGACCGCGCCTGCGCTATATTCGTTCTCATGAACGCACTCTTCGACAAAGCCATTGCGGCCATTGCCAAGCTCCCGGAAGCGGAGCAGGAAGCGATCGCGCGCGAAATGCTGGACCGCCTAGAGGCGGACGACCGGTGGGAAAAACTCTTGGCCGATCCGCGCTCGAAAACGTCACTTGCGCGCCTAGCTGCAGAGGCGCGCGCGGACATCGCAAGAGGCAAAATTACTTGTAGGTTGGGTTAGCGCGGCCCGTGCATTTCAAAAATTGAATTGCGTGCGCTGCTTCCGCGCGTAACCCAACAACTCTATCCGCAAGATTCGTTGGGTTACGGCGCGCTAGCGCGGTTGCGGGCGGGCATCCGAAGCGCCGGTAAAAATGCGCGCCTAACCCAATCTACGTCTTGACATCAGCCTTCACCACCCGCCCGCTCTTCGACAGCTCAACAGGCCGCCACCTCTTCCCCCACGCCCGTGTCCACGGCTGCCACTTCGGCCGCCAGAACACGCTCACCACCGCGTGCCACACGGCATAGACCACAAACCAGAGAAGCACGCGGAACGGCAATACGCCCAGCGCAAACGAAATCCGCCTTACGCGATCCCACGCGCCCGCGCCGTACTTCATCGTCCGCGCCTTGAGCCAAGCGCGCACCGCATCCTGACCGAAGGTGCTCTCAGCCACGCGCAACGCGATGAATGCCAAAACCGCAAACGGCAGCACGAACCACACGAGCATCCACAGGATCGTCGTGACAATCCACCACGCAAGCCCAAAAATACTCGAGATGATCCACCACAGCCCGCCGGTCAGATAGTCCATTTACTCTTCTCCGTCGCCGAGCTTCACTTCACATGCTGTCATACCTGCAAAGACAGTCTATAGATAAGCCCACACCCCATCTCTTCAAGTTGTATCGCACGCCTCTAAGCACACGCTGGCCGGTCCTCATGCTCACCCTCACGCTGCTCCGTCACGCCAAATCGAGCTGGGACAACCCAGGACACGACGACTTCAGCCGCCCGCTCAATGCACGCGGTCTTCAAGCCGCTCCTGAGGCCGGGCGCGCGTTGCGCGAACTCGGTATCGTTCCAGAATTGGTGTTTTGTTCGCCAGCGCAACGCACGCGCGAAACGTTTCGATTGGCGCTGCCTGAAATGCACCTCGCCGCCGTACCTAAGATCGTCTTTGACGATACACTCTATCTCGCACCTCCTGGCCAGATGCTGGACCAGCTGCGAAAAGTGGATACCAATCACGCAAGCGTTTTATTGATCGGGCACAACCCCGGCATGCACAATCTTGCGGAAGCTCTCGCGGGGCCGGGGGCGCCAAGCACCCAAGCGCTCAATGAGCGGTTAGCCGAGAAATTTCCAACCGCGGCCTTCGCCATCTTTACCTTCAACAAAAAGTCCTGGCGCGATATCGGTCCCCGAACCGGACGCTTGACCGCGTTCTGGACGCCGAAGACGTGAGGGGCGAGGTTTTAGGGATTAGGTTCTAGGGACCCTCAAACCTAACCCCTAAAACCTAGAACCTATAACCTTGACGCCCCAAACCCAACCCCCTACACCCACACCCATGCTGCTGCTCATCGATAACTACGACAGCTTTACCTACAATCTCGTCCACTACTTGGGCGAGCTTGGCGCGGAAAGCGTTGTCGTGCGCAACGACAAGATTACAGTCGAAGAGGCGCTCGCCAAAAAGCCGAAAGCGATTGTCTTGTCGCCGGGCCCTTGTACGCCGAACGAAGCGGGCGTGTGCCTCGATCTCATCAAGAAAGCCGG
>JANOKZ010000394.1:0-4339 GCA_031419515.1 Hyphomicrobium sp.
GCCGTAATGAATGGGGTGGTCGAACGTACCGTAAGCGCGCGTTAAACCCATGCGTGTTTCAATGCCGATCGGATGCACATAACCGGTGATGGCCCTAAGAATTTCATGGGTAAATATTTGCCCGAACAGGGTCTCAGGCAGCGCAATTAATGCAGCGACTGCGATCGCAATCGCCATTGCATTGAGCGCGCCGCGCATGTGATCCTGTGTGCGGATCCACACCCGGGCCACGAGATAGGGACCAAGACCTTCGAGGGCGAGCGAGCCGCCGTACACGAGCCCCTCTTGTTCGCCCATGTGGCGCATATACATGGCCACCGTCCAGATGTTGAAGACGATAAAGGCGATGTCGAAGCCGCGCAGCTTCAATCCGCGTTGCGACAAGAGTGCGGCAATGGCCATGGGAAACAAAATGATCGCGGCCACACGATGAGGGGGAAAACGCAATCCGGCGATATAGAGCGAGAGTTCCGTTGGGCACAGAAAGGCGATGATCAAAATAATGACCGGCAGGGGCGCCTTATGTTTCAACTTTCCCATGACGTTTTGCGGAGCTGCCTCTTAAGCCCGGTTACTCAATCAGCGTTTGTGCCTGCCACAACTGCCCAGAATGTTCTGGACAGTATTTTGAGATCTAGTCCGAGAGACCAGGATTTGATGTAGGCGAGATCGGCTTCGACGCGCGCCTCTATACTCCCCGGCGCCGCGGTCGAGCCGCGCAGGCCGCTCACTTGGGCAAGGCCTGTCATGCCGGGCCGCATTTGATGGCGATCTGGGTACTTCTCAAGAAGCCGGCTGAATTCCTCGTCGTGAACAAGCGCATGGGGACGCGGGCCGACAAGCGACATCTCGCCCTTGATGACATTAATGAACTGGGGAAACTCGTCGAGGCTTGTGCGCCGTAAGATGCGGCCGACGAATGTGACGCGGCTGTCGCCGGGTTGGGCCTGGCGCACGTCGTTGCCGTCTTCCATGACGCTCATGGTCCGGAATTTCAAAACTTCGAAAACCTGCTGATGGCGGCCGCGGCGGCGCTGACGGAAAAAGACCGGGCCCGGGCTCTCGCATTTGATAGCCAAGATAATCAACGGCCACAACGGCAGGCTTACAGTAAGGAAAATAGTCCCGAGAACAACGTCCTCAAAGCGTTTTGTGATGGGCGCCCAGTCGGCTAGTTCTTTTTTTTTAGATCGAGAAGACCAACCGGTCCAAGGTTTGAGACCTTGTGGCTGATATCGCCATCGACGAGATCGGAGGCAATGTGCGTGACGATGTGCGTCGAAACCGGGAGGTCGGCGAATTTCTCGATGATCTTCGATACGCGCTGATCAGCCGCTTGGGGCAAGGCAACAATAATCCTGTCAATGGTGCCCTCACGGCAAGCCGTGATTAGGTCTTCAAGCTTTCCGGTAACTTCCAGGCCCTCTGGGTTGAGACGGTCCTGGCCTACGCGGTCGTCGAATACGCCGGCGAAATGGGTGCCAATGCCGGGAGTTTTCAGATAGTCGTGGACACGGCGGGCGATCTGGCCGGCGCCGAAGACTGCAATGCGTTCGTCAAAACGGCCATTCTTGGCAAGTTTCGCGAGAATGCTACGCGCCATCATTCGGCAGTAGAGCATGAGGCAGAAGCTGGCCGAAACCCAAGCGGCGTACCAGACCGCGATATGCATGTTGCGCAGCGCGAGCGGCAGACCAATTCCAAGCACGCCCACCATGCCGCAAATCACGGCGATCATGAGTTCGAAAGGATCGAGCGGAAAGCTTTCCATGCGGCTGGTGTCATACATGCCGCGAAAGCGCAGGCAGAGATGGCCAATGAAGCCAGCCACAAGAACGGATTGCATGACCATGACTTGGTCAATCGCCACTTTGCCAACCGTGGCATAGATTAGTGCGGGTAAGAGACCACCGAACACCATCGCCAAAATGTCACCGATCGCTACGATGTCGGCCGAGACTTGGCGAGACAACCGCCGCTTCGTGGGCGCTGGTGAGGTCTCAATCGGCTGAGCGGCTGCGATTTGCGTGGTCATGGTCGTTCCCGAGGCAAGGGATTAAGGTACCAGCCGCGTCGAGTCAGCTGGTGATTTCGACTCATCTAACGCCAACTATCTAAATATTGACTGAACGGGGAAACTTTCTGTTGGTACAGACAGTGCCCTGCCAGTCCGGGATTACCTAAGCGGCACGGCGCGGCGGCTGTTCGAAGCCGAAATTGACCTGCCGGCGCCCAATCAGGGCAGACAGGACACCGGTCCCTTCCATCGATGCGTCTTCGGTCACTTCACTTAGAACGACGCCGGCTAACTTGCTTCGGTTTCCGCCCAATAGGGTCAATGCCTTCTTGGCGAGCGCCTTCGGAGTTCTTTGCCATTTTATAACAAACACGATCTGATCGGCGTAATCGGCCAGGATGCGCCCGTCCAGAACGGGAAGCAGGGGGGGAGCGGAAAGTATGATGATGTCGAACCGGCCTTTGAGCCGGGCGAGTGAGTCTTGCATGGCCCGGCCGCTCAAGATTTCAGGTATTGAGCGAGTGGAGGGGCTTTGACCCAGGGCTGGCAGAAAATGAAGCCCCGTTAAACTATCGCGCAGGATCGCCGCTTCGATTTGCCGGTTGGTGGCCAGCAAATCGATAAGCCCAGACGTCCGCTGGGGGGCCAAATGACGGGTCAGCGGCAAGCGCCGTGCGTCGCCATCTGCAAGAAGCACGCGTGCGCCTGTCATCGCATAGTGGTGCGCCAGGTTTGACGCGATCACGTCGGCGTTTTCGCCCGGCAAGGCCGAACCCAAAAGCACAATGCGCGGACCTAGTGCCGGGCGGCGCAAATCGAGTTCACGGCGCGCACTTCGAATGGCGTCCGCATAAGCGCTTGCTGGTTCCGCGACGATGAGGCGGACCAGTTTTGTGGGTTCGATTGCGGGCTGATCGGGCATGTTCGCTGCCGGCAGGGATGTGAGATACGTTGCCTTGAGAATACGCGGGATGTCGTCGGAGCGGCTGATTCCGGGTGCCATCATCTCCAAGAGCACGGCCAGCCCCAATCCCATGATCAGCCCGCCGATACCAGCGATGAGTACGATCTGCTTTCGCTTGGGCGAGGCAGGATAAAGGGGGACGTCGGCCTTTTCCACGATATGGGCGTCAGGTAGCTGAAAATCCTGGGTGCCGCTGGTCTGCTTGTACCGGGTCAGCAAGGATTCAAGCATCGTCTTTGAGGTTGCCGCTTCGCGTTCGAGTTCCTTGAGATCGACGCCTGCGTCCTTGCTCGTGACCTCTTGTTCTTTGAGCTGCGCCATGTTTTGGGCGAGCTGACGTTCGCGCGCTTCGGCCACTTCGAAGTCGTTCTTGAGGTTGCCTACCAGCTTTTCAACCTCGACCGCGAGCTGCGCTTCGGCCTCGGCAACCTCGGCCCGGCTCTTGATGATTTCAGGATGCTTTGGACCGTACTTGGTGCCGAGTTCGGCAGCCTTTCGGTTGGCGTGGGCAACGGCGTCCTTGAAGGATTGCAGGCTTGGGCTCTTCAAAACTTCGGCCAGACCGGCACCGCCATCGCCGCGGCGCGCGAGTTTCTGGGCCTGTTCGTAATTCGCCTTGGCTTCGGCTGTCGCGTTGCGGGCATTGATGGTTTGCTCCATCAAACGCGCCATCTGCTTTTCAGACAGGACCTGTCCTTCAGAGCTGAAGATATTATTTTGGGCTTTCCACTGTTCGACTTGGCGTTCCGCTTCGCTGACCTTCGTTCGCATGCCGTCAATTTTTTCTTCGAGGAGCTGCGATGCTGCCGCATTCGCGCGGCGCTTAGTATCGATCTGATAGCGGAGGTAGGTTTCCGCTACCGTATTGGCGATCTTGGCAGCCTTTACAGGATCGGACGCCGTAAAGCGGATGTCGATGAGCAGCGTCATGCGGACGCGCACGACCTTCAAGCGCTCGGCGAAAGCAACGGCAACCTCGTCGCGCTCCGGCGTGTACGTGCCTGGTTTTTCCGGGTTTAGGATTTCCGCGATTTGGTCGCGGTGTTGAGGGATCGTGCGTTCGGCGGCGTCACCGGAATCCGTATCCTTTAAACCAAATTTTGAGAGCCACTTGCGTGGTAATGACTTCTTTCTAAATTCGGGATCATTGCGCAATCCGAGTGTTTCGATCACCGACAAAATAATCGGCCGCGAACGAATGATTTCAACTTCGCTTTCAACGGTCGGGTTGTCGCCCTTGAGATCGGTGACGACGCTATCGAGGTTTGATACCAATTTCTGGCGCGGATCGATTTGGACGATTGCAGAGGCGTCGAAACGGTTTGGCAGAGCCAATACAACTGCAGCTGCAAGAATTG
>JANOKZ010000395.1:0-3321 GCA_031419515.1 Hyphomicrobium sp.
GAAAGCATCGGAGCCTCCCTCTTTTCCGGAAGCCTCCTCAAGAATCCATGATTCGCCGCCACTCAAGCGAATTTAACCGTTTTCAAATGCGATTCCCCTGCTCCCCGCTGGGGAGGGGGAAAGCTGCGGAGGGCTCGTCACACATCGATCATAGAATTACGCCCGCTGCTGCAATGCAGCGAACGGCCCGCAGGTTTCTTCGATCAGCTTCGCGAGGCCGGCAACATCGTTGAGATCGAACACCGGTTTGCCGTGCCCGTCGATGTCGTAGTCGGCGGCAATGGCGATCACCATCGGGTCCGTCGCGGCGAGCATGCGTTCTGCTGCAACGGCAGAGCGGCGCACCTCGATCTTTGGGATTGCCGCCGACTTATAGCCTTCGACGAAAATTATGTCGGCTGGTTTCAAGCGTGCCGCGACTTCGTTGAGCGCCGGTTCGCCGCGCGTATCGATCTCTTCGATCACGGCAACGCGCGTGCCGGAGACAATGGCGGTTTCGCTGGCGCCCGCGCGGCGGTGGCGCGCTGTGTCGCTATCTTGCTTGTCGATTTCGAATTTGTGATGCGTGTGCTTGATGGTGGCGACGCGCAGGCCTCTGGCGGAAAAATGCGCGGTCAGCTTTTCGATCAGTGTTGTCTTGCCGGCGTTCGACCATCCGGCAACCCCGATCAAGGGGGCTTCAAGGCGTGGCGGTTTTTTGGAGGCTGGCATGGTCCCTCTCAGTTCTTTTCAACTCTTTTCAACTCTTCTCATCACTTCTCATCTCTGGGCGTCGAGCAGTGCGCGGGCCGTTGCCAGATCGTCCGGTGTGTTGGCGTTAAAAAACGGGTCCACCGTCCGCCCGCCAATGTTGCTCATTGGGAAGGAGACTGCAATCGCGCCGTGACGTTTGGCGAAGGCGTCCACACTCAGTTCGCCGCGTTTTAGCGTTTCGCGGGCCTCAACTTCCAACTCCAGCGGCCAAAGTGCGATTGTCGGATGGCGCCGTCCGGCTGACACCGCGAGAACCGGCCGGTCAGCCCTTCCATCACACGCCGCCGCCATCCGGCTGACGAGGTCAAACGGCAAAAAGGGCACGTCCGTTGAAACGGTCGCCAGCGCGGTCATGCCACCGATTCTGGTGGCCCAAGCCAGCGCTGCGACAAGGCCCGCGAGCGGCCCGTGTTCGCCGGGCCCCTCATCCGCCACGACATCGAGCCCGAATGCAGAAAACCGCTCGGCCGGGCCGTTGATATTGAGGATCAGGCGCGAGACCTGGGGCCTAAAGCGGGCAACGATGTGGGCCAGCATGGGTTGGCCGCCAAGATCGGCGAGGCCCTTGTCGCCGCCGCTTGGACTTTCCGGGAAAAGCCTGCGTGCTGAGCCGCCCGCGAAAATAACACCGGCGATGGTGGTGTTTGATGTCATGGAGGGGATTTAGCGCAATGGCGGTAGGGCGCAATAGGTTCGTGCCCTGCACTCTGCCGGTTTGCCGCCTGCCCCGCGAGGGGGCTTCCAAGTGGTCGCGCGGCGGAGCCGGGCCGTATTGCGCCGAATGGAACCAGGCGCCGGCGCAAGCCTTGCGGAGAAGGTCCCCGAAGGGGGATGAGGGGGCGTGATTCCGGTACACCCGAATCTTTGCTATGCTCTATTCTTTCGTGCTCGCGTCAAAAAACAAGGCTGGCAATATGGAAACCAATGTCTCCAATCTGGACCGAGCTTCACGATTGGCGATCGGATCGCTGATGTTTTGGCTTGGCTGGAATTCGCCCGAGGCGACGCAACTCGCACCTTGGCTCTTTTATGTGGCCGGCTTTCCGACACTTATGACCGGCATTCTTGGCCACTGCCCGTTTTACAAGTTGCTCGGCATCTCCACCTGTCCAGGGCGTTAGCCCGCGCGCAGACCCAACAACTTGGCAGCGGAAAAGAATTACGGCATCGAATGTGTGTTAACGACGGAATGTTGGGTCTGCCCCCGGCTCAAGGCTAGGGTTGACGCCAACCTACGAAGTGGCACCTTTTGCTTTGACCCGTCCTACTTACTGCGAGGATCACACCTGCGATGGTTGAATTAGACGTCATGTACCGCATTTAAGTGTTGCGCGGTCCGGCGGCAAGCCGTTGCTTCACGCCTCCGCGCGTCGGCCCATTCCCGCGCATATGCGCCGCGGCTTCGCATATGTGCCGCGGACGGGGGACTTCCCATTCTATATGTGCCAAAGTATGGCTTCAGGAGCCCCGTCAAAGGGCTTAGCGCTTCGCAGAGGTCCACCTGCCCAGGGGGAACCAACAAGCGCCGCACAATTTTCAGGAGAAGCGCGAATGTCGTTTGAGAAGGCCGATGTGCTTGCCAAGTTGAAGCGTATCAAGGGCCCAGACTTAGAAGGCAATATCGTTGATCTCGGCATGGTCTCGGAAATCCTGATCAAGGATGCGAGAGTTTATTTCTCGATCACGGTGCCCGCCTCGCGCGCTGAAGAACTCGAAGACTTGCGCAAGGCCGCCGAAGTCGTCGTCACGGAAATAAAGGGCGTCGCCGGTGTTACAGTTGTTTTGACCGCTGATGCAGCGCCGGGCTCCGCGCGCAAGCCAACGGCTGAAGTCACAAGCCTCAAAGAACACAAACGCGTGCAGGACGCGCGCGCCAAGGGCGCGACGGGTGACGGCGCAGGTCCTCGCCAAGCCGCCGCCCAAGCCACTGCGCCAAACCCCATGGGCAAGGCCGCTGGCATCCCGGGCGTCAAACACGTCATCGCCGTTGCCTCCGGCAAAGGCGGCGTCGGCAAATCGACGACTGCAACCAACCTCGCGCTCGGGCTTCAATCGATCGGCCTCAAGGTCGGTATTGTCGACGCCGATATTTATGGCCCGTCGCAGCCGCGCCTGCTCGGCATTTCGGGCCAGCCGCAGGTCGCGCATGGCAAAGTGATCAAGCCGATGGAAGGCTGGGGCCTCAAGGTCATGTCGATGGGCTTCCTGGTGGACGAAGGCACGCCGGTTGTGTGGCGCGGACCCATGGTCGTTTCGGCCTTGAACCAGATGTTGCGCGATACCGATTGGGCAGGCGGCGGGCCTGATCTCGATGTGCTCGTCGTCGATATGCCGCCCGGCACTGGCGACGTGCAGCTCACCATCTCGCAGACGATCCCGTTGTCCGGCGCCGTCATCGTCTCGACGCCGCAGGATTTGGCGCTGATCGACGCGCGCAAAGGCCTCTCCATGTTCAAGCGCGTCGAGGTGCCGGTGCTCGGCATCATCGAGAACATGAGCTACTTCGCTTGTCCCTCGTGCGGCACGCGGTCGGATATCTTCGGTCACGGCGGCGCGCGCGAGGACGCG
>JANOKZ010000396.1:0-4407 GCA_031419515.1 Hyphomicrobium sp.
GCACGCGGTCTCAACGCCTGTTGCTCCTGAAGGCGGCGTTGCTGCTACCGGTCCAGAAGTGGCCGAAGGTCAATCGGTTGACCAAGCCAAACCGCATTCCGGCGAGCATCGGCCCGGCGGCAACAAGCATGGTGCCGATAGAAGCGAGCGGCCCGAACGCAATCGAGATGGAGAGCGCGACCGGCGGCCAAAACCTCAAACAGGTGATCGCGCACGAGACCAAAAGAGCGGCGGCGACAAGCGAGATCGTCCGGGTGGCGGCGCGCGCTTCGATAAGGGACCTCGTTTCGACAAAGGCCGACGCGACGACAACCGCCGCCAGCCCGAAGTCATTACGGCCTCGCCACCAAAGCGGTCGGGAGTTGATCCAGATAATCCGTTCGCAGCGCTGGCCGCACTTAAGGTATCGCTGGACAAGAAAGGCGAGGGAGCAGGCTCCTGATGACGGTGGCTGTCGGCGGTATTCCGGGCCAGCGCCTCGATGTATGGCTGTGGTACGCGCGGGCGGCCAAGACACGAACGTTGGCACAGGAACTGATTCACAAAGGCAAAGTGCGGGTCAATCGGCACCGCACTGACAAGGCCGCACATACTCTGAGGCTAGGCGACGTCGTGACGATCACGCTCGGGCCAAGAGTGCGAATTCTAAAAGTTGAGGGTTTCGCCACGCGCCGGGGCCCCGCTCCAGATGCGGCCAAACTTTATCTCGATTTGACTCCGGAAACGGATCGGATCAAAGCAAAGACAGGAGACGCCGCCGTTTCCGCCGTGCCCGGACTAACCGATACCCCTCAAGCCGTACGGGACCACGGTGCAGGCCGGCCGACAAAACGCGAGCGGCGAGATCTCGTGCGACTGAAAGGCCGGATGATTTGATAGTCGTCCGGCAGCTTGGTGCTTGCGCCAAGTCCAGGGCCATGGTTCACGGTCATGGGATGAAGGCTAGACCGCTCCAATCGAGCGATGACGACTACCACCGGAAAGAAGCATGACCTACATCGTCAATGAAAACTGTATCAAGTGCAAATACACCGATTGCGTTGAGGTTTGTCCGGTCGACTGCTTCTATGAAGGCGAGAATATGCTCGTCATCCATCCCGACGAGTGTATCGACTGCGGTGTTTGCGAGCCCGAGTGTCCGGTTGATGCGATCAAGCCAGATACAGAGCCTGGAACTGAGAAGTGGCTGGAAATAAACAGGAAATTCGCGGAAACTTGGCCGAACATCACGGCTAAGAAAGCCGCCCCCGGCGACGCTGACGCCTTCAAAGATGAAAAAGCGAAATACGAAAAATATTTTTCTCCAGAACCCGGTTCGGGCGACTAAAATAGAAAAAATGTACAGAAATGCCCACGGAACTGAGTTGCGCATTGCACCTATTGCACATCGTGCGCACGCAACTTAAGGCTAACGGTTAAGGCAGACGGTTGTGTCCCACCGTCCAGCCCTTCATTTGCCGTGAAGATTGTGTTAGTGTGCACTGCGTGATGGCAAAAGTGAGCACATATCCTGAACGGCCGAGAGCTAAAGAGCGCCAACCTTGAAAAGAGGCTAGTGCTCAATGAGACGACATGGGACGTCAACCATGGGGCGTCAACTGAGCTAGGTCAGAGCCGGTTTGGATTTTGCAGGACTAGGCCAAAAACGAGCGCATACGGCACGGCCTCTGGATAACGGAGGGCGGGCGGCTATGTGTGCGTAGAACACACGATGTCTGCGTAGAACGCGATGTGACGGCCCCCCGGCACATCGCTCAATCAGTCGGCCTCCCTTGTCATGGGTGCCGCGATCCTTCTGGGCAAAGTGCCTGGTTTGATTTGTACGTTAGAGTGAGATGAACGAAATGGCTCAGAAGAAAAAGGTTCAGGTTGTTGCCAAAGCTGCGGCGAAGCCTGTTTTACGCAAAGCCACTCCTACCAAGGCCGCCCCAGCCCTGGTCAAAGTTGCAAAGGTTAAGGCCGAGGTAACCCAAAAAGCGTCGGTCAGCAAGTCAAAACCAGCGGCAGCCGCAGTGGTTGCCAAGACCGCTGTTACGTCCGTCAAAAAGGTGCCGCTTGCTGTCAAGGCCGATGCGAAGCCCGTCTCCCAGCCGATTATGCTAAAAAAGCCGGCAGTCGGCATGCTCAAGGCTGCTATCCACGCTGCCGCGAAGCCAGTTGCTGCACCTGCAGCGGCACGCGCATTGCCGGCGGCTGTGCAGAAAGTTGCTGGCCAAAAGATTACCGCCCCGGTTGCCGCTCCTGCCGCTGCTATCGCCACGCCGAAAGCGATCGCTGAAAAGACGGCAGCCGCGCGTCAAGTCCTCGCCATACAGAAAAAGCCTGTCAGCCAGCGCCATGGTTTCAAGGCTAACGAGTTTATCGTTTATCCCGCTCACGGCGTGGGCCGCATCGTTGGCATCGAAGAGCAGGAAATTGCCGGCATGGCCCTCGAGTTGTTCGTGATCAACTTCGAGAAGGAAAAGCTCACGCTGCGCGTCCCGACGGGCAAGCTCGCCAGCGTCGGCATGCGCAAACTTGCCGATGATGGCATCGTCAAGAGGTCCATGGAAATCTTGAAGGGTCGCGCGCGCATTAAGCGTACGATGTGGAGCCGCCGCGCTCAGGAATATGTTGCGAAAATCAATTCTGGCGACCTCGTTTCGATCGCTGAGGTGGTGCGCGACCTCTATCGTTCTGAAGCTCAGCCCGAGCAGTCATACTCTGAGCGCCAGCTCTACGAAGACGCGCTTGATCGTATGGCACGCGAGATTGCGGCCGTTGAAAAGCTCGACGAGCGCGGCGCGGTTCAGCGCATCACGGAAGTGTTGTCGAAGAGCGCGAAGAGCCGCCGCCTCGCAGCCGATGGCGAAGCGGTTGGCGAAGCAGCCTAACGCGCTTTAGCAGCATATAGCCGAAGCAAGTGCATCAAAGATCGACAGCGCCCGGAGCCTTTGGTTCCGGGCGCTCTTCGTTTGGACGCGGCGTATCGTCAGGGCTGGGTTGTTCGGGGTCGGGCAACTCAGGATTGGCGCCAAGCGAAGCGCCACTGTTGGATTGAGCACTCTGGCGCGGCAAGCGATTGCGCAAGAAAGGGCTGTCTGGCGCGATTTCGATCTCGGCCGGATGCGAGAGGCTCATCATCGGTCCGTTGCGCCGCTCGATCCAGCCGCGCACTTCGACCAGCTTGTCCTTGAAATCGTCCAGCGATGCGGCCCAGCCGGGATTTGCTGTCATGACCGCCTTGGGAATATGGATCGTGAAATCGTCACGCCAGCTCGCTCCAAAGTTCAGGTAGACGCCGGACTTTGTGCGCGACACGGACGCTACGCGGCCGGCTACCAGCTGAAACGAACTGCGCAAATACATCAGCAGCGCAGTACGCGTAGCGGATTTCGGCCGGTACAGACCGGTCTGCCAAAGTCCAAGACGGCTCTGCCGTGCTACGCGCTCATGGGCTAAGAGCTCAGGCAAACATTCGCTCGTGCCTGGAACTGCCGAGGCTCTTGCTTGCCCGCTGGAGAGCAGAGCGCCCTGGACCCAGATGCGGTTTTCGCCCTTGCCCACGAAGAGATGAGCGACATGCCGCCCATAGCGGTCGGCTCGTGCCGCGCCAAATGCGAGCTCGACGGTTTTTCCAAGAAGCATGGAGGATAGCGTGGCGATGGCGCTGGTCTCAGCTGGCCATGTGCCGGGCGCAGCATTCCCGTCGCGCGCATGGGGCGCCAACGTGCCGGCGAGTTTGACTTCCGTTCCATCTTCGAGCGTGACGCTGTCAGCGCCGTTGACGCGTGTCACGGTTTTGATTGCGCCCAGTTTGAGTGCGCAGGTCTGCTCGGCGGCGCCAGCTGAAGCGCCAAACCAGATGGACGTTGCCGCGATGATAATCAAGTTGCGGCGGCAGCTCGTTTGGCGGCCTTGACACACCTTACGCAACGCTTTGTGCCCCACTTGTTGGAGACCGAAGTCAACCTGAGTTCTGACTTCGGGCCACATTCCTGCGAAGTGCCATTAAGATCATAGCTGGAAATTCTCGAACGAAAGAGTCCACGGCGCAACGTTTTTCAACGTGATGCTACTCTGATGGTCGAGCGTAATGACGGTATCATTGCCGACCTGGCGAATATTCTCGATCAGGGTGAGGTAGTTTTTTATGCCTGTTTCCCTTAGATCGAGCTTGTCGTCTCTGACGGCAAAAGATCCGGCGTGGAAATCAAGAACTACGTCGTGACCGTGTCCGGTCTTGAATCGGAAGGTGTCCTGACCTGCGCCGCCCGAGAACGCGTCATTACCTTTTGAACCGAGAATAGTGTCGTCACCGGCTCCAAGACTGATCCGCTCAATTCCCGTAATCGCAATCTTCGAAAAGTCGAAGTTATCCCTGCTCTTGGTTCCAACGATGGCATCGTGCTTGCCAGCGCCGCCGCC
>JANOKZ010000397.1:0-9231 GCA_031419515.1 Hyphomicrobium sp.
GGCGCTGGAGATCACAAGCGCTCGGGCTGGCATCAACTTCATCTCGGGAACTTGGCTCATTATTCTGATCGTGGTGTGTTTGGTTTTCCTTTCGGCACAACGCGAGCAACCTGCCTCCGAACGAGCGGACGTTGCCACAGGCGCCGGAAAATGACGGATCGTGCCTCTTCCCTTTGCGCCGCTGCTCGCTATTCTCCGCAATCTTGTGGCGCATAGGAACGATCTTTCATGTACACCGTCATCGGTTCACCCAAGACCCGCGCCTTCCGCGTCGTGTGGATGCTTGAGGAATTGGGGCAGCCTTACGAGATTAAGCCGACGCTGCCGCGCGACGCATCACTCGCCGAAATCAATCCATCTCTGAAAGTCCCGATCCTCAAAGACGGCGATGACCACATCATCGACTCTGTCGCGATCTGCCAATACCTCGCCGACAAACACAAACAGCTGACGTTCCCAGCCGGCACGATTGCGCGCGCGCATCAGGACAGCTTCACCATGTTCGCCGCCGACGACGTCGAGAGCGGGCTGTGGCAAGCGTCCAAGCATACATTTGCCCTGCCGGAAGAATACCGCGTCGTCGACGCCAAGCGAGCCTGCCGCTACGACTTCGATCGCGCAATGAAAACCTTGTCGCAGCGCCTTGGAACAAAAACATACGTCATGGGCGAAAGCTTCACCGTGCCTGATTTGCTGCTCGGCCATTGCGGCGGGTGGGCGACGAGCATGAAATGGGAGATACCAGACGGCAATGTCGCGGATTACATAGCTCGTGTGCGCGCGCGCCCTGCATTCTTGCGTGCCGCGGTTGCACGCGACAAAATCTTCGCCGCCTGACCGTTCATCCTTACTGCTCCGTCATCCATCCAGTGATGCAAAAGCCGCAAATGCGCTGCCGTCCCGCGGCGTTTTCGCCGATCACAAATAATGCTTGTTAACAAGAGGGAAAGTGTATATAGGCATGCAATCGACTTTTGGCCGGACGACCTGGCCGCTTCGCCATTGCCCGCTCTCTGATCAATCTGATCAAGATGCCCGCGCTGGCAACGCGACAACCCCTCCCAAACATCGACAAACGAAAAGCGTTGCCTGGCATGTGTCAGGCCGCGTCACTTATGACTTATAGCTTTGAGGACTATCCATGGATACCGGTACTGTTAAATTCTACAACGATCAAAAGGGCTTCGGCTTCATTCAGCCCGACAACGGCGGCAAGGACGTATTTGTCCACGCCACCGCCCTTGAGCGCGCAGGCATGCGTAACCTTGTCGAGGGCCAGAAGGTCCAGTTCGACACGCAGGAAGACCGCCGCACAGGCAAGATCGCTGTTGGCAACATTCAGGCCGCTTAATTAGCGCGCTTGTGAACGGGCGTGGGCGACAAGCCTGCGCCCGTTTTATTTTTTGATTCTCATCATCCCCTTTTCATCATGCCCCCGGGAGACCTATGAACGGATTTAAGCCCCACACCTTCGCCGACCGCCGCAGTGCCGCGAACGATGCCCGCCAAGCCGCGCTTGAGAGATTTCGCGCAAAAACGCCCGCCAACGATGCCGAACTCGCGGCCCGCTTAGCTGTCCGCCAAGAACTTGCGGCCGCACGAGACGCCCGTGTCGCTGAAAAGGCCGCACAGAAAAAACTTGAAGATGAACGCGCGGAACTCGAGCGCATTGCCCGCGCTGAACAGGACAAAGTTGACAAGGCCGAGCGCCAAATTCGCGAAGCCGAAGAACAAGTGGTGCTCGAAGCCGAACGCAAGGCCGCCCGCGACGCCCGCTTCGCCGCCCGCAAAGCCCGCAAGGGCTGAATTTCAAATTATTTGATCATGCCTGGAACGGACACGGGACACGCGTTCGCTTTTGCGCATGTGGGGCCCGAACGCATCTTGGCGCTATACCAATAGCGTCGAAGGCCCTTGTTTAACCATAGCGCGCTGATTGCAATGGGATTTTTGCGACCCCTTGACTCCGATTTGGGCCTATGGTCCGATCATCCCGCTTGCAACCGGAAGCGCACCGGCCGTCGTGGTAACGATGTGGCCAGGTTAAGACCAATTAGATGTTGGCCGGGCGACATTTCGTAACAACGAAATGGAGCGCGCTATGCAGCAAAGCTTCCTATTATCGCCATCGTCGATCGCGTCCGAACAGACTTTTGCAACCTGCAACACGTTTCTGCGCACACCGCGGCGCACAAGCGCGGATGGACTCGATGTCGCCATCCTTGGCATTCCTTTCGATCTCGCGACGTCCAACCGGCCGGGCGCGCGTTTTGGCCCCTCAGCCATTCGCGCTGCATCTGCGGGACTTGCCGAACTCAAGGCCTATCCCGGCGGCTTCGATCCGCTTGCGCATCTCACCTGCGCCGATCTTGGGGACGTGCACTTCGATCCAGGTAATCCGCACCGCATTGTCGATACGATCACGGCCGCGGCGCAAAGCGTGCTCAGTGCCGGCGCATTCCTCATTAGTCTTGGTGGCGATCACTTCGTCAGCTACCCCTTACTCAAGGCACATGCCGGTCGTTATGGCCCCCTCGCGCTTGTGCACTTCGATGCCCACACCGATACTTGGCATTCGCCCAATGCTCTCAACGAACCGGTCGAACTCAACCACGGCACAATGTTCTCGCGGGCCATCGATGAGGGACTTATCGTGGCGGAGAACTCGGTGCAGATTGGCATTCGCACCTGGGTCGATGATCCCAGAGGCATCACCATTCTCGACAACGAGCAGGTGGATGCCCAAACGCCTGCGAGCTTGGCCCGGACGATCACCGGCATCACGAATGGGCGGGCCTGCTACATTACGGTCGATATTGACTGCCTCGATCCTGCGTACGCTCCAGGGACCGGCACACCTGTCGCCGGGGGACTGAGCCCCCTCAAGCTCCTGCAGATCCTGCGCCACATCCAAGCCTTGCCTATCGTCGGGTTCGATGTCGTCGAAGTGGCCCCGCCCTATGACCACGCTGGGATCACGGCGCTGAACGCCGCGACAATCGCCTACGAACAGGTCTGCCGCCTTGCGCTCCGGCGTGGCGCCGTCGCACGGCGTTATGGGGTGCACGGTGCTTAGGCTGCTCCAGCACCTTTGGCTTTGCCGCGCGCAAGGCTTGAAGTCAATGATCGCAGCCTGTCGATCACGCTGCCCCTTGCCGAACTCTATCGCGGGATCGCGGCGTCCAGAAATCCCCCACTTCCCTCTGCCTCCCCGCTCGGCTATTTGAGCGCCCATGAAGACATCCGACGTTGATATTCTGATTGTGACAGGCTGGCAGGACAGCGGCCCCGATCATTGGCAAACCCGCTGGGAAAAGAGCCTCAAAACCGCGCGCCGCGTCATCCAAGCCGACTGGGATAACCCGGACGTCGAGACCTGGGGCGACACGATCGCCAAGTTCGCGCGCGGGGCGACACAGCCCGTTGTTGTCGTCGCGCATTCGCTCGGCGTGCCGGCCGTCGTCTATGCGGCTTCGAAACTCAAACCGGCTGGCGTCATCGGTGCGTTTCTCGTCGCCCCCGCCGACGTCGAGTTCGCGCACTTCTGGCCGGATACCGGCGGCGAGCGCTGGCCGCCGAAAAACGGTCACGGCGGCTACAGCACCATGCCCGGCAATCGCTTGCCATTCCCAGCGCAACTCATCGTCGCCAACAACGATCTCTATTGCAGTTACGCGCGCGCTGAAATGCTGGCTGCGAAGTGGGGCGCCAAACTCACCGACGCGGGCGAGAGCGGGCACATCAATACTGCCTCTGGCCACGGCCCCTGGCCCGATGGCGTGTTGCAGTTCGGACAGTTTTTGAGAGGGTTGGGTTGAGGGAGCATCTCGCGCGAAGTAGGTCGGCGCTGAGCCCTCTTGCGAAGCCCGACACAGGAGCGGAGGGGTCAGACCCCTCACAATCCGCATGACGTCAAAATGAGATTCTTCGTGTAAGGGGTCTGACCCCGCCGTCGCGAACGACAACGGCTTCGCAGCCTACTTCAACAGTGCCGCGAGCTGGTCCTTCACCGCTTTCGAGAGGGCCGGAACAGCCGCTTTCAACGTCTCTGCGTCGCTGAGTTCAGACGCGAGATGGACAATCTCGACGCGCGGCACGAGCGTTTCTTTAAGCCCGTCGTAGCCAGGCTCCAGCGAAATTCTTTTAACGGCGGACTCGGTGCTGTAGGTCGCCTCGTGAATGGCGGCGAAGTCGGAGGTGCCGAGTGCCGCCTCGATCTTGCTCATGCTGGACTGGAGCAGCGCCACGGTCTCTTCCTTCGTCCGGGGCAACGGAACCTTGTAGTGTTCTGTTTTGCCTTCCGCGGCCTCATCCTCTCTACCGGTCGCAAAACCGGCGGACGGCAGCACAAGGGCAAATGCAATGAGGAGCGGCACAAGCCAAAGCCGTGAAATGCGTGTCATCTTTCTTTCACTCCTTGAGATTTGAGATTGGGTTCAAGGCTACTAAATCTCACCCCTTCGCACCTTCAATGTCGGACACCGCCTTGGCGAGCGCTTCGCCCATAACCTTGCGGATGTCGGCGTCGGCGATGTTCAAACCGTTCGCCGCGAGATCGGCTTTCACCTTGCCAAACACATCGTCGTCGCCCGCCTCAGTGAGGTCTGCTTTGCGCACGGCCTTTATGTAGTCTTCAAGCCCCGGACCAATGAGACCCATGAGGCCGCCTGCCCACTCGGCGAGCGCCTTGTTGCGGCGGCTCTCGGCTTTGAATTTCAAATCCGCGTCATGAGCGAACTTTTTCTCGTAGCCCTTCTCGCGATCATCGAACGTCGTCATGTCTTCCATCTCCTAGAAGCCTGCAACCCTGAGATGTATCCGCAATTGACGCCCGTTCAGAGCGAGTTGCAGTGGCCCCTCAAGGGTCAAATCCGTGTCCGTTAACCTGAGCGATACCCCGGTCGGAGAGCCAAATCAACGGCTTGGCGCGGCCGTTACCGATTACCCCCCAATTCGCTCCTGCGGCTCATGGTCTACATTGTTTCCCGGAGGGCGTTCCGCTAGACTCGCCGTCACGATATTCGCCGCGCCGCGAACACCGTCCCTGCTCCCGACATGCAAAAAACACGTTGGAAAATCAAAGGGTCAGTGTCTCTGGAGCGTCATGACCTGTAGCATATCCTAAGTTAGAAGTGAGAGTACCACGTTGATCCTCAGAGGACCCGGAATGACCAAGCGTCGCCGCATCTACGAAGGCAAGGCCAAGGTGCTTTATGAAGGTCCTGAACCCGGGACACTCATCCAGCATTTCAAGGACGACGCAACCGCGTTCAACGCGAAGAAGCACGCCCTCATCGAAGGCAAAGGCGTGCTCAACAATCGCATTTCCGAGTTCATTTTCACGAAGCTGAACGAAATCGGCGTGCCGACGCACTTCATGAAGCGCATCAACATGCGCGAACAGCTGATCCGCGAAGTCGAGATCATTCCCCTTGAGGTCGTGATCCGCAACGTGGCGGCCGGCTCGCTTTCAACCCGGCTGGGCCTTGAAGAAGGCGCGCAGCTGCCGCGCTCGATCATCGAGTTCTACTACAAGAAGGACGAACTGAACGACCCGATGGTCTCGGAAGAGCACATCACAGCGTTCGGTTGGGCGACGCCCCAGGAAATCGACGAAATCATGCAGCTCGCGCTGCGCATTAACGATTTCATGGTCGGCTTGTTCCTTGGCATCGGCATCAGGCTCGTCGACTTTAAGATCGAGTTCGGCCGCCATTACGAAAACGATACGATGCGCATCATCCTGGCCGACGAGATCAGCCCGGATTGCTGCCGCCTGTGGGACATCCAGACGGGTGACAAGCTCGACAAGGATCGCTTCCGCCGGGACTTGGGCGGCATGTTAGAGGCCTATCAGGAAGTCGCCAAGCGCTTGGGTGTCTTGACCGAGACACCGCGTCCGCGCGGATCCGGCCCTGTACTGGTCGCCTCGAATCCGCCAGTCTCGATTCCGGCAGTGAAAAAGCCGTCGCTCGAGGACCAGCCGACGCCGCCCTTGAACGGCAAGCCGAATTAAGTGCGGCAAGAGGCACTTGGCAATAAGCAATCGGAGGTTCGATAACCCGGTTGCCGAATGCCGATTGCCGATTGCCCTAAGCCGAGGTGCACATGAAGGCACGAATTAAAATCACACTCAAAAACGGCGTCCTCGATCCCCAGGGCAAAGCCATCGAAGGCGCGGTCAAGGGCCTTGGCATATCGGGCATCAGTGACGTGCGCCAGGGCAAGTACATCGAGGTCGATTTGGCCGAGAAGGACCCCGCCAAGGCCAAATCAATCGTCGAGCAGATGTGCAAGGACCTGCTGGCGAATACCGTGATCGAGAACTATTCTTACGAGATCGGGTGAGGCATGCTCCGGTCGTTTCGAAGTCGCGCATTGAAGCGATTTTGGGAACGGGCCGATCCTAAGAGATTACCACCCGACGACGTCGAACGGATTGTTCGCATATTGCGTTTACTTGACGATGACACGGCCCCCGATGATATGAATTTGCCCGGTCTTCATTATCATGCTCTTCAGGGCCAAATGCGCGGGCGGTACGCGGTGACGGTCAGAGCGAATTGGCGTATTACGTTCGCCTGGATCGATGAAGATGCAATCGACATTGACTACGAGGACTACCACTGATGGCCAAAGCGGCAGCCAAGCGGAGCAAGCCCCATCCTGATCTCCGCCCATGTCATCCTGGCGAAATTTTGCGAGAGATTGTACTCCCGGCCGTTCACAAGCCGATGAGCGAGGTCGCCAAGGCTCTAGGTGTAAGCCAAAAGCACCTTTCCGATCTGGTGAACGAAAAAGCGGCGCTCAGCCCTGAACTTGCGATCCGTCTCGAAGCCGCATTCGGCCGCACGGCACCGGCCTGGCTTAGGATGCAGGAGACCTATGATCTCTGGCACGCCCGCCGCGCCATCGACATTTCGCGCATTCCCAGATTCAAACCCGCAGCCTGAGATCAACCCATGCTCCGAGCTTCCGTCATCGTCTTCCCGGGTTCAAATTGCGACCGCGACGTCAAAACCGCGATTACGCGCGTCACGGGTTTCGCGCCGAAGATGGTCTGGCACGGGGACGCCTCCGTCCCTTCCTCCGACATGATCGTGCTGCCGGGCGGCTTCTCCTACGGCGACTACTTGCGCTGCGGCGCCATGGCGGCCCATTCGCCGATCATGAAAGACGTGATTGCGAAAGCCAAAGCGGGAACACCCGTCATCGGCATTTGCAACGGCTTCCAGATTTTGTGCGAGAGTGGGCTCTTGCCCGGCGCGCTCATGCGCAACGCGTCTCTGCACTTCATCTGCCGCGACGTCTTCCTCAAGGTCGAGAACGATCAATCGTTCTTCACCAAGTGCTATCGCAAGGGCGAAGTCATCAAGGTTCCGATCGCCCACGGCGAAGGCAACTACTTTGCCGATAATGCGACGCTCGACCGGATCGAAGGCGAGGGGCGCGTGGCATTCCGCTATTGCGACGAAAGCGGCAACGTCTCAGCCGCTACCTGCCCCAACGGCGCCCAGCGCAACATCGCCGGCATCGCCAACGAGACGGGCCGCGTGCTTGGCATGATGCCTCATCCAGAACGGCTTTACGAAGCAGCCCTCGGCGGTACCGACGGACGGCGTGTGTTTGAAAGCGCGCTGCTCTCCGTGCTCGAAGCGGCGTGAATCGTAGGTCGTGGGTGACCGGTGTCTGACCCTCTGGGTCTGACACCGCGTACCGGTCTCACAGCAGCGCAAGGTGTCAGACCCGGAGGGTCAGACACCCATCTCCTGGCGGTACCGACGGACAGAGCGAGCGTGAGCGCGCGCGGGAACCCCGACGAAACGAGCAATACCATGTCGGGCTTCGCCCCGCTCTTGCGCGCTTCCAGCGCGACTGGGCGCGGCCGCGACCTACGCGCCGCCTTCACATTTCAGCGCACCGCGATATAGTCCGGGCCATGACCCGTACAAAAACTCCTGCCAAATTCATCATTCTCGCCCTCCTGCTTTCCAATTGCCCCTCATCAGCAGTGGCCATCGACATCCGCGCATGCCAAGCGCTGGAACAACGCTATTTGCAGATCAAGGCCGCCGCCAGTTCGGCTGAGCGCAATTCGCTGCTATTTTCCGCCTCTAAGCAGGATTGCATCGCGCTGGCCAAACAACTTCTGACAGACGGCGCGTCCGTCGATGCGCGCGACCGCCTCGGCAACATGCCGCTAGCAATGGCCGCAAGCCACGGCCATGTGGAGATCGTGAAGCAGCTCTTAGAGTTCAAAGCCCCCGTCAACGCCCGCAATCTTGAAGCCTCAACCGCGCTCTTTCTCGCGACCGAAGACGAGCGCCGCGCCGCAGCCGACGCGCTCCTTGCACATGGCGCCGACCCCAACATCCCCGGGCGCAGCGGGCTCACGCCCATTTCGGCCGCCGCATATACTGGCAATACGGAACTCGTCGCCCTGCTCCTTGCCAAGGGCGCAGACCCAAAAGCCCTCGACGCAACGGGAAAGTCGGCCATCATCTATGCTGCGGGGCGCGGCTTTGCGCCGGTCGTCAAGCAACTGCTGGATCACAGCATCGACGTCAATGCGCGGCTCGCCAGCAATCTAACGGTGTTGATGTGGGCGGCGGGACATTCGGATGAAGCGGGCGCGGCCGACGTCAAAGAAACGATTGAACTTTTGATCTCACGAGGTGCCCGCGTCGACGACGTTGACGACCGCGGCCGCACCGCACTCATGACCGCCGCGTTCCTCGGGCGCACGACTGCGGTAGAAGCCTTGATCAAGGCCGGCGCCGATGTCTCGCTTAAAGACAAGTCCGGAAAATCCGCTGCCGATCTCGCGGGAGACGACGCATTGCGCACCGCGCTTTCGAGCCCGCGGTAATCCCCGCTTTCCGCAGGAGCGCGGTCGCGGGGTTTTGAGCCTAAGGAGAACTGAAGGCACCCACGACAGTTTGTCCCCTAGCAGTTGCCGTAGTCTGGTTCGTACTCACGCTCTCGAACCTCTACCACTGTGTGATCAGCCTCGAGTCCAGCGGCTCCAATTTCTGCTCGGCTATCGAGATGAAGTTGGCAAACAGGACAACAGAATTCCTCCGCGCCGTAATACTTCTCGACCTCTTCGTCATCAGATTCCGGTTCTGGTTCCAGAACTTCCTCACCATGACTTATTCCTGCGAGGAAAGCCTTCCCAGTACAGGCGGGACACTCGACTGCCCATTTGTGATCTGCAATTAAGCGGAAGAG
>JANOKZ010000398.1:0-3704 GCA_031419515.1 Hyphomicrobium sp.
TCATCGAAGAAATCCCGATTGAAACCAACGCGGCCGTCAAGAAAGGCGATGTCCTTCTCCGGTTCACGGATACTATGTTGCGCAACAGGATGGAGGTTGCGGAACGTGAGGTATTGGTTGCGGAAGCAAGGCTGAAAACGACGACCCAGTTGGCTTTCTCGGACGTGCGTGGCAAACATGAACTCGCCATCGTCCGCGCCGAACTTGGTTTGAAGACTGCGGAACGTGACTATGCCCGCGATCTTTTGGCCAAAACGGTCTTGCGGGCAGAGCGCGATGGTGTCGCCGTTTTTGCCGGCAAGAACGAGCTTATCGGTAGACCTGTAGCGGTCGGCGAGAGGCTGCTGGAGATCGCTGATCCGTCCAAAATTGAATTTCGCATCGATGTTCCCATCGCCGACGCAATCATATTAAGCGAAGGCGCGCGGGTTAAAGTATTCCTCGACTCCGACCCTTTGCGCAGCTCGGAAGGCGTGGTCGTGCGCTCCGACTATGTTGCACGCGTCAATGACGGTGTTCAGTTGAGTTTTCGCGTGGTGGCAAAGCCCGACGGCAAAAGCGCAGTGGTGCCGAGGCTTGGCGCACGCGGCACGGCCCAGATCTATGGCGAAAAGGTTGCGTTGCTCTTTTATCTTCTGCGGCGGCCCTATTCGACAATACGTCAATGGACAGGGCTATGACGCCTGCGGCCGGAGGAGATGCAAAGCCGGTCCTACTTCCGGCGCTCAGAGAGGAACTAAAGCTCATTCCGGGCCGCAAGAATGCGGACGGCGAGCAAAGCTGGCGCATCTACGATCCGCTTCAGCACCGCTACATCGAAGTGGATGGTTTAACCGTCGAAATGCTTGCGCTGTGGCACAGCGTCAAGGACGCCGAAACCTTGCGCACGGAACTGGAAGAAACACGCAATGTCTCGGTGTCGCTGGACTCAATCAAGGAGCTCATTCAGTTTGCCCACGCCAACTACCTGACCGCCGATCCGTTGCACGGCGAATGGAAGTCCTTGTCTGGCAAGGGCGGCCGGGAACAACAAGGCTGGGCCAAATGGCTGCTGCACAACTACCTGTATTTCCGAGTTCCGCTGGCGAAACCTCAAGACTTCCTGGTCGCAACGCTTCCGTCGGTTGCATTCCTGTTTCAAAGATGGGTTCACATTGCACTCGCATGCTTAGGCGTGACTGGGCTTTATTTGGTTTCACGTCAGTGGGATCAGTTCGTCAATACGTTCCAGCATTTTTTCACCGTTTCGGGTGCGATTTGGTTCGCGCTAATACTGTTTCTTGTGAAAGGACTCCATGAGCTCGGCCACGCCTATACAGCCGTGAGGCTCGGCTGTCAGGTTCCGGCAATGGGTGTCGCGTTCATGATGATGACGCCGATGCTGTACACGGACGTGACGGACGCTTGGCGTTTGACGTCGCGTCGTAAGCGCATGACAATTGACTTCGCAGGTATCGCGGTCGAACTTATGATTGCCTGTGTGGCCACGTTTTCGTGGTCCTTTTTGCCCGAAGGCAAATTGAAGAGCTTGGCGTTCTTGCTTGCAACGAGCAGTTTGCTCATGAGCCTCGTTATCAACCTTAGTCCATTTATGCGTTTTGACGGTTATTTTATCCTTGCCGATTTAGTCGGAATTCCAAACCTGCAGCCAAGGGCCTTTGCAGTGGCCCGCTGGCGGCTGAGGGAGACGTTGTTTGCGATAGAGGCGCCATGTCCCGAAGACATGCCGCCCGTCAAACTGTTCGCACTCTCGGCCTATGCCTGGGCAACGTGGATTTACCGGTTTCTTCTCTACTTGGGCATTGCAGCACTGGTTTACGCCTATTTCTTCAAGGCGCTTGGAGTCATCCTTTTCGTCGTCGAAGTCGCGGTTTTTCTCGTCAATCCGGTGGTAGCAGAGATAAGGGAGTGGGCAAAAATGAAGCCGGCTATCGTTGCTTCAAGGCGGTCTTATGTATCGGCTGGTGCAGCGGTCGCGGCCCTGGTGGCGGCCGTCGTGCCCTGGTCCACCCGTGTCGAAATACCCGTCGTCGTCGAACCTTTCGAATTGGCCCGCGTTTATCCGCCCCGGCCGGCAAAAGTTTCAGCAGTCCACGCGCAACGCGGCGCCACCGTTGCGGCGGGCACTCTGCTGGTATCTCTGACGTCAGATGATCTTGAACATGAGATTCGGGTCGTGCGCACCGAAATGGCTCGGGTAAAGGCGAAGTTGGCACGCCTTACAGCCGATGACATCGACCGCGAGAATAGCGCGGTTTCGCGCCGGGAATTGGCAGCGCTGACTGCCAAGTTTCAAGGCCTTCAGAAAGAGAAGTCGGAGCTTGAAATTAAAGCTCCTATTGCCGGGCAGCTTGTTGAATTCAATTCAGAACTTCATGCCGGCCGAACCATTTCGCAAAAGGAAATGATTGCTCTGATTGGCGGGCAGCGTGGGCTTGCGGCTCGCGGGTATGTCGCAGAAAAGGATCTCTGGCGTCTGAAAAATGGAGATAAAGGACGGCTTGTTCCGGAGAATGGTTTGCGGCAATCGCTTCAAATTAGCCTTCGCGATATATCGCTTGCAGGCGCACGCCAAATTGAAATTGCCGATCTCGCGTCTGTCAACGGCGGCAGGATTGCGGTGCAGCCCGACTCCAAACACCAACTGGTGCCGGTGGCTGCGCATTATGCCGTTACGCTGGAAGTCGATAGCTTTACCGGCAATCCCGATACGCGATTTCGTGGTGTGGCGCAGATCAAAGGTAAGGCCGAAAGTTTCGCCGCTCAGATATGGCGTGAAATTGCGCGGGTTCTTATACGCGAAAGCGGCGCTTAATAGCGCGGTGTCTTTGGTCACTATTTTTTCCAACCAATTATATTCGAAAGATGAATGGCTCAATTCTAAATGAAAGGTTTAACCCGGTAATTTCTTCACTCCGATATATGAGAAATGCCGAATTGACCCAATACTTCGTTTTACGTTCATTGTTTTATAAGGTTACTCCCGCAACTTATTGATGTTGGGTGCCGTACTGCGCCCGGAATTCTTTTGCGCCAAGTTGCGTGTCTGAGTGGGTGTTGACGTGAAAAAGCAGTTTCCCCGGTCTAAAACTGGTGACCTCCAGGGTCCCAGTGCAGATGGTCGTCCTGAGCCGCGCGCTAAAGCGCGCCAGCGCAAACCATCCTATCGCGTGTTGGAGCAGCGCATCGCATTTGATGCCGCTGCGATTGCGACTGTGGCATCGACCGCCGATCAACAGGCGGACCAAGACACAGTCACACAGACGACCGATGCGGCCGTATCGGATCTGCAGCGTCTTGCAGCCGCTATGGCCGGTGCTCCGTCAGATGTGATCCCTGACGTGGCTTTCGCCCCCCCGGCACCAGTCACGCATGAAATCGTTTTCATCGATAGCGGCGTTCAAGACAGAGCCACGCTGCTGGCAGGTATCAATCCCAACGCCGAAGTTATCATCTTGGATGCCACGCGTGACGGCGTCGAACAAATTGCGGAAGTGCTGAGCACTCGCCGCGGCATCGATGCCATTCATATTCTGTCGCATGGCTCAACGGGTCAATTGCAACTCGGCAATACGATACTCGATACGCGCTCAATGCAAGGTGAGCACGCTGACGAACTGGTCATCATCAAGGCCGCGTTGTCGGATGACGCCGATATTCTGCTTTACGGCTGCAACGTGGCGAGTGGGCCGCAAGGCGACGCG
>JANOKZ010000399.1:0-10985 GCA_031419515.1 Hyphomicrobium sp.
GGCCTTCACATGGAGCGGCTGCTTGGTGCGGCGCGGAGTTGTCAAGAGATCGACTTGAAAGCCTGAACCCGAGACATACACTTGTGCCCACTTGTGATCGCGATTCATACGCGCCTCAAACGTCGGGTCGGCTCGGCGTAGAATCTGTTCCAGTGATACGGTGGCCGCTCCAGCGAAAGACACGCCATATGGAAAGGCGAGATCAGCGTCTTTTGTCATAAGCCCCGCCGACAGGAAGGCCCCGGCGATGCATGGGTACGTCTGATAGGCCCCTGTTCCGACCAGGACCACGCCACGCTCGAAAAGACCTTCTTCCGATAAGACCTCCAACAGCCGGCCCATGTATGGATCAGGCGCCGGCACGCGCGCGCGCTTCAGGGCCGATACGGTCGACTTCCTGGCCTTGGCTTCATTTGCGGTGCGCTTAATGCGGGCTGCGGCGGCTTTAACATCGTCACGATCTGCCGGACCGATGTAGTTCTGCGTATAAGTGGTGCCCACGCGTCGAACTTCATAGAGATGTTTTTGGCCACCAACCGTCTTCGATGCAAGCGTACCACCCCGCCCGCCCGACACGGCGAGCGCTTGGGCCAAATCAGCGTAGAGCGTGAGAAGATTGAGCGGGATCTGCTTCATGCGGTCACTATACAAGTTTTTGCAAAAACTTGTATAGTAAAAATCGCCCACTACAGAGCTTTGTAGGCTTGCCGGCCCGCCTTCGCTAAAGCTCCGGCGTGGCAGCCTTCGCGCGTATAGGCTTGCCGAGCCGAAGCGTCCTAAAGACGCGAAGGCTGGTGGAGAGGGCTGGTTTCGAACCAGCGTAGGCATAGCCAACGGATTTACAGTCCGTCCCCTTTAACCACTCGGGCACCTCTCCAAACCGCCTTGGACACTCGGACACGCCGTAAGTCCCAAACGAAAGCGCCCTGCCGGATTGGGCAGGGCCTTGGGTGCGTTATCTTCGCGGGGGCCTTTCCTGTCAATCGGAAAAGCGGCATGGTCCCGTTCCCTGGCAAAATGCGCCAACACGCCCAAGCCGGGCTAACTTCGAGGCGTATTCTGAGCAAAGACCCCAGCAAAAAAACGTCTAGCAAAAGACATTGGCACGGCAAACCAGGCGCGAATGCTCCTGAGGGCAAGCGTTTTTTCAAGCGTGGCGGCAACCTTGGTCCTCGCCCGGAAGGCCACGAGCACCGCGACCGGCGCGATGGCGCCCATGCAGCCGAAGGGCCGCTCCGGCTCTTTGGCATACACGCAGTCGAAGCCGCGCTGCGCAACCCTCTGCGCAAGAAGAACAGACTGGTCCTCACCGAAAACGCCGAGCAGCGGCTCATCGAAGCCATGGGTCCGCTCGCTTTTAAGATCGAATATGTCACGCCCCGCGATCTCGACAAGATTCTGGGCGACGATGCCGTGCATCAAGGCGCCATGCTCGAGACTGAGGACTTGCCAGAGCCAGAGTTCGCGGATCTCGTTGAGAACGCCAACGGCCGCCCGCTTATCGTCCTTGATCAAGTGACCGACCCGCACAACGTTGGGGCTATCCTGCGCTCTGCCGCCGTGTTCGGCGCCGCGGGTCTCGTTATGACCCGGCGCCACAGCCCGCCGCTCAATGGCGTACTTGCTAAGTCGGCGTCCGGCGCATTGGAACTGGTGCCTGTTGCGCTGGTGACAAATCTGTCCCGCGCCATCGAAGAGCTCAAGGAAGTTGGATTTCACGTCATCGGCCTCGATGGCACGGCTAAAGCGCGGCTCGAAGCCACCGACTGGTCGCGTCCGACAGCGCTCGTCATGGGTGCCGAGGGCAAGGGTCTGCGGCGCTTGACGGCGGAGAACTGCCACCTGCTGGTCAGCATTACAACAGATGGCCCGATCGACAGTCTCAATGTGTCGAACGCTGCAGCCATCGCGCTGCATACGGCAGCGTTGTCGCGCGTGCGGGGGTAAAACAGAACTCCAAAACGCAAAACGCCAGCGCGGTTTGCGCTGGCGTTGGCACTTCATCGCTTTTTTCAAACTACTCGCAAATCAGCGGGCGCTCGCAAACATAGCGTCCGCCACGGCAAACCGTGTCGCCCCAACGATTCTCAAAACAGCGGCGTCCCGCCCAATGGCACTCGCGCTGGCCATAGTAGCAGGCCTCGCCATCGTCGTCGTAGGAAGAGTAGGAGTGATGACGTCCACGTGCGTTGGCGGCGGCACCAAGAATGCCAAGGCCAATGATGCCAGCAGCTGCGCCAAGCGCAAAATTGCGGCCGTGTCGATTACGCGCCTCAGCATCCTGAGCCGCTGTTGCCGCAAACCCAAAAGCCATGACTAACGCCATGAGCGCGTGTGTGATTTTCTTGAACATGGGTTTCTCCCCATTGCTGGCCGCCCACCGCGGCGATTTCGTCTAAAGGATCTCTCAGGGGCCGTGCGTCCCCATGAGCGTAGCTATCGGCTATCGCGCATGAATGTGGCATGAACGGGTGCAAACCTTGGGGATCGCAAGGCCGCACCCGTTCACAACTGCTCACGACAACGAGAGGTTTTTACCAGTCGCCGCGGCGATGTCCGCCATGATGGCGGCGATGCCACTCGACGTGACGATAACCGCGCTTTGGCGAACCCCACGCCGCGTAGTACGGCGGCAAGTGATGGCGATGGCGGCGTACCTTGTGCGCCGGACGCCAATAATTCGAGTTGTAATAGGGATAATACCCGCGCGGACTATAAGAGTACGCATACGGGTCGGTTGCGCCATGGCGCAGGTAGACGTGATTGTAGTGAGGGCGGTAGACCCAATGGCGCACGGTGCGCATGTTGTCCCAGCCGCGCGGCTGATCGGGACGATCCCAGTGAAAGGCAGAGGCAGGCTCAGGGGTGGCAATCGCAAGGGTCAATAGACCAAAGCCCGCGATCAGGAGGCTCTTCAAACGCATCACTCGTACTCCTCGATATCCGGGCAAGGGTTACAAACGAAAACCCGGTAAACGCAGCGGTAACAATTGCCGAAGAATAGCTAACGAATGGTTACGTTGCATCTCCAATTCACGCAACCTTGTGCCGCTTTGATATCGAAAATGCTGCCGGGCGCATAACCGCAAGCAATCATCTGTTAAGCAAATCAACACCCTCTAGCGCCAAGACTTAAGCAGGCCGATTCGGAACTCTGAGCCGGATGGGCACGATTGCGCCAAAAGCGCTGTCGCATGCGGATGTGTGGGGCTCAAGACTTGTGACGCAGCGAAAAGACAAAAAAGAAGAAGATCGCGAGCGCATGACGGCGGCCATGCGCCGTCTCGAAGAGCTATTGCAGGATCCGGGTCCCGGCATTGTCGTGACACCCATCGGCGAACCCGAGGGCGGCAAATCCGTTCCCAAATCTGGCGGCGTATCCGGGCAAACAAGCCCAATTAGCGCTGCGCCCAACGAGCCACCCGCGAAACACGCCGAAGGCTTGGCTGACAAACGGGCCCCAGGTCTAAAGTCTCCACCCCAGCGCGCCTCCGCAGTGACCGGCAAAGACGCTCCGAAAGCAAAAGAGATTCCAGGCCTCAAAGGCTTTTCGCCCACGCGATCGAGCGCCGGCCTTTTTGGCTTGTGCCTCAGGTGGATGCTCGGGCCCGAAGAAACCGAAGTCAAAAATGCGGTACGCGCCAGCCGCCGCGCTTTGAATGCGACCTTTGTTTTCAGCGCCGTCATCAACGTGTTGATGCTCGCCGGGCCGTTATTCATGCTGCAGGTTTATGACCGCGTCTTGACGTCTGGATCGTTCCCAACGCTCATCGCACTGTCTGTCATCACGGCTGTTCTCTACGCCATTATCGGGATGCTCGAGCTTGCCCGCTCACGCATTATCAGCCGAGTCGGTGCCGAAATCGATCAGCGTCTCAGCGACCGGATATTTGAAGCGTCGCTGCGCAAGAGCCTCGCGACACAGGGCGCGGCAGGGCACGCCATGCGCGAGCTCGATAGTTTCCGCCAGTTCATTGCCGGTCCCGCGCCACTCACATTCTTTGACGCGCCGTGGACGCCCGTGTACCTGCTCGTCATTTTCATGACGCACTGGATGCTTGGCGTTGCCGCCACGATCGGAACCTTGATTTTGCTCGGCCTCGCCTGGGCCAGCGACCAGAGCGGCCGCGAACCGCTGTAGCAAGCCGGCATCGCCGTCACAAAGAGCTTGGAAATGGCTGAAACCGGCCAACGCAATGCCGAGGCTATAACGGCCATGGGTATGCTCTCGTCATACCGTAAACGCTGGCAAGTTCTGAACGAAGAAGGCCTTGGCTGGCAGTTACTCGCTTCCGACCGGCTCGGCGGTCTTTCGGCGCTCACCAAGGCTATGCGATTGTTGCTGCAATCGTTGATGCTTGCCATTGCCGCAGGTCTTGCCGTCAACGGCGCTATTTCGCCTGGCGCCATCATAGCAGCGACCATTATTTTCGGGCGCGCGCTCGCGCCAGTCGAACAGGTGATCGGCCATTGGCGCGGCTTCATCAAATCTCGCGAGAGCTATCACAGGCTCGAAGAAGTTCTGACCTACGCGCCCCCTGAGCGCAATCGCACCCAGCTGCCCCGTCCCAAGGGGGTTCTCGATGTGCAGAATATCCGCGTCGCGGCACCTGAAACGCGCAACGTCATCTTAAATGGCATCACTTTCACCGCCATGCCCGGTCAGATGCTGGCCATAATCGGGCCGAGCGCATCAGGCAAATCAACGCTCGTGCGCTCGCTGGTTGGTCTTTGGCCAACTTTTGCCGGCGCAATCCTGCTCGATGGCGCACGTCTCGACCAATGGCACCCGGAAGATCTGGGCCGCCACATCGGTTATCTGCCGCAGAATGTCGAATTGTTTGCCGGTACCGTGAAGCAAAACATCTCGCGCTTCCGCGACGACGCGAGCGACGAAGACGTTGTCGATGCCGCACGGCAAGCGCACGCCCACGAGCTGATCCTGGCGTTGCCACGCGGCTATGAAACGGAACTCGGCACGTTCGGATCGTACCTCTCGGGCGGCCAGCGCCAGCGCCTTGCACTTGCCCGCGCGCTTTTTGGAACACCGCCGCTCGTTGTTCTTGACGAACCGAACTCCAACCTCGACCGGCCTGGCGACGAAGCCCTGTCGGCCGCGATCGACGGCATGCGCAAGCGCGGACAAACCGTCATTCTCGTCTCCCATCGCGTCCAAGCCATCGGCAAGGCCGATCTGTTGCTGTTCATCGAAAAGGGTCAGCAGCGCGCCTTTGGGCCCCGCAACGAAGTGATGAAACTGTTTCAGGGACCGGCTAATCAACCGGTTGAAGAGCGGCGCGCTAACCCGCGCGGCGACGCACCCGCAAAAGCTGCTGGGGGCGAAAGCTGATGAAAATGTCCTCGCTTCTCAGTGTCTTTTCGCCGCCAGCGGCGGCACAGGCGGACTGGCATTCGACCGAACCCTGGGTCGCCTACGGCATGAAGGTCGTCGCGATCCTATGCTTCAGTCTGTTTTTCATGTCGTTTCTGCCAGTCTCGGGTGCCGTTGTCACAACAGGCACCGTCACAATCGAAGGCGACTATCAGGCGGTGCAACATCTCGAAGGCGGCATAGTCTCAAAGATCCTGGTCAAGAATGGTGACCGGGTGAAAGAAGGCGATGTCCTTGTCCATCTCGACAACACTCAGCCGCTCGCCAGCATGACATCAACATCCAGCAAGGTTGCCGATCACGCCATACAGGAGGCGCGGTTGATTGCCGAACGTGACCGCAAGCCCAACTTCGAAGCGCCTGAAGGGATTGACCTTGCGATCCCTGACAACTCGGCCCTGATGGCGGCACAGAAGGCCCTGTTTGACACACGGCGTCTGACTTACCTCGGGCAACAAAAGGTGCTGAGCCAAAAACTTTCTCAGGCCGAGAGCGATCTCAAAGGCATCGCCAGCCAATTGCAGGCCCGCACGAAGGAGCGCGATCTCAACGCCAAAGAACTCGCGACCGTCATGCCGTTGTTCGAAAAGGGCTACGTCAACCAGCAGCGGCTCGGCCCCTTGCAACGCGAGGCGGCGCGCCTTGAAGGCGAGATCGGGAGCTTGAGATCGGAGACGTCAAAACTGAAGTCTGCCCGTGTTGAGGTCGAAGCCCGGCTGGCCCAGGCCGACAAAGAATACTCGCAGCAGGCCGCGGAGGATTTGCAGAAGGTTCAAGCCGTATTGGCCGAACAGCGTGAAACCCGCAAAGCGGTGTCCGACAAACTCGCGCGTACGGAAGTTCGTGCACCCGTCGATGGCATCGTGCACGCTTTGACGATCCACACCAACGGCGGCGTATTGCCACCCGGCGGGACCATCGCTCAGATCATTCCCAGCGGCAAACAACTGCTCGTTGAAGCCCGCGTCGCCCCTCAGGATATCGACAGCGTTCACATCGCCCAGATTGCATCGGTCCGCTTCTCGTCCTTTGACAGCCACACCACGCCGCGCCTGGAAGGGCGTGTGCGCAAAGTCTCTGCAGCAGAATTAGCCGACAAGGATGGCAAAACCTATTTCACGGCTCAAATCGAAGTTACGCCCGAAGAACTTGGCAAACTCGACAGCACACAGCAGCTCGTGCCTGGCATGCCGGCTGAAGTCTATCTTGAGACCAAATCGCGCACGATCCTGTCGTACTTCATGAAACCGTTGACTGACATGATGGCCCGCGCGTTCCGCGAAACTTGAGCCTCACCAGGGTCGAAGGATGCTTCAGTAAGCGTTGCGCAACGTCTTCCGCGACAGCGCCGTCATCATGACGATGTAAATATCGAAGACCAGCGACCAGTTATCTATGTAATAGAGATCGTGTTCGACGCGCTGGCGCATCAATTCGTCGGTCTCGGTCGCACCCCGGAACCCGTTGACCTGAGCCCAACCGGTAATGCCGGGCTTCACGTTGAGACGCCGCGGATACAGCGAAATCCTTTTCTCAAAGAAACGATCGTGCGCAACGGCATGCGGGCGGGGGCCAACAAGCGACATCTGACCACGCAAGACGTTGAGCAACTGAGGCAGTTCGTCGATAGAGGACTTGCGCAAAAAGCGGCCGATCCGCGTAACGCGAACATCGCTTTCCTTCGCCTGCTCAACGACGTCGCCATCGTCAAGTGTCGACATCGACCGGAACTTCCAGATGCCGAACTCTTCGAGATTGTAACCGCGCCGGCGCTGGCGGAAGAACACGGGGCCGGGGCTGTCAAGCTTGATCAATAACGCCACGAGTAGAAACATAGGCGATAACAGTACGAGCGCCAGACCAGCGAGCAGGACATCAAATGCACGTTTAGATAAAGCCTCGAACGGTCCGAGCGGCTCGCGCGTCAACGAGAGTGTCGTTGCCCGTCCAAAGCGCGCCACACGGGCATCTTTGAAGCGGCCAATCAAGCCGCCCGCGCCCAGGTGTATAACGACAGGTAAAACACTGAAAGCAGCGATTGCCTTTTCGATGAAGTCGGCGCGGTACCAAGAACTCGAGATGACGACGTCCTCAATGCCGAGCAAGCGCGCATTGCAAATGACGGAGTCCAATTGGCTTGTGACGTCTTCTTCCGATATGTTCGTCTCAGGGAGTACCACTCGCGCCGCGATATAGACGCCCGACGTCCCGTCCGCGATTTCGCGCTCGAGCTTGGCGATGTCTTCTTCCCGGCCGACCAGCATTAACCGGCGCCGTCGAACTAAACCGTACTCAATTAGCGTCCCAAGGCTGCGATGCAGAACCGCATTGAGTGAAATCGCCGTGACCAATCCCGCAATGTAGAAAATCAGCAACCAGGCGCGCGAGAACAACGCGGTGCTCTTCGTAAGGAAGCCCACGACGGCAAGTGCGGCGAATGCCATATTCCAAACAAGGAACAACCGGCTATTGCTGCGGCGGCCTTCAAGAAGGCTTTCAACGCCATATTCGTCCTGGATGAGAAACGTCAGCCCAAAGGCAAGACCCGCCATCGTGCCAACACCGGCATAACTCTCAATGTCGCCGGCAGCGCCATAAACGGCCTGATGATAGGCAATTCCGGTGACAATCGCGATGAGAATAACAGAAATAACTTCCAGCCCGAATGCTGTGGCGGCAAACGCCGTTCGCGACAGCGCAAAGCGCTCCACTTGCGCGAACCCGCGCGTCCCAACCTCACTCACGCGACCAAACACTGTCTTAGCACCCGCGCAATGACAATTCGAACCCTCACTCCCGGCCGGATGGTCGAGAACCGTACTTATACTGATACTTAGACCACTCGGCTAACACATTTGTGGCGTTTTGCTCTCTCAGTTAAAATTGCCCTTGGAGAAACAACTGTTCTATTCAAGTTCGCTAAATCGATGTCGCACGCAGCCGTTGCGGCGTATACACGTCATCCAGCCCACTTTTTAATATGAGCTGGGCACGCCCCTTGCAAATTCGGCTGAAGCGCGCCTCATGTCAGGCAAAACGGCCTAAAAATCGGGCAAAATTGGCAAATCCCATCTCTACTTCACGATACACAGCCACGGCAAAGAGATCAAAATGGTACAAATAGTCCCGAAGCTTGGTACAATTCCTTTTCCGCGATTACCAAGGCCTAATTCGCCTCTGATGGCGGCGGGAGTGCGATTGAGTCCCAATACTCATCGTGCCGAGCGATCCACGGATATTGGCGGCTTGCTGGGGATTCTCGGGCGAAATCTCTGGAAAATCATTGCCTCCACGATTGCCGCACTCACGCTTGCCGTTACTTACCTGGCCTTTGCGACACCCCTCTACACGGCGACCGCTTCACTTTTTGTTGACCCAAGGACGCGGAAGATCGTTTCAGAAGAAGTCGTGCAAGGCGGCTTTGGTTCCGACTTGGCACTTGTCGAAAGCCAAGTCTCAATCCTGACTTCCGACGCTGTACTGAAGCGCGTCGTAGATAAACTGCAGCTCGAGTCCGATCCAGAATTTGCGCCGCCCCTTGGACTAGGCGTGCTTTCCCGCATCAAAGCACTTGTCATCCCGCGCGCCACCGATCCGGACAAAACTGTTCAAGCCATTGCATCGCTTTACCAAACCATAAAGGTGAAGAGGGCGCAGAAGACTTACGTCGTCGATGTCGACGTGACAGCTTCCTCCGCGATCAAGGCCCAGCGCGTCGCGGAAGCCGTTGTGGAAGCCTATCTGGCTGACCAGACGGCGGCCAAGGCCGCCGAAGCCAAACGCGCCAACGGCCTCATTGATGCCCGCCTTGGCGAACTGCGCGAGCAAGTGCGGCGCGCCGAGACCCGGGTCGACGAATTCAAGAAAACGAAAAAAATTCTGACGTCTGAAGGCGGGATTGTTACAGAACAGCAGCTTTCTAAGATCAACAGCGAGCTGATTACAGCCCGCGCGGTCGCCGCCGAAAGCAAGGCCCGCCAGGAACAGATCAACATTGTCCTGAAGTCCGCCGCCGGTCCTGAAGTCTTACCGGATGCCATCCGGTCGGGTCTGATCCAAAAGTTGCGCGAGCAGTATGCCCAGGTCGCGCGACGCGAAGCTTCGCTCAGTTCGCAGCTCCAGCCCCGCCACCCGGTTCTCATCGACGTGCGCTCGCAGCTCAAGGAAGTGAAGACCCAGATTAGTGCCGAACTGAAGCGCATCGCAGCCTCGTCTCAGAGCGAGTTTCAAATCGCGACCAGCCGGGAACGCGATTTGTCGGCGCAGCTCGACCGCTCAAAAGAAGAAGTAACCCTTTCCAACACAGCTCAAATAAAGCTTAGAGAGCTTGACCAGGAAGTGACAGCAAGCCGCGAGTTGTTGAAGTTGTTCCTTGGGCGCGCCAAGGAAACTCAGGAGCAGCAGAACGTTTCGACGCCCGACGCCCGCGTTATCACGGCGCCGTCCGTTCCCTCGAAGCCATCGAAGCCCATGACGTGGCTGGTTCTGGCACTTGGACTGCTTGGCGGAGTGGGACTTGGCTTGGCGTCGGCACTGGTTACCGACCATCTCGACAGCACCCTGCGCACAGTCAAGGATCTGGGCGACGAGGTTGGCACATCGAACGTGTCGACTATCCCAGAACTGACGGCTGGCGGGGGTATTGTGACCCCGAGATCCAGAAACAGGAACCAGCCGGAACGCGTGGAGGCTGCTCAGTTCAGCGATATCTTGAATGCACTCGCCGACGTCGGCACGAACGAGGACGGTCGCTACCGGCAATCAATTCTCCGCCTGCTCTCGAAGATTAAGAGCCGGCAAAAGCCTGCGCGCCCGCACACAGTGTTGATTGCATCTCCGTCGGCGAATGCCGGAAATTCTGGAACGACGCTGGCTTTGGCCTACGCTGCGGCCCTCGCTGGAGAGCGAGTTCTGCTGGTTGACGCAACATCGAGCAATCCGGACCTGTCAAAAGTCTTTGCGACAACACTCAAACAAACCAATGTCGTCGTTCTCGACAACAAGGACCACCTTGCTCAGATAACGACACGCGACGACCGCTCCGGCTTGGCATTCCTGCCGATTGCGTTAGCCGACTTGAGAACGCTGAAACTTCAGCAACGCCGCAGAATGATTGCGGGGCTCAATGGCTTGAGCCAGTCCTATGATCTAGTCTTCATTGACGCAGGCGCCGTACTTGAGGACGAATCAACCACAAGTTTGCTGCCGGCGGCCGATCAGATCTTTATCGTTGCCCGCTCCGGTCACACGACGCAATCAGAGTTGGCGAGCATCCTTGAAGTACTGGATCCTGCTCACGATCGTATTTCTGGTGCCATTCTGACCATGGCGCCCGTCTAACAGGACCTACCGTACTATCTTTTTCGATACGTTCTTCTGGCCGCCTTGACCTTGATGCTATTGGTATTGATGCGACCAAACCGCATCACGTTATCGGCTAGAGCAATTTCATCCGATCAGTTGATCGCTAAAGCGATCCTGTTTGATCGGATATTGCACTAGCAGGCTGTTGAAATTCTCACCTGCTGACAGGCTTGAGCGAATATGATTCCATAGTGGCTCCAGATGCAAGGGGGCTTCGATGCGCGGATCG
>JANOKZ010000400.1:0-5900 GCA_031419515.1 Hyphomicrobium sp.
ACTTCCCCGGCGCCGTCCGACGCGCCAAGAGGCGGAAGAGGCCGTGCGCACGCTCCTTGCGTGGGCGGGGGACGATCCCGCACGTCCAGGTCTGCGCGAAACGCCCGCGCGGGTGACCGACGCCTATGGTGAATACTTTTCGGGGTATCGGGCGGACGCCGCAGCCGAACTCGCGGCAACGTTTGAAGATCCCGCCGGCTACGGCGATATGGTGCTGCTGAAGGATATTCGCTTCGAAAGCCACTGCGAGCATCACATCGCGCCATTCTTTGGCGTCGCGCACGTTGCCTACATTCCTGCAGGGCGCATTGTTGGCTTGTCGAAACTGGCGCGCGTCGTTGAAATCTATGCGCGCCGTCTGCAAACTCAAGAAGCACTGACAGGAGAAATCGCGTCCGCGATTTTGCACGGACTCGACGCCAAAGGTGCCGCCGTCATGCTCTCGGCCGAACATCAGTGTATCAGTATGCGCGGCGTGCGCCAGCACGACGTCAAAGCGATCACGATGCGCCTGCTTGGAGCATTTGAGTCGGAAGACGCTTGGCGAAGCCGATTCCTTTCAATGGTGCAGAGCCAGCGTGCAGACACGCCCCGTGGCGGTTAACCCCTGCCCGTACCCGTTCAATCGAGGAGAGCATTCATGACCAAGTCTTCCATGACCAAGTCTTCGAGCACGACGCCGGCATCGGAAATTTTCGCGACCCGCGGCGATACGAAAGCAATTGAGCAGGGCAACCAATTCCAGCCCAAGTTCGATAGCGATGGCTTGATTGGCGCCATCGTGACAGACGCAGAAAGCGGCACGGTACTCATGTTCGCGCACATGAACGCGGATACCCTGCGCCTCACGCTTGAGACAGGCTTCGCCCATTTCTGGAGCCGCTCGCGGGCCAAGCTTTGGAAAAAGGGCGAAGAGAGTGGCAACCTATTGCGCGTCGCTGAAATCAGAACCGATTGCGATCAGGACGTGTTGTTGATCAGCGCCAAGATCATGGGCGCTGGAGTTGCCTGTCATACCGGTGCGAAGTCGTGTTTCTACCGGCGTCTCGCCAAGGCCCCCGGGGTGGACGGCAGGATCGCGCTGGAATCTGCCGCACCGCAAAAAACACGCTAACGTGACGTGCTTGGGTCCTTTTGGGCAGGGCTGTTTGCGCTGCCTCCTTACAAAGCGCATACATTCACCCATATTTTAGGGATCGGTAGCACGGCCTTAACAGGGTTGGCGTAGCCTCATTAAACTTGTTCATAGACCTTTTGCCTGGGACTGCCGCCGTTAGGGCATGTTGCAGGCGGCCAAAGCGAAGGTCGGGAGCGGACACATGGCGGGATTAAAAATTGGCCTGGCACTGGGGGGCGGCGCGGCGCGCGGATGGGCCCACATCGGCGTCCTGAAAGCTTTGAATGCGGCCGGGATCAAACCCGACATCATCGCCGGAACATCTATCGGCGCCGTCGTCGGCGGATGCCATGCGGCAGGGCACCTCGACAGCCTCGAAGGCTTCGCGCGCGAACTGACCCCGCGGCGCATCTTTGGCTATCTTGATTTCAATTTAGCGGGCAATGGCTTGATCGGCGGCCAGCGTCTGTGCGACCGCCTCGATAAGCATCTTGGCGACAAGCGCATCGAAGATCTGGAAACGCGCTTTACGGCTGTCGCCACAGAAGTCGGCACCGGACACGAGCACTGGCTGTCAAGCGGGAAACTCGTTGAAGCCGTGCGCGCGTCCTACGCGCTGCCTGGCATCTTCAAACCTGTGCGCATCAACGGCCGCTGGCTGTTCGATGGCGCCCTCGTCAATCCCATTCCAGTCTCGGTGTGCCGCGCGCTTGGCGCACGCTACGTCATCGCCGTGAATTTGAACTTTGACATTTTGGGCCGCGGTACCGTACTGCCGTCCATCGACATGAACTACGGCAACGATGAGCAAGACGAGGCTGCTTATGTAGAACCAGAGGAGCCGGCGGCGCGCGGTGTTCGTGCCCTTTTGCGGCGTCAGCTTCTTGGACGCGGCGACGGCGCTCCCGGAATCTCAACCGTGATGGTCGACGCTTTCAACATCGTGCAAGACAGGATCGCACGATCACGGCTTGCCGGCGACCCGCCGGACAGCATGATCTCGTTGCGGTTGAATGAGTTCGGCCTTTTCGATTTCCATCGCGCCGACGAGTTGATCCAACGCGGCGAGCAGGCCACAAGCCGCCACATCGACGACATCTTGCGCGAGATCGAAGCGCGCGGCATAAAGCGTGTCGCGGGCAAAACACCAAGTCCCGTCAAGCTGGCAGCTGCGTCCGGAGCCTAGCCACAACTTCAGCCGATGATGTCACTCAACCGGTGGCGAGATATCCGCGCATAGCCGAGACTTCGAGTTCGACTTCCGCGATATGGTGCTTGACGATATCGCCGATCGATACAATGCCGATCAACGCGCCATCCTCAATCACCGGCAAGTGACGGAACCGTCCGCGCGTCATTTGCTCCATCGTCTCATCGACCGGCGTCGAAAGGCTGCAGGTAATGACGTCGTGCGTCATCACGTCGTCAACCTTCATCTGCAAGGCTTCAGCCCCATGAAGCGCGATGACGCGGATAAGGTCGCGTTCGGAGATAATGCCGTCCACGACTCCATTGTCTCCGACGATGACGATTGCGCCGATTTTCCGTTGTGCCAACCGATTGGCGATTTCTTGCACACTATCGTCAGGCCGGGCTGTCGTGACGCTGCGGCCTTTGACCTTGAGTATGTTGCTAATAATCAAAGCGTCAGCCTCCATTCTGGCGCCGCGTTTTAAAGCGCGGCTGGTTCGCCTTCTCAAATCGTGGTCCAAATCCGAAGCAGTGGCAAGGGCCTTATTCGACTTCTGGTGGAGAAGGTGAAGCATGCTGCGGCGCAATATCGAAGAGTCCAAAACAGAGAAGGCCAAAGAAATAACCGCCGAGATGCGCTTCCCAGGCGATCGACGCGCCGGTGTCAAACGCACCAAATCCAACGATCGCGAGCAGATTGAGGGCGACGAACGCCGCCGTTGCTATTTGAATGCGCCGGTCGGTGAGTGATGTCTTCAGGCTCATCGCTGGAATTTCCGCCGGGCGCTCGCTCAACTTTCGTCCCTGGCCGCGATCGATGGCGCTGAACAAAAATCGCATCACGCCACCCATAAGGCCGGCAACGGCGCCCGAAGCACCAACGACCGGCGCGACCAATCCTGGGCGGATCACGAGGAACAACAAAGCGCCAGCAATCGCGCTTGCAATCGCAAACGCGAAAAAGCGCAGCGCTCCGATGCGGCGGCTGATCACGGATCCGAATGCCAAGAGCCAAGCGCTATTAATAATTAAGTGCACCTTATCGGCATGCACGAACATGTGGGTGACCCAAGACGTGACACTCGCAATGGCGCCGCCCGGAAGTTCGCCTGCCAGCCCCGCATAGCGCGCTGGAATAAAGGCGAGCGCAATCAGCCACCACATGTCTGACTGATCGTCGAGGAACTGGCGGCCTACATGGACGGCTATCATTGCCAGGAGGATAGCGAGCACGGCGCCCGGAACATTGAAAATCGGCTGTCGTTCTTGCACTCGTTCTTCCACCGTCCGGAACCTTCTCGACGGAGCGAACCGTGAGCGGCCGTCCCATGGATCGTGTTGCTGTGTTCTGTTCCAGGCCTTGTTAACGATCAAGGCGGCGCGCTGCAACCGTTAACGCTGATATGAGCGCATTGGCATGAACGATGCTCAAGCAAACCTGTGCAGCGCGATGGCCTTTTGGCTGTGTCGCGTGTTGGCACACATCAGACCCAGGTTTTGCAGACCCAGGTTTTGCGACGGATCAGGCGAAAGACAAGAAAATGAAAGAACCTGTGAGCCAAGAGCTCTACGCCTATTGGAACAGCGTGCGCGGCGACCGTATGGCGCCAAAGCGCTTCGAGATCGAACCCTCGCGCATCGCCGCCATCTTGCCCGATACCTTTATTCTGGAAGCGGTCGATTCCGGAACGGCACGTTTTCGCCTTGCCGGCACACGCATCTGCGAGGCCTTTGCGGAAGAATTCCGCGGTGTCAATTTCTTTGAATTATTTCCAGTGGCCGACCGCGCCGAACTCAAGGCGCAGGTCGCGAGCATTGCGACCAAGGGCGCCGTCGGCGTCTTCACCATTGAGGGCGGTACGGCCGACGGCAAGACGGTAACTTTCGAAGTTATATTGACGCCGCTCATTCATACGCGCGATCAGGCCGACCGGTTTCTCGGCGCCATCACGCCATCGGAAAGGCCCGATTGGCTGGGGCACGAAGCCCTAATCACAAAGCGCTTGAAGCACACAGAACTCATTTGGCCCGAAGGACGGCCGCACGCGATTGTCGAAGCCATGAACCGCCAGTCTCCTTTTCTGCCCCACATCCGCAACGCACGCATCGTCCGGGTCGACCGGCGTCAGTTCCGCGTTTATGAGGGCGGCTTGCAAAAGTCCGACAACGAGCGTTGAGGCGGGATTTCCGGCACACGCGGCCGGATACTTACGAAAATGGAGCGCCTATTAGCCCTTCATTAAGCCGCCACCCGGCATAGTTCAGCGATGAAGGGGTCCGTACAGGCTGGCCGTTGCGGCTTGTCATAGGCTCTCAACTCAACGAGTCTGGGCCGCCTATGTCATTGCATTCCCAAGTCGTAAAGCCCCAAGTCTTGAAGCGCCAACCCGCGTCCGGCGAGCCACGAATCGTGCCGGATTTGCGCCGCTTTCGCCGGGTGCCGCTCTCACTGCCGGGGCGCTTCATGCGCGAGTCCCGCGAAGAATTCTCCTGTCAGCTGCAGGATATTTCAGTAGGCGGTGCCGGCATTGAATCCGCAATCCCAGTTCAGATCAACGAACGCATCGTCGCTTATTTCGACGTTCTCGGCGGTCTCGAAGGATCTGTGACACGCATCTACAGCGATGGATTCGCCATCCAATTCAAGGTTTCGGCCCACAAGCGGGAAAAACTCGTCGCGCAAATCATGTGGCTCTTCAACCGCGACGAATACCCCGACGAAGCCGGCCGCCAACACGAACGCGTGGGGGCAGCCGGTCAACGGGCCCGGTTGAAACTCGACGAAAAAATCATCATCGATGTCGACGTCATCGACATTTCGGTATCCGGTGCCTCGCTGGCGACAACCGCACGCCCGCCGCTTGGCACCCTGGTTATGCTCGGAACAATCAAAGCTCTCGTCAAACGCCATCATGAAACCGGCATCGCACTGCAGTTCTTTGAAACCCAAGACCTAAGTCAATTGCGCCAACAGTTTACGTAAGATTGTTCAGTCGAGTTCGAGTTCCGGTTGTGACATGCCCAAAACCACCCCCTGTGTTGCCGAAATCCGACACTTAAAATTTGCCTTTAATTCGCTTCAAATGCCGTCGGAAGCGTTGAGGGTAAATCCAGGCAAGTCGTGTACAGTCGCTTCAGTGTTCGAGGGCGTATCATGAAGTTGAGTTGCGTCGGCGTTGTATGTTTGATGAGTCTTGTCTCGGCTGCAGGAGCAGCTGAAGCGCAAAGCGTTGCCTCGCTTGAACCGGCGACCCGCTCGCCCGTCTTCATGCGCATCTTTGGCAATGCGCAGCCCCCTTATGGGTTTGTGCGATTCTGCGATGGACAGCCCGAGGATTGCGCCGGCGGCAACGCCAGCAACGACGCGCGCTTTTCGGCGACGCCGGAAAAGCTCAGCGAACTCGATGAAATCAATCGCGCAGTGAACAAGGCCGTTGAGCCGGTGACCGATCTCGAAGTGTACGGCGTGAATGAACTTTGGACGCTGCCTGAAAGCAAAGGCGACTGCGAAGATTTCGCTCTGCTCAAGCGGCGCATTTTGATGGAACGCGGCTGGCCTGCGAGCGCGTTGCTTTTGACGGTCGTGCGCGAC
>JANOKZ010000401.1:0-3139 GCA_031419515.1 Hyphomicrobium sp.
ACGAGACCCTTACGAGCCTACACGCGTTCCAGGCGAGCGCCTTCAACCACTCGGCCATCCCTCCGCAAATCGCTGGAACGAGCGCACTATACCCATCGCCGCCTCAAGCGCAACCGGGCCGCAACCAGGCAGCAACTCAACTGACACACAGGTGCCACTCAGCCGCGAGTGAAGCGTTGTCTCAACCATATCTGATCCTTATCAGGGCGCCAAAATGCTTGACGGCTGGTGCCAATGCGCCGCAATGGTGCCGTATCCGCCGCAAGAGTTGCCCTTGTGATGTCCAGCTCGCTTCTACTCAAGATCTTCGCGTTTTTGTCGCTTGCCGCGACCGGAACGGCTATTGGCATGTGGTACACGACCGGGGACCCGCCGCCGCAATGGATGTTGCAGGTATCGCTGGCGTTTTTCGTCGCCGCCCTCGTCACAGGTCTTATTGGCGCCGAAACCCGGCCGCGGCTGATGCTGCGTTTCCTCGCGGCGCTGTGCGCGCTCATCGCCGCGATCGCACTCACGGCCGACATCTCGGCTCAAGGCGGCGCGTTCGGCGCGACCTCGCTACTGGGTCACCTTGAACAATTCGCGCCCTCGCTGCTTGCGTCGATCAAGGCTAGTGTGACGCGCGTCTTTGGCGGCACTATCTGGGACAGCCTTGTGGTCATGATTATGAATATTCCGACGTTCTTGTTTTTCGGCTTGCTCGCCATGTTTTGCGGCTACGCCGGCCGCCCGCGCCGCGCCATCAGCGTGTTCATCAACTAACACAGTGACGCCATCACGATCCGAGATAATCTGCCGCTATACCCAGCATGACCAATAACACCAGCACGTTGACGAGCCCCAGCACCAAGCGCCGGTGGCTTTTGTTGAGCGCTTCGATCTCCATGTGATCGGCGATGTGGCGCGTGTGCGCCGATCCGCTCATGAAGCCCATCTGGCGGCCCTTGCCGTCGCGGCGCCAAACCGTCCCTTGGTCGGCCACGGACAACCCCGCGCGGCGCGCAATCTGTTCAGCAATGAGCGGAAACGGAAACGCCGGATCGGCGTTGGCTTCGCTCACAAACCCGAGCGTAATCTCGCGCTCGTCTTTTGTCCGGATAACCGCGCCGCGCAGCATGACAGGCGCCAGCGCGCCGCCAAAAACCTCGCGCCGCACCTCAACGCTTCTGATCGCGTGATAAGGAATGTCATGGCTCGCGTAACGCAGCATGGGCGTTGGTCCGCGCCCGGACGGCAACGTGAATCTGACCGAACTTTTACCGAGGCTCAGATATGCGCGCAACGAAAACATAAGCTCGATCAGCACCAGAAACATGATGCCTGAGAACACGGCCGCAACGAGCAACAGCTGCCAGGTATCAAACCACAGCCCATGATTGACGCGCTGGTAAATCATGAACGGCAAACTGGCGAAGAACGGCAGCAGCAGTAACATCAGAAACGAGAACGCAGTCTTGCGCCCGCCACCGGCGCCATATTCCGTGCGTTCTGACCCCGGAACCGCCGCAGCGGCCGTTGCGAGCGAAGATGATGCCGCCATCCGCGCCATTGGATTTGCAGACGTCCTCAAGGACGGATGCACGTTTTGAGGTAACACGGATGTGGGCACGGACTTGGATTGGGGTTGGGATTGGGATTGGGATTGGCCGTGGGGCGCCGTCGCAGACTCTGGCAATCGCCCCGTGCCAAACCTATATTCAGTCATCAGTCGTTTCCCTCTCCCGCCACTTCTATTCTACGGTGCGCGAAGATTTGATCAACAATACGGCTTCAGCCTGTAACCCATGTACGCGGCGGACGTATTCAGGGGTACACTTGCCGCGACACAAGGTTAAGGAGTTTTGCCTCATGTTTTCATCCATGTCCTCTGGGCGCCCCATGACCATGCCCTCGCCCGAACGCGCGCCCAAGGGCCGCTCCGAGCCGATCCCCACGGCGCAAGAGCACTACATCTTCAGCCGCCCGTTGCAGCCGCCGTACCCGGCTGGCTGTGAAGCCGCGTACTTCGCGCTCGGGTGTTTTTGGGGCGCGGAGCGGCTGTTCTGGCAACTGCCGGGCGCCGGCATCTGGATCACGGCCGTTGGCTACGCGGGCGGCTTCACGCCCAACGCCACCTACAAGGAAGTCTGCACGGGCGAGACTGGGCACACCGAAGTTGTGCTCGTCGTCTTCGACCCAAAGAAGATTTCCTACGCCACGCTACTGAAGACGTTTTGGGAAAGCCACGACCCGACCCAAGGCTATCGCCAGGGCAATGACGTTGGCACGCAGTACCGTTCGGCGATTTACACAACGACTCCCGCGCAACAGACCGAGGCAGACGCCTCGCGCGCCGCGTACGAACGCGCGATTGCCTCGAAAGGCTTCGGCAAGATCACAACCGAAATTGCCCCCGCGCCGCCGTTCTATTTCGCCGAGGACTACCACCAGCAATACCTCGCCAAAGTTCCTGACGGCTATTGCGGCCTCAAAGGAACCGGCGTTGCGTGTGCGGGTGAACCGTCCGCAAGGATCGCTGCTCCGAGCGACGCGGGTTGATCCCCCTCTCCCCGTGCGCTACGGCAGCACTTGGCGCGGCGTCAGATATCCGGCGGTCACCCAGGCAAACGTCCGCCAACAAAAAGCAAGAGATGCGGCGTGCGCGCTCCACTTGCTTTCCCGGGCGAGCAAGATGGCGCAGCCATGTTGCGAAGACCCGGGACCGCGTCGATTGAGATTTGCGCAAACGCGGACGGGACGTGATCCCGGCTCTGCAACGCGCTTGCCGCGCATTTCCGGCCGGGAACGCAAGCGGAGAGATGGAATATCTCATCCCTAACCCGATTGCCTAACGCCCATTGCCGATTGTCGAATCCTTTTTCCCCATCAACCAAACACGGACTTAGGTTTTCCCCGCGCATCAAAACTGAGCGATACTCTCAGCCATCCGCTCTGCAAAAGGGGGTGTCCGGGGCGCCGGATGCTACCAGAGCGGAGGTGACGGACTGCACGGCCCGCTACGCACGGGCTCGTGCTAATAGCACCCGCCGTCCGCGTGAGGTGAGACACTCACGTGGAGAGCAGCCTGCTAGTGTTCTGACTCATTCATTCGCATCCCCCGCCGAGTGAAGCCAGCGCTTTCCTGGCGCGGCGGTGCTTG
>JANOKZ010000402.1:0-2083 GCA_031419515.1 Hyphomicrobium sp.
GCTTCGGCACCGATTTCCAGGCCTTGGAGAGCCACGAGTCGCCATCGTCGCGCGGCGCCAAGCCATCGGACTTCAGCAATGTGTAGGCATCCTTGTACCACTTCGAATCCGGATAGTTGTGCCCGAGAATGGCGGCCGAGTTCTGCGCTTCCTTGGTGATGCCGAGCGCCATGTAGCACTCGGTCAGGCGCATCAAGGCTTCTTCGACATGCGCGGTCGTCTGATAATCGCTGACCACGGTCTTGAATCGATTGATCGAGGCCACGTAGTTTTTCTGTTTCAGGTAATACCGGCCGACTTCCATTTCGGATGCCGCGAGATTGTCTTCGGCAACACGGATCTTGTTGTCGGCGCCGCGCGCGTACTCGCTTTCAGGATAGCGCGTCTTCAAGGTCTTGTACTGCTCCAGCGCCTTGCGCGTTGCGCCCTGATCGCGGTTTGGGCCTTTCATTTCGTCAAAGTAAGCCGACGCGATGATGTGGTGCGCGAGCGGCGCTTCCTTTGTGCCGGGATGTAGCGCGACGTACCGTTCGGCCGAAGCGATCGCTTCAGGCGTCATGCCGCCGCGATAATAGGCGTATGCGGCCATCACGATAGCGCGGCGCGCTTCAGGCGAATAGGGATGCTCGCGATCAAGAGCTTCGAACTTCTGCGCGGCATCGCTGAACTTGCCGCGCGACATCAAGCTGTCGCCGTCGGCAAACATTTTTGTTGGCGGATCGGGGTTGAGGGCTTGGGTGGAGTCGAGCGACAAGGACGAGGAAGAACAGCCCTGGAGCAGGCCGGCAGCAACCGCGGCCGCGAGAAACAATCCGCCCCTCAAGCCCCGCAACCGATTGCCCATTGTCTTGCTCATTCTCACCAAGCCCCAGAAGACTGCGTCGAAATTTGCGCCGAACGCCGCCTCAGCGACCCCCAAATTATTTGACTGATCGCGTCTCAGACTGCATCAGAGCGCTGGCGATCCAGCACAAGGCTTAATTCATAGCACACCCGCGCCCTTTCAGAAAAGGCGCAACACACTGAAATCCGTGCCAAAACACGCAGACTCACGCACTACATTTGGATAACTGCCAAATGTGTTGCGACTTCGGCAACCGAACCTCAATCGGAATGAGCCGGGCTGTGAATTCACCGCGCTGTAAAACCGCACGTTTATTCAGCAGCGGCCACAGACGACCGGGCAGCAACGGCAACCGGGGAGCGAGCCGGGCGTGTGCGCGGTGCGTGCACCGTCGTCCAATTTGCTTCATCTGCAAACAGCGCCTGCAGAACCAGCGAATTCATACGATGGCCACCCTTGTACGACCGGTACGCGCCAAGCAGCGGCGAACCCGCAAGCGAAAGATCGCCAACGGCATCCAGCATCTTGTGGCGTACGAACTCCTGCGGATAACGCAGTCCTTCGCGATTCATGACTTTGCCTTCGCCAATAGCTACGGTGTTGGTGAGATCCGCACCAAGTGCGAGGCCCATTTTCCACAGCTTCTCAACGTCACTCATGAAACCGAACGTGCGAGCGCGTGACAATTCGTGACGGAAAACCCCAGGGCTCATTTCAAACGCCAGACGCTGACGGCCTATCAGGGGTGTTGGGAAGTCAATTTCAACGTCGAGTCGGAAACCGGCGTGGGGAACGAGTTCTCCCCAGCAATCACCTTCCTCAACGCGAACCGGCTTCAGAACTTTGATGAATTTGCGTGGTTCGGAGAGTTCACGAATGCCGGCGCGATCAATTGCTTCGACGAAAACCGCCGAGCTGCCGTCCATGATCGGCACTTCTTTGCTATCGATTTCGATGTAGCAGTTATCAACAGAAAGACCGCGCAGGGCCGCAAGAAGATGCTCGACAGTGCCGATCGTGACGCCGGCATCATCGCCGATAACTGTGCAGAGCGTAAGATTTTTGACGTTGGCGATACTAGCCTGAATTTCCGCAGTCACCCTGCCACGCTTGGTGACGAGAAAGCGGAGCCCAGTATCTGCCTCTGCAGGGTGCAAAGTAAGAGATACCGGAGCTCCGCTGTGCACCCCCGTGCCTGTCAAAAGGATCTCGCGAGCAAGCGTTGTTTGCCGCGCACCG
>JANOKZ010000403.1:0-3165 GCA_031419515.1 Hyphomicrobium sp.
AAAGAAACGACGATGGACCCGAAGAAGCGGCTGCTGCTGCGCGTCGATATTGGCGAAGGCGACAAGAGTACGCTGTCCGAGACCGTCAACGCATTGATGGGCTCGAAGCCCGAAGCCCGCTTCCGCTTCATCCAAGACCGCGCCGCGTTCGCGAAAGATTTGGATATTTGAGCGCGGCGGCCACGCCGGTAGCGAATCGAATCGCTGAAAGCTCATCCCAGCCTTGCCCAATTCGAGCCTTGCTCAAGTTAAGAGACTTCACCGGGCGCTACAATTATTCCGATTGTGCCGCCGAGCTCCTTGTTTAATGCGTCAATTCCGGTCCATGGTTATAGCCGTCTCGCGCTTTTCATGAGGTAGGCATACTATTGCGCCAACAGCCGCATGTGATTCGCGGGCTGCGGGTGGACTATTGGTGGCCGTGATCTGCATGCGCATGCGCACGCGCTGCGTGACGGATGCAGCTACGGCATCTGGGGAAGACAATCAGGGAGCAGACTCACATGAACTCGAAAGCACTCGGCGCCGAATTTACCGGCACGTTCTTACTGGTCTCGGCCGTACTCGGCGCAGCACTTTTCTCGTTTCCGAATGCCGGTATTCTTGGTGTTGCATTATCGATCGGCCTGACTGTCATGGCGACAGCCTACGCCATCGGACATGTCTCGGGCGGACACTATAATCCGGCCGTCACGCTTGGCTTGGTCACGGCGGGCCGCTTCCCGTCCAGCAGCGCGCTCGGTTATATTCTATCTCAATGTCTTGGCGGCATCGTCGCCGCATTTCTCTTCAGCATAATTGCCAGCGGCAAAGCCGGCTATGCCACAGGCAATTTCGCTTCCAACATGTTTGGCGGAGACGGCTATTCCGCAACGAGCGTGTTCCTGATCGAGGCCTTGTTGACGGCGCTGCTTATGCTCGTCATCATGGGCGTCACGCGCAAGAACGGGCCTTCTACGATGGCACCGCTTGCCATTGGTGCCACGCTGACTGCGATCCACCTCATGGCCATTCCCGTCTCAAACGCCTCAGTCAACCCGGCCCGCAGCCTTGCGACCGCCCTAATCGCTGGCGGCGTGCCGCTGCAGCAGGTCTGGCTGTTCATCGCAGCTCCGATCGTTGGCGCTGTGGCGGGCGGCCTTCTCGGACGCTGGCTGGTAGAAGAGTAAACAAGTCGTCGGTCTTGGCGGATTTTTCTGAGAGGCGGCTTTAAGGCCGCCTCTCTTTTTGCTCCACCCTGTCTTGCACCCTGCCGCGCCCCCGTGGCCCAATCGCCGCAGGCTCGCCATAGGGTCCCGGCGGAGGCATGGTTTTCCTTGCGTCTCACCCCCAGGTATGCGAGCACCGGTGCGTGCCGGAGCGCAGGGGATCGATTCAGGTTTTTTCTGTTTTTTCGATCCATCTCCCCCTATCTCGCTTAGGTCCTTTTCGGCACAGTGTCCCCCTGCGCTCTCGTTCTATGCCGCCTAGCGTCAATGCGCCGGGCTAGGGAGAGTATGCAGATGGAGACGTATTCGTTTGGAAACCAAGACGTTCGCTGACTTGGGCCTCTCGCCCAAGGTTCAGGCCGCAATAACAGCCGCCGGATATACGATACCAACGCCCATTCAGGCTGCCGCAATCCCTGTCGCCGTAACCGGCCGGGACGTTCTCGGCATCGCGCAAACCGGCACCGGCAAAACCGCTTCCTTCGTGCTGCCGATGATCTCGCGCCTGGAAACCGGCCGGGCCCGCGCACGCATGCCGCGCTCGCTCATCATGGCGCCGACCCGGGAACTCGCCACGCAGGTGGCGCAGAGCTTCGAGAAATACGGCATCAATCACAAACTCGACGTAGCGCTGTTAATTGGCGGCACGGACATGGACAAACAGATCCAGAAGCTGGATCGCGGCGTCGACGTTTTGGTCGCGACCCCCGGACGTCTGCTCGATCATTTCGGGCGCGGCCGCATCATGTTGATGGGCGTCGAGATCCTGGTCATCGACGAAGCCGACCGCATGCTCGACATGGGTTTCATTCCCGACATCGAAAAAATCTGCAAGTTGCTGCCGCCAAAACGCCAGACGCTGTTCTTTTCGGCGACCATGCCGCCCGAGATCACGCGGCTCGTCAGCCAGTTTCTGCGCGATCCCTTGCGCGTCGAAGTCGCTAAGCCCGCAACCACGGCCAAGACCATCACCCAGCGGTTCAAGTTCTGTCCCGATGGCGAAGATTACGCCAAGCGCGAAGTCCTGCGCGACTTGATCAAAAACGGTAACGTCAAGAACGCCATCATCTTCTGCAACCGCAAACGCGACGTCGCGGTTTTGCACAAGTCGCTTGCCAAGCATGGCTTCAATGCTGGCGCACTCCATGGCGACATGGAACAGTCGGCGCGTACGCAAACACTCGATAAATTCCGCGCCGGGGAGATCATGCTGCTGGCGGCTTCCGACGTTGCCGCACGCGGACTCGACATACCCGACGTCAGCCACATTTTCAATTTCGATCTGCCGTGGGCGCCCGACGATTACGTGCATCGCATCGGGCGGACGGGACGTGCCGGCAAGGAAGGCTACGCAGCCTCGCTCGTCGGTGCCGACGATCTCAAATCCCTCAAAGACATCGAAAAGATGCTTGGCGAGCCGGTCGAATGGCTTGGCGATCCGCCGAGCGAGGAAGACTATGCCTCGGGCGGCAAGCGCCGGCGGGGCGGACGATTTGGCAAAGGCGCTCCCAGTGGTGGCGCTGCCAGTAGTGGTGATGACCGTGGCAGGGGACGAGCCCCTTCCGGTCGTGGCGGCAAGCCCGACGCGCGCCCTGAACGTAGTTCGCAAGAGGCACGCGCACCACGGCCGGAAAGGCCAGCGCCCTCAGCAGAGCGCGCTCCTGCTCCCGAAAGGTCCCAGGAACGCGCTAAGGAGCGCATCTGGGCCCAGCCGCCACGGCCCGGCGACGACAAACCCTCGATTGACGCCGCCGCACCAGCACCTCGCGAAGAGGCTCGGACCCCAAGTCCGAAACCTCATCGCGAACCTCGTGAACAACGCGGAGCGAGAGAGCCCAGAGAACCGAGAGAAACGAGAGAACAACGCGAACCGAGGGCGCAGCGCGTGCCGAAAGAAACACCACAACCAGCCGAACCACGCGCAAACGATCCCCAATACGGCGAGCCCCAGCGTGGC
>JANOKZ010000404.1:0-4435 GCA_031419515.1 Hyphomicrobium sp.
GCCGCCGCCGACCACGACGACTTCCTTGCCCTTATAAAAAAAGCCGTCGCACGTCGCGCAGGCCGAAACGCCGTGTCCTTTGAAAGCGTCTTCAGACGGAATGCCGAGCCAGCGTGCCTGTGCTCCGGTGCAGATGATGAGGGTGTCGGCCGTGTAAACGTCGCCGCTATCGCCTTCGAGGCGAATGGGCTTGGATTTCAGATCGACCTTATTGATGTGGTCCATAACGACGTCCGTGCCGACGTGCTCGGCCTGGGCTTGCATCTGCTCCATGAGCCAAGGGCCCTGAATCGTTTCGGCGAAACCTGGGTAATTTTCAACGTCGGTTGTGATGGTCAGTTGTCCGCCCGGTTGCGAGCCCTGGATCAAGAGCGGCTTCAACATGGCGCGTGCTGCATAGACTGCAGCTGTATATCCGGCCGGGCCGGAGCCGAGAATGATCACCTTGGAATGGCGCGGTTTCTTGGTCATAAGGGGCATCGTGTCCTCAAGTGCGGGCGGCGGCCCGTTAATATTGGGCCCGTTAATATGGGACTGTGGCAGCCGAGGTCAACGCCGGTCCTGCCTTTGTGAACGCCTGATGCAATTGGGTGCGGCGGGTGGGCGCAGGCTCTGCTATCCAAGGGCCGCAAACGGAGGGGGCGGCATGACGGACGAGCACGAAAAAGATGCGGCCGATGTCCGGCGCCGGATCAAGGCGATTCTGGTCGGCTCGTCCGGAAATCTCGTCGAGTGGTATGATTTCTACGTCTACGCCGCGTTCTCCCTGTACTTCGCAAAAGCATTCTTTCCATCGGGCGATCAGACCGCGCAGTTGCTCGCAACCGCCGGCATTTTTGCCGTTGGATTCTTGATGCGCCCGCTGGGTGCCTGGTTTTTTGGCCGCATGGCCGACCGGCGTGGACGGCGCGTGGCGCTGACGGCATCGGTGCTGCTGATGTGTTTCGGCTCGGCGATGATCGCGTTGCTGCCCACTTATGAATCGATTGGCGTTGCGGCGCCGGTCCTGCTGCTCGTTGCGCGGCTTGTGCAGGGTTTAAGTCTTGGAGGAGAATACGGCACGAGTGCCACTTACCTCTCAGAAATGGCAACGTCTAAGCACCGGGGATTTTATTCGAGTTTCCAGTATGTGACGCTGATCGGTGGTCAGCTCTCCGCCATGCTGGTTCTCATCGTCTTGCAAAAGTTCCTTTTGACCGAAGCGGAACTTGAAGCCTGGGGCTGGCGTATTCCATTTGCCATTGGAGCGGTCTTGGCAGTCGTCGCTTACATCATGCGCCGCGATATGCACGAGACGGACGCATTCATAAACGCCAAATCGCGGGATGGTTCGCTCGCCGCTTTGTTGAAGTATCCGCGGGAACTCGCGATTGTCGTTGGCCTGACCATGGGCGGCACGGTCGCGTTTTATACTTTTACAACCTACATGCAGAAGTTCCTCGTCAATACGTCGGGCTTCGCCAAGGATACGGCGACGCTAATCTCGGCATCGGCGCTGTTCGTTTATATGCTTTTGCAGCCGGTCGTTGGCGCGATCTCGGACCGCACCGGGCGCCGCCCCGTCTTGATCGCGTTCGGTGTGCTGGGCACGCTCTGCACCATACCCATTCTGACCGCGCTGCAATCGACTCGCGATCCATGGACCGCTTTCGCGCTAATTCTTGCGGGCCTTGTGATCGTCTCCGGCTATTCCGCCATCAACGCAGTCGTCAAAGCGGAACTCTTTCCAACGCACATTCGCGCGCTAGGTGTTGGCCTGCCTTTTGCTATTACAGTTGCGTTGTTTGGCGGCAGCGCCGAGTACATCGCGCTTTGGTTCAAGAGTAAGGGTCACGAAACCTGGTTCTATTGGTACGTGACGGGATGTATCGCGTTGTCGCTCATCGTCTACGCAGGAATGCGCGATACCAAGCACACCAGCACGCTGGATCGAAGCTAACCGAGTGGCACTATTTTGCCACATACGCGACGTGCAGATTCGACCATCGAATGTTGACTTGCTAAACCAAAATTAGTCGAGCACTCGTACTAATCCTTATCGAATTGCCCAAGCCCCGGGGAAACATGAATTCGAACTTTTCTATCTTGTTGAGCATATCGGCGATCCTCACAATCGCGGCAGCGCCTTCAGTTTCCGCCCAGTCTCTTGACTTGCAGGTTGGCGGCGCGGCAGTTATCGCGCCGAAGTATGAAGGCTCCAAGGAATATGAGGTCCGTGGATTTCCGATCATTGCACCAGCTAGCGGCGAGAGCAGCGGCTTCGTGCAGTTCCGGGGGATCGACGATCTGCGGTTTCGTGTGTTCGAGCACAGCGGGTTTGAGGCTGGCCCGCTTGCCGGCTACCGCTTCGGACGCGATGAGGACGACGCGGCACGGCTCGCAGGCCTTGGGGACGTCGATGGCGGTGTCGTCGTTGGCGGTTATGCGGCTTACAATTTTGGCAGCTTGAAACCGTTTCTGTCGTATCACCACCAGGTCACCGGTGATGACGCAGGCGCCGTATTGCGCGCTGGCGCAGAAACGCGCTTTTCGCTTACGCCAAGCATCATGGTGACGGCCGTCGCGGGGGCGAGCTACGCCGACGACGATTATATGCAGTCGTATTTTTCTGTCACGGCGGCGCAGGCTTTCGCTTCAGGGCTTTCGGCATTTGATGCCGATGGCGGATTCAAGGATGTCTACCTCAGCCTCGGAACCGATATCCCGCTTTCCGAACTCTGGAGCATGAAGCTCGGCGTCAAGTACACCCACTTGATTGGCGACGCTTCGGATAGCCCGATTGTCGAAACCGATAGCCAGTTATCAGGGCTTCTTGGGTTTACCTATCGCTTCGGTGTCGCGCGCTGAACGAGTACGCTGCTATATCAGCCGCAACGCCTTAAAACTCGCATGCCCTTCGCGGCCGACGATGACGTGGTCGTGGATGGAAATGCCAAGCGGGCGGGCAGCCTCGATAATGAGCTTTGTCATATCGATATCGGCGCGCGAAGGTGTGGGATCGCCCGAGGGGTGATTGTGCACAAGAATGAGCGCGGTTGCGGAATGCTCAAGCGCGCGCTTCACAACTTCGCGCACATAGACCGGCGTGTGATCGACGGTGCCGCGACCCTGCACTTCGTCGGCAATCAAATTGTTCTTCTTGTCGAGAAACAGGATGCGGAATTGCTCGACGTGGTCGTAGCCTTGCGCAAGCCGCAGGTAATCAAGAACTTGATTCCATGACGAAAGCGCGGGCTTCGCCCTGATCTCGCTTCGTGCCAAGCGTTGCGCCGCCGCGCGGATGAGTTTCAATTCCTCGACCGCACGTTCGCCGATGCCTTCGACTTCCTTGAGGCGTTCGTGCGGCGCGTTTAAAACTTCGGCGAACGTTCCAAAGCGTGCGAGCAATCGCTTGGCAATCGGCTTTGTGTCGCCGCGCGGATAAACGCGAAACAAGATCATCTCGAGCAATTCATAATCGGGCACCGCATCGGCGCCCCCGCCGCTGAACCTTTGGCGCAATCTTTTGCGGTGGCCTAGTTTGTCGTCGAACGGTTTGTTGTCAGGTGCCCTGACTTCGGACGGCTTGGTTTCGGACGACTTGGTTTCGGAAGACTGGGCAACATCGAAAAACGCGCCCTGCTCTTCGGCGCTGATCTTGTCCTGGCCGCTCTTTCTGTCGCCGGGCATGATCCCCATCCACTCAAGCCGCGCTGGTCAGAGGAAAGGGTGGACATTCGAGTCCCGCAGGGGACGACGTGAAAATTTCGCAGCCCTTCTCGGTCACGCCAACCGTATGTTCGAACTGTGCAGAAAGTTCGCGATCGCGTGTCACGGCGGTCCAGCCGTCGGGCAAGATTTTGACATGCGCCTTGCCGAGGTTGATCATCGGCTCGATGGTGAAGAACATGCCGGGCTCGAGTACCGGGCCCTCGCCCTTTTCGCCGTAGTGCAGAATGTTGGGCCGGTCATGGAACACGCGTCCAAGGCCATGACCGCAGAAATCGCGCACAACGCTGCAGCGCTCGCCTTCGGCATAAGTTTGGATGGCCGCGCCAATATCGCCCGTTGTGTTGCCGGGTTTGACTTGGGCAATGCCCTTGAGCAGCGATTCGTATGTCACTTGCATGAGGCGATCGGCCCGGCGCGTCACGGCGCCGACGGGGTACATGCGGCTTGTATCGCCGTGCCAGCCGTCAACAATCAGCGTCACGTCGATGTTGATGATATCGCCGTCTTTCAGCGGTTTCGAATTGGGAATGCCGTGGCAGACCACGTGATTGATGGACGTGCAGATGGCGCGCGGGAACCCGCGATAGTTGAGTGGAGCTGGAATAGCGCCTTGATCACAGGCAAATTGCATCACCAAATCGTCGAGGCGGTCAGTGGCGACGCCGGGGACAACGTACGGTACGAGCATATCAAGTGCTTCAGCTGCAAGCCGGCCCGCGCGGCG
>JANOKZ010000405.1:0-16143 GCA_031419515.1 Hyphomicrobium sp.
CGTGCCTGTCAAAAGGATCTCGCGAGCAAGCGTTGTTTGCCGCGCACCGATGAATCGATTCGACATTCTGCGCCGTCCCTCATTGCCACTTGGCCGACCGCTGCTCCCCAGCATATGCGATCAACCACCCCCCAAACCCGCCTGGTACCCTTGTGATAGTCCTTTGAGCTTGCGGCCTTTTTGGCCTGTTCTTCTCAAAGGACCGGGGCTTCAAACCGGTTCGTTACGATGAAACTAACTGCTTCGTTCGAATGCTACAAATCACGGTTTCTTACACTGTGTTACGCTTTAGCCACCGTGCTTGACGAATGTTTAGCAATGATGCAGCCGCAAAGTCTAGCGGCGTTCCCGTCCGAAGAATATGGGCAGTGGCACCTCATCAGCCGACTGCGTATTCACGTCGTAGGACGGTGGCGTGGCCGGCTCTGGCTTACCCCGCCCCAAGCCTGCGAGCCGGCTGAAAAGACCCTTGCGGCGCCCATCATCATTCCGGCTCATTTCAGACTTGGTTGCGTCAGATTTGGTTCCGTCAGGCTGAGCACTCGTGCGTTTCAATTGCCATTCGCGTTGAGCGACTTCTGGAAATTCCTGCAGGTCAGGCATCCGGCGCCCAGGGCGTCGAATGTCGGACGGAGGCATTGGCTCAAAACCTTGAGCGGGCGCATTCGCCGGCTGATGGGGAGCAGCACGCGCTTGAGCCACATTGCCGCGCGCCTGTTGTCCGAATGGCGAATAACCCTCCTCGATCATGACATTGCCCGGGGCCTGCCAAGTGTCGCGCGCTTGCCCTTGATTGGCGTAGTGCTGCGCGTGCGGCGGCGGGGTATGTGACGGCGCGGGTTGATAGGGCGCCTGGGACTGCTGAAGTACTTCCGACAACCTGCGCTGGATCTCGTCGTCCGCGCTTGAGGCCCCGTGACGCTGCTGGGGACCGGACTGCTGGCCGGACTGCTGGCCGGACTGTGCCCCCGCTTGCGGAATGAACGATGGCGCCGATTGCATGGACTGCATTTGGGGCTGCATTTGGTTTTGCATTTGGGGCATCGCGTTCGCACGCGAAATTCCTGGCATTTGCGACTGCATGGGCTGCATCGGAATTGCCCCAGACTGCTGAGCTGGAGCGACTGGTCGCACTGCTTCGCCTGCGCGCTTCATGCCGGACGCGACAATCGAAACACGCACCCGGTCGCCAAGGTTGCCATCAAACGTCGCGCCGACAATGATGTTGCATTCGGGATCGACTTCTTCGCGCACCCTGCTCGCCGCTTCGTCAACTTCATAAAGCGTCAGATCCGGCCCGCCGGTAATCGACAACAAAAGCCCGCGCGCGCCTTTCAGCGACACGTCATCAAGGAGCGGATTGGCGATGGCTTCTTCGGCCGCGAGTATGGCGCGGCGCTCGCCTGTGGCTTCGCCCGTCCCCATCATGGCCGTGCCCATGCCGCTCATAACCGTGCGCACGTCGGCGAAATCGAGATTAATCAGGCCTTCCTTCAGCACCAAATCGACGATGCAGGCAACGCCCGAATACAGCACCTGGTCGGCCAGCACGAAGGCTTCGGCAAACGTGGTGCGCTCGTTGGCGATGCGAAACAGGTTCTGATTGGGGATGACGATGAGCGTATCTACGTGCTGGCGCAAACTCTGCACGCCCGCTTCCGCAATTCTAAGCCGGCGCGCACCTTCGAACAGAAATGGCTTCGTGACAATACCGACAGTCAGAATGCCAAGTTCACGCGCGGCCCGGGCTATAACCGATGCCGCGCCCGTGCCTGTGCCGCCGCCCATGCCGGCCGCAATAAAGACCATGTGAGAGCCAACGACGTGCGCGCGTATTTCTTCAATCGCTTCTTCCGCTGCGGCCTCGCCTATTTCCGGCCTTGAGCCAGCACCAAGCCCTTCAGTCAAATTGGCACCCAGCTGAATTCTGTGTTCGGCGCTTGAAGCGGCGAGCGATTGTGCGTCGGTATTAGCGACGACGAAATCAACACCCTGCAGCCCCGCCGCAATCATGTTGTTGATGGCATTGCATCCGGCGCCGCCGACACCGATGACCGTCAAACGCGGTTTCACGTCGACGAGTTTTGGCAGCTGTAACTTCAAGCTCATCACGCACCCCTTGGGTGTGACCGTGGGTTAAATTATTCGACACTCTTGGTCGAGAGTGGCAAACCTGAAGGCACGACATACGCTTGAGAACTCAACTCAAAAACTCAACTTAAAAACTGGCGCGAAGCCACGAACCGACCCGGCCCATATACCCTTGGCCGGAATGCCCGCGCCCGCCGTAGTCTCCACCAGCGCCGTCGCCCGCCGCCACCGCTGCGGCAAGACCTGCGAGCGTTGCGAAGTGCGGGCCCGCAACCGATAAGGGCAACCCGGGAAGTGCTGCGGGCTTTCCCACCCGCACGGGCCGCCCAAATTCGTTAGCAGCAAATTCGGACGCCCCGAGTAGCTGGCTTGCCCCGCCCGTCAACACGATCTTCTCTCCCGCGTAAGCGCTTGCTCCATTCTGCTCCAGGCGCTCACGCACCAGGCTCATGATTTGTGCGACACGAGGGCGGATGATTTCCGTAAGCCGCGCCTTGGTCGTCTGGTAGGTAGCGCCGTCTTCTTCGCCGGCAAGCGGATATGAAAACGACTCGTGTTCGTCCGATTGGGCAGAAATCAGTGTGCCATAAAGTGTTTTGATTCGCTCGGCTTCGGCGAGTGGCGTCTGCAACGTTTTGGCGATGTCGAACGAAATGTGCTGCGAGCCAACCGGTACGACATCGACGCCAGCAAACCGGCCCTCGGCAAAGAGGGCGATTGAGGTCGTTCCGGCGCCAAAATCAATGCAAGTCACGCCAAGTTCGCGTTCCTCTTCGGTTGTAACCGCAAGCGCGCTGGCGTAGGGACTGGCAACCAGACCGGCACACGAAAGGTAACAACGCTCGATGAGCAGCAGCAAATTTCGCAAAGGTGCTTCATCGGCCGTGACTGAATGCAGATCGGCCGCGAGCTGACGGGCCGCCAATCCAAGCGGATCGACCACACCGGGTACGCCATCGAGCCTAAACCCCAGTCGATTGAGATGTATCAGCGACCGGCCATCGCGTTCGGCATAGGCGCGGCCGGCGTCCATCACGCGATCAATGTCTTCATCCAGCACCATCCCGCCTTGAATTTCGGCGCTGGCCGCGAAGTGCTGAGACTTCAATCGGCCACAGGCAACCGAAACGATGACGCTGTCGAGCGTCAGGCCCGCCGCGCGTTCGGCTTGCGAGATTGCACCGCGAACCGCCGTTTCGGCTTCGTCGAGGTCCGTCAGAACACCCGCTTTGACGCCGCGCGACCGGTGCATGCCAAGCCCCGCAATGCGCATGCCGCCATAAGTATCGCCAATAGAAGCAGCTTGTGGATCCTGAACCAGAATGGCGGCGGCCACCTTGCTAGTTCCGATATCGAGCAAGCCAACGACAGACGAACCGCGCCGGTCTGACCTATTTTGCCCAAGCGTCATTGCACAGCTCCAATTTCAAGAGGAGCGGAGGTAGCAGACGCACTTTTACCGCCTTGAAGCGGCCGCACAGCAATGCGTCCCGGTGTGCGAACATCGACAATAAAAGCCGGCCCGTTCAAAGCCCGTCTCAAGTCGCTGCGAGATGCAACGTGTGCAAAGCCCTCGTCTTCACGGTCGGCACCGAGTTCCAGCCGCGTTCCGTTTTTCATCACCACGGACCATCGCCGCTCGGCAATCCGCTCCGCGTGTTCGAACTGTTCTTCGATGGCCGGATAGCGGCCAAGCGCCGTAAATAGCATCAGCGATTCTGTGCTGGCGCCTTCACCGGAAATACGCGGCAACTGCCAGCCATGCGGTGCGGCGACATGAGCGAGGACTCGCCCCGTCGTATCGATGAGATAGTCCTTATCGGCGCGTTTCCAGATCGCGGCCGGGCGCCGCTCACGCACCTGGACCTTCAGAACGCCCGGATATTCGCGGGTAATTTGCGCGGTATCGACCCAGGCCAGACGTTCGATACGTTTCAAGGCCGCGGCTGCGTCGAACTCTGCAAAGGTTTTAACGTTTGGCAAATCAAGCGCGTCGAAGATGTCGGCGTCGTGTGTGTAGTGGTGTCCTATCAGGCTCACCTGGTCGATGCCAAAGCCAAGCCCAAGCAAGACGCCGGTCGCTTTTTCAGACGCCAAGGACTTGATTTTTTCGGGTTCGAGATAATCAGACATCAAGACGGCTGCAGCCGCTGACGTACACAGCACAAACCCGGTCAAACTTGCGGCAAGGTATGACCTTGCGCGGCGTTTTCGCTGACGCATCGGCGCGCGGCGATCTGCTTGAGAGATCTGCAACGCGAATGGATTTTCCGTTGCGCCGCGTTGTGCCGGCATCTGAAGGGTCCGAACGCGGGGATTATTTGGCGGCTGATTAAGGGCTCTGTCAGGCGTGGGGTCCTCGGGCGAGAGCGCATCCAGCGCCCGCCACCAAAACCTCTTTTCCTGCATCACCTGTTGCAACTCGCGTCCTCAATGATCCACCTGACGAGCGTGCCAAAGGGCCAGCCAGCATATGCCGCCAGCTCCGGCACCAGGGAGGTCCCCGTCATGCCCGGCTGGGTATTCACTTCAAGGCAGATCAGCTCGCCCGAGCCGCCTGGCGTGTCGTCCAAACGGAAGTCGGCTCGCGATACGCCACGGCAACCGAGCGCTTGATGTGCCTTGAGGGTTAACTTCCTTAGTGTTCGGTAAATATCTGGTAAAAGTTGTGCAGGCAGTTCGTGTTTAGAGCCACCGGGGGCGTATTTTGCCTCGAAATCGTAGAAAGAGAGGCCCTTCAAGGGTACAATCTCGATCACGCCGGTCACAAAGTCGCCGATCACGGCGCAGGTCAATTCGCGCCCGGCGATATAGCGTTCGACCATCACGACCTGATCGAGAGGGCCGCCCTCGGCAATCGAATCTGGGGGGCGAGTCGCATCTGGCGGCACGATGACCACGCCGAAACTTGAACCCTCCGCAATCGGTTTCACCACATAGGGCGGGCGCATGACGTGCGCTTTGAGGGCTTCAGTGCGGGTGACAAGCTTGGCCTCGGCAACAGATACGCCAGCGGCCGACATGACCTCTTTGGCGCGCTCCTTGTGCATGGCGAGCGCTGACGAAAGCACGCCCGAGTGTGTGTAGGGGATTTCGAGCATCTCGAGGATGCCTTGAATGCAACCGTCCTCACCAAATTTTCCGTGCAGCGCGTTGAAACAGGCATCCGGCTGCAGCTTGGCCAGTACGTCTGCAACATCGCGGCCTACATCGATTTCCGTGACACGGTAGCCTTCGCCGCGCAGTGCTTCAGCAACGGCCGCCCCTGACTTGAGGCTCACCTCGCGCTCGGCTGACAAGCCGCCCTTGAGAACCGCGATTGTATCACGTGTACGCTTTGGCGCCGCCCCGAGCTTGTTCATGCTATCTCCGCCAGGGCTTCGCCAATCGGCTGGCCAGCACGCGGCAGCCCGAGGCGGATGATTTCCCAATTCAACGTCACACCCGAGTTTGCCTTGACGCGGGCCCGCACTGTTTCGCCAAGCCGCTCGACATCCTCGCCGGACGCTTGGCTGTCGTTGATGAGGAAGTTGCAATGCATGTCGGACACTTTTGCGCCACCGACACGGAACCCGCGGCAACCCGCTTCGTCGATCAATTTCCAGGCGCTATTTCCAGGCGGATTCTTGAATGTCGATCCCCCGGTGCGCTCCTTGATCGGCTGGTTTTTCTCGCGATAGTCCGCGACCTCGTCCATTTCCTTGAGAATATCTGGGGGATTACCCGGAGTGCCTTGATAGGTCGCTTCCGTGAAAATCCAGCCGTCCTGCACGCCGCAATGGCGATAGGTGAAGTCCATATCGGCTTGCGACAGAATATGGATATTGCCATCGAGATCGACTGCGCGCGCGCTCGTCAGCACGTCCTTGGTTTCGCAGCCGTGCGCGCCTGCATTCATCCGCAATGCGCCGCCGATCGATCCTGGAATGCCCCGATAAAAGGCCAAACCCGCAATGCCCGCTTCAACCGCTGCACGCGCGACCTTGACGTCGGGCACTGCTGTGCCAGCGCGAAGCCGCTGACCGGCCTCAACTTTGATTTCGCTAAAGCCGCGTCCCAAGCGGATGACAATCCCCGGCACGCCGCCATCGCGCACCAAGAGATTCGACCCAAGCCCAGCAACATTGATCGGCACGCCATCGGGGAGCCGCTGGAGGAAGTAGGCGAGATCCGCTTCGTCGGCAGGCGAAAACAAAACCTGTGCCGGACCGCCGACGCGAAACCAGGTGATGTCTGCCATTGGAGCGTTGGCGATCATGCGGCCGCGAAGGTCCGGCATAAGTGCTTTGAGATCGCCGGTGATATCTTCAAACATCAGTGCGTGCCTCCCGGGACGGCTTGCGCGCCGGCGAGCCAATCCGGCAAGGCATGCGCCCAATCGGTCGACATGCCAGCGCCGAGGCAGACGACGGTATCGCCCGGTTTAGCGAGCCGTTGGATGGCCGGCACAAGATCGGCGGCAGCAGCCACGGCCTCGACCGAGCGATGCCCGGTATCGCGAATGCCTTTGGCGAGGCTGTTGCTATCGATCCCGGGAATTGGGCTTTCGCCCGCCGTGTAAAGTGGGGCAACGATGACGCTGTCTGCATCCTTGAAGCATGCCGAAAACTCGCTGAAAAGATCGCGCACGCGCGTATAGCGATGCGGCTCGACGATTGCGATGACGCGGCCCTTGGCGCCCGCGTGCGCAGCCGCGAGGACTGCCGAAATTTCCGCCGGGTGGTGCCCATAGTCGTCGTAAATCGTCACGCCGTTCCACTCGCCCGTCAGCTGGAAGCGCCGCTTAACGCCCGAAAAGGCGGCCATGGCATCGTGAATCTTGCTGTCTTCTATGCCCGCTTCCGTTGCGACCGCAATGGCCGCGAGGGCGTTCAGGGCATTGTGCTGACCGGGGATCGGCACCACCCATCCTTCAAGCTTGCGCGACCCGCCTTTAACAGACGCACTGAGCGTCGCATCAAACGTCGTCGTGCTGCCGTCGATCCGTACGTTCTCGAGCATGATGTCGGCATCCTTGCTCTCGCCGTAGGTCAGCAAGCGCCGGCCGTCGCTGCGCAGATTCAGCCGCTCGACCATGGCGCGCACGACCGGGTGATCGATGCACACAACCGCCAAACCGAAGAACGGGATATTTTTCAAGAAAGCTTCGTACTCGTGGTGCATGGCTTCGACCGAGCCGAAATAGTCGAGATGTTCGGGGTCGATATTGGTGACGATGCCGATTTCCGTCGGGAGGCGCGTGAACGTGCCGTCGCTTTCGTCCGCCTCGACAATCATCCACTTGCCTTGGCCAAGCCGCGCGTTCGAACCCCAGGAGTTTATAATGCCGCCGGTGATCACGGTCGGCTCCTGTCCGGCTTCCGCAAAAATGTGCGACAGCAGAGACGTTGTTGTTGTCTTGCCGTGCGTGCCGGTGACCGACACTGTCGAGTAAAGGCGCATCAGTTCCGCGAGCATTTCGGCACGGCGAATGATTTGCAGGCCTCTGCTGCGCGCCGCTGCAAGCTCCGGGTTCGCGGCTTTAACGGCCGTCGAAATGACCACATAGCGCGCACCGATGAGATTGACGGCATCGTGCCCAACAAACACGCGGATGCCCTTGGCGCGCAGGCGTTTGACGTTGGCGCTTTCCTTCTGATCGCTACCCTGGACCGTGTAACCCTTGGCGACGAGAATTTCGGCAATCGCGCTCATGCCGATGCCGCCAATGCCGATGATGTGGAACGGACCGATATCGCGCGGCATCTGCATGTGATCTCATATCCTCGAACAGATGGGCGGTTCGGCGCCCTTTTAGGGTTGCGCGGCTTTTACGCCGATCCAGCGAGCGCCAGAACAAAGTCTGCCAGCCGGCTCACGGCATCTGGCTTTCCTGCTTTTTTAGCGGCCTCAGCCGCCGCTGCAAGCGCTTGCGGCGCGGCAGTTGCGCGCTGAATTTCGATTGCCAAGCGTTCGACGGACAAATCTTTCTGCTCGATACACCAGCCGCCCCCTGATTCGGCAAGCCGCCGCGCATTGTTGAGCTGATCGTTATCCAAAGCATGCGGCAAGGGGACCAGGAGCGATGGCCGTCCGATCACAGTCAATTCGGCAACTGTTGAGGCGCCGGCCCTGCCAATAACCAAGTGCGCCGCCGCCATGCGCTCTGGCAGATCCTTGAAGAACGGCGCGACGTCAGCAGCTATGCCGCTTTGCGTATAGGCCGCCTGAGTGCGTGCCAGATCTTCTTCTCGCGCCTGCTGAACAACACGAAGCCGCGATCTCAGGTCAATTGGCAACAGCGCGAGAGCCGGCGGCACGGTGTCTGAAAAATAGCGCGCACCTTGGCTGCCGCCAAAAACCAAAAGGTTGATTGGTCCGCCGTCTCGGGGCGCCTCGAAAGCGCGCCGGGCAGCGTCCACGACCGATTGGCGCACAGGGTTGCCGGTAAACTGCGCTTTCGATTGCAGTGCGCCATCTAGAAACTTCGTGTGCTCGAACGACGTCGCGATCCCCGTCACACTTTTGGCGAGCAGCCGGTTGGCGCGGCCGAGCACGGCGTTTTGCTCGTGCACGGCCGTTGGCACACCACGTAAGCGCGCCGCAGCAAGCGGCGGATAGGAAGGATACCCGCCAAAGCCGATGACGGCCGATGGCTTCACCTTGCCGATGATAGAATAGGCAGCCTTGGTGCCGTGCGCCAAAGCGAGAGCGGTCTTGGCCGCTGCGATGGGCGAGCGGCTTGCCAATGTTGCGGCCGGTACCTGATATACGGCGCGCGCGGGGAAGCCCGAGCCGTAGCGATCGCCGCGCATGTCCGTGATGAGATCGACCGCCACCCCGCGCCGCGCCAGTTCTTCGGCCAACGCAAACGCCGGAAACAAATGTCCGCCGGTTCCGCCGGCCGCCAGCATGACGGAAAGATCATTTTTCATCGCGTACCAGCGTGCCCCTTGATGTCGTGCGCCCCGATGGTCGGGAGCAATCGAGGCTTTTTGAGGCTTACAGCGTCAGCCCGGCGCCGCGTCAAAGCCAGCAACATGCCAGCCGTGACGGATAGCGCCAGCATGGACGATCCACCCGCCGAAATAAACGGCAGCGTCATGCCCTTGGGCGGCAGCAAGCCAACGTTGACCCCCATATTGATCAGCGCTTGAAGACCAAACACGACCGCCAATCCTTGAATGGCCAACCGGATCGATGCGTCGGGCTCGGTCGCGGCGCGCCGCAAAGCGCGAAGCACGATGAAAGCGAAGATCCCGAGAAGAACGAGGCATGCAATGACGCCGTACTCTTCTGCTACGACGGCAAAGATGAAGTCCGTGTGCGCGTCGGGGAGCACTGACTTGATTGTGCCTTCGCCCGGACCGCGGCCGAACAACCCCCCTTCTGAGAACGACTGGATGGCGCGGTCACCTTGAAAGTTCTCAAACGGAAACGGCTTAAAGAAGCGATCCAAGCGCGATTGTACATGGCCAAGGTTTTCGTAAGAGAGCCAGAGACCGGCGCCACCTACTGTCAAAATGATAAGTGCGCCGATCAACGGCAATCCGGCAAGAAGGTACAGCACTCCTGCCGTGGCGCTGATCAACACGGTCTGTCCGACGTCCGGCTGGCTGACGAGGAGGCCCGCAAATCCAATCCACAGAAGTATCGCGAACGGCAGTGCAGGAACGTCCTTGCGTGCAGCGGCTTCAGCGAAGAGCCAAGCCATCAGAACGACGAAGCCGGGCTTTGCGAATTCCGAGGGCTGGAACGAATATCCCGAAAACGAAAGCCAGCGTTTGGCGCCGTTAATCTCTTCACCGGTCAGAAGTACCGCGGCCATCGCGGCAACCGATAGAACGAAAAGTGCAGCGGCAAGGCGCCTGATGCCTGCAGGAGACAAAAACGATACGGCCGCAAGCGTGATCGCACCCAGCGCCGCGAAAACGAAATGTCGTTCGACAAAGTAGAACGTCGAAAGCCCTTTTTTGAGTGCCACCGCGGGAGACGCAGCAAGCGACAACACGAGCCCGATACCAATCAATGCCAGAATGGACGTCAAGAGAACGTGGTCGACTGTGAACCACCATTCGGCAAGACGGCTGCGATCGGTGCGGCTGAGCTTCATGGCTGGCGCCTCAGCTCAATGCCGGGCAGTGCCGCAACAAGCGCGCGGAAGGCGTCGCCGCGAACTTCGAAATTCTTGAATTGGTCGTAGGAGGCGCACGCGGGCGAAAGCAGCACGACGGGCTCAGCGGACTTTGAGGCCGAAGGGTGTGGAGGGATCCCTGGCACGATTGTGCCCACACCCATAGACCCTTGCACGTTATATGACAGCATCGCTTGACCCTGCGCATATGCGGCGGCGTCTGCTGCAGCACGGGCGACGGCGACATCGAGCGTACCGCATGGTATAATCGCGGCATCGCCATTCAGAGTTTGCGAGAATTCCTCAGTCGAAGCGCCAATCAGATAGGCACGAACAATACTCTCGAAGTAGGGCCGCAGAGATTCAATACCGCCCTCCTTCGCCTTGCCGCCAACGATCCAAAAAACGTCCTTCGGAAAGGAAAGTAGCGCCTTTTCGGTGCTATCGGCGTTTGTCGCTTTGCTGTCGTTGATGAAAAGCACTTTGCCGAGGCACCCAATCTCTTCCATGCGATGCGCGAGACCGGGGAAGGTTGAAAGTGCCGCTTGCCAGTCTACGCTTGCTTTGGGACCGATGAGTTCAAGGCATTCACGCACTGACGAAATAGCAGCAAGTGCGTTCTGCGCGTTGTGCTTGCCGCGTAACGTTGCAACACCCGCCAAATTGCCGAGCTTTACGGCAAGCCCCGTCGCATCGCTGCAAACAACCTCGTCGCCGAGCATACTGTAACCAGGCGCCAATTTTTTATCGGCACTGAATGCACAAGCAAGGCCCGCATTGAGGTGCCGCTTGAGAATAGCAAGGCAGATGTCATCATCAATACCGACGCAGGCGATATGGGCGCCTGCAACCAGCCGCTCTTTCACCGCCGCGTAGTTCTCCATAGTCCCGTGCCGGTCGAGATGGTCGGGCGTCACGTTGAGAAGCACACCAACAGTCGGATTGAGCGTTGGCGTCAAATCGATCTGAAACGAACTCATTTCAATGACGTGGAAGCGGTTCGCGGCGGGCGGCTCGAGGGTTAGAACAGCTCGCCCGATGTTGCCGCCCATCTGCACGCCTTTTCCCGCTTCCCGCAGAATGTGTGCGACCAGCGCCGTCGTCGTCGATTTGCCGTTGGTGCCCGTAATCGCGATGAACGGAGCATAAGGACAATGCGCGGCGCGCTCACGAGCGAAGATTTCGACATCGCCGATAATCTCGACGCCAGCCGCTTTCGCACGAACTACTGTCCAGTGAGGCTCAGGATGGGTGAGTGGAACACCCGGCGCCAGCACCAGGGACGAGAAATGAGACCAGTCGGCTTTGGAGAGATCAACAAGCGGCACACCGGACTTTTCAGCCGCCGCCCGCCCCGCCTCGCTATCATCCCACGCGGCAACCGTTGCCCCACCAGCGACAAGCGACTGTACAGTCGCGTTGCCCGAGGCCCCGAGCCCGAACACTGCAACAGTCTTACCGGCAAAGGTGGTGGCACGAATCATGGCGCGGAATGTAGCTCAGTTCGGCCCAGCCCGCATGGCGGCGTCATGCGCCGGCCTTGTGAGCGGACTTCATGGTGGATTAGCGCAGTTTCAGAGTGGCAAGGCCCGCGAGCGCGAGCAGCACGGCGATAATCCAGAAGCGGATCACGACCGTCGATTCTTTCCACCCCTTCTGCTCGTAGTGGTGGTGCAATGGCGCCATACGGAAAACGCGCTTGCCCGTCCACTTGTACGACGCAACTTGGATAATAACCGACATCGTTTCCAGCACGAATAGCCCGCCGACAATGGCCAAGACGATCTCGTGTTTGGTGGCGACCGCGATGGCACCTAAGCACCCGCCCAACGCCAGCGAGCCGGTATCGCCCATGAAAATCATGGCTGGCGGCGCGTTGAACCACAAGAACCCGAGCCCAGCGCCGATCAGCGCGCCACAGATCACAGAGAGTTCGCCAGCGCCTGGAACGTGATGCACTTTGAGGTAGTCGGCAAAATTCGCATGGCCGATGAGGTAGGCGATCAGGCCGAAAGTAGCTGCCGCAATCATCACAGGCACAATGGCCAAACCGTCCAGCCCGTCCGTCAAATTGACGGCATTGCCCGCGCCCGTGATGACCAGGGCGCCGACACCGATAAAGAAGATGCCGAACGGAATAAGCAAGTCCTTAAAGAACGGCACTGCAAGCGACGAGGTAAAGCCTGAGTGCAGACTGGTCCAAAACACGGGATCAAGCGGATTCCAAGTACCGGGCGTGCCAACGCGCATCATCAAAAGTGTGGCGATGGCTGCTGCAAAGAGTTCAAGCCCCAGCCGTGTGCGGCCTTCAAACCCCGCGGTCGATCGCTGCGAAACCTTGAGATAGTCGTCGTAAAACCCGATGGCGCCATAAGCGAGCGTCACGAGCAGCACGATCCAAATGTAGGCGTTAGACAACTGGGCCCAAAGCAGCGTCGAAACGGTAACGCCCGCAAGGATCATTAAGCCGCCCATCGTAGGCGTGCCGCGCTTGACGTAGTGCGACTGCGGCCCATCCTCGCGGATCGGCTGACCCTTGCCTTGCTTCAGCCGCAGAAGATCAATGATTGCGGGGCCAAACATCATCACGAACAGGAAGGCCGTGAAGATGGCGCCGCCCGTGCGAAACGTTGTGTAGCGAAACACGTTGAGCGCGTTGATCTGGTCGCTGAAGTTGACGAGTTCGTACAGCATCCGCCGTCAGTTCCCCCGGGGGGCCCATTCTCTATTGAGAAACGCCGCCATTCGCATATAGCTTCTGAAGCGCGGCGACAAGCGGCTGAAGCCGCATGCCGTTCGAGCCCTTGATCATCACCGCATCACCGGCACGCAGCGCTGACTTAATGGCGTCGCCAAGTCCGCTGGCCGTCTCCGCGTAGTGTCCCTTGATAGCGTCTGGAAGACAATCATAAAGGCTTTTCATGTGCGGCCCACAGGCAAAGAACAAATCTGTGCCCGCGCTATCAACAGCATCTTTGAGATCGCTGTGCAAATCGATGGAGGCCGCCCCGAGTTCGAGCATATCGCCCAAGACCACGATTCGCCTGGGAAATCTCAAACGCGGAACAGTTGTAAGAGTCGCGAGCGCCGCCCGCATGGAGGCTGGATTAGCGTTGTAGCTCTCATCAATGAGCAGTGCTTCGCCATCTCCAACTTTGAGAACAGTGCGCGCGCCACGGCCTGCGGGCGGCGGCAAGGTGGCGAGAGCCGAAACGGCGGTTTCGACGTTGGCACCCGCCGCGTGCAGTGCGGCAACGACGGCCATCGCGTTTTCCGCAATGTGGCGGCCGGGCATGGCAATGTGGAACGCAACGCGTTCGCCGTTGATGTTCGCCGTGATGTCGCTGCCTTCGTCACCCAGTACGATACTCTCGGCAAACACATCCGCACCTGACTGAAGCCCAAAGCTGACGACCCTGGCGGCTTGAATTTGCGCGCGCACACGCAGCCGGTCGAAATGCGGACTTGCGCGCTTGATGATTGCCGTTCCGCCTGAGACCAGACCTTCGAAGATTTCGGCCTTGGCATCCGCGATTGCTTCAACCGACGCGAAGTGTTCGAGATGGACGGGCTCGACAGTTGTCACGATGGCGGCATGAGGATTGACGAACCTTGTCAGGGCTGCAATTTCACCCGCGTGGTTCATGCCGATTTCGAATACCCCGTATTGCGTGCCGGCCGGCATCCGCGCCAGCGTGAGCGGCACGCCCCAGTGGTTGTTGTAGGATTTCTCAGACGCATGCACACGCCCCGGCGCCACCGCTTTGAAACACGCGCGCAGCATTTCTTTGGTTCCGGTTTTGCCAGCGCTGCCTGTGACCGCAATGATGCGTGCATCCGGCGCCAGGCGACGGCGCGCCAAGCTGCCTAGAATTTCAAGGCCGAGCAGTGGATCGCCGTCGCGGCTATCGCTTTCAAAATTCTCCCGTAGGAAATTCTTTTTACACCGGATCAGCGCGCCGTCGCCCCTTTTGCGCTCATAGTGATCGCCAACGAGCGCCGCAGCGGCTCCAGCCTTGAACGCGTTGGTTACAAACTCATGCCCATCACGCGCGTCTTTGAGCGCGACGAACAAATCCCCGGGCTCTAACGAGCGCGTGTCGATCGATACGCCGGTTATGGACGCATCCGGCACGCCATCTCCTGAGGCGAAAAACAACGCGTCCAGTATCTGCTGCCAGGTCCAAAGCGGCGTGGTCATTTCTCAGTGGCTCTCAAGCGCGCGGCGCAGCTCTTCGTGGTCGGAAAACGGGATCACCCGATCGCCTATGATCTGGCCGATTTCATGTCCTTTTCCAGCAACCAGAACAACATCACCTTTCCCCATCATGGCGACGGCCGCGCGAATAGCCTCCGCCCGGTCGCCAATTTCTTGAGCCCCCTTGGCCCCCGCTAGTATTTCAGCACGAATAGCGGCTGGTTGCTCAGAGCGCGGGTTGTCGTCCGTCACGATCGTAACGTCGGCCTTCGTTGCAGAAATCTGCCCCATGAGCGGCCGCTTGCCTTTATCGCGATCACCGCCGCACCCGAAGACCGAGATGAGTTTGCCCGATACGAATGGGCGGCAGGCTTCAAGCGCTGCAGCAAGCGCTTCAGGCTTGTGCGCATAATCGACAATCGCCAGCCCACCCTTGGCTTCGCCGATGATTTCGAGACGGCCGGGGACGCCGTGCAACGTTTGCAGGGCTGCGAGCACGAGATTGACATCTTCGCCCGCGGCAATCGCAAGACCCGCTGCCGTCAGTGCATTTTCGGCTTGATAGGCACCGACAAGCGGGAGTGCGACGTCGTAAGTGCGTCCCTCGGCTTCGACGAGCATGGCTTGCGCGAAGCCTTGGTTCTTGAGCGACAGGCGCCGCAGCGTTTTGCCTTTGCTGCCAACCGTCAACACGCGTAGGCCGCGTGCTTCTGCTGCCGCAATCACGCGCTCGGCATAGGCTCCGTCCGTGTTGATGACCGCTGCCTGCCCGGGCTGGAGTAACTCGGTGAAAAGGCGAAGTTTGGCGGCGAAGTAGTCGTCAACCGTCGGATGATAGTCCATATGATCGCGGCCAAGGTTCGTGAATGCAGCCGCCTTGAGACGCACCCCATCGAGCCGGTGTTGATCGAGACCGTGAGACGAGGCCTCGAACGCCAGATGCGTAATGCCGTCTCCTGCAAGTCCGTCAAGCGTTGCATGCAAAGTGACGGGATCGGGTGTCGTCAGCGATCCATAAATGGCCCCATCGGGTTTGATCAGGCCGATGGTTCCAAGTGATGCGGCCTGCCGGCCGAGGCTTGAAAAAATCTGCCGCGTGAAGTCGGCAACCGAGGTCTTGCCGCTGGTCCCCGTCACTGCGACGGCAATTTCCGGCTGTCGCGGATGAAAGCGCGCAGCGATGAGTGCCAGAGCGCGGCGCGGGTTCTTGACGCACAGCATCGGTACCGGACCATCGTTCGCGATGCCCTTGCCTTCGCCCACGATGATCGCAGACGCGCCACGTTGTATGGCATCAGGAATGAAGCGCGCGCCGTCTGTTTTGGCGCCGGGCAGCGCGGCGAAAATCCATCCCGGGCCAACCGCGCTACTCGCGGCTGTAATGCCTTTAACGTCGATACCGCCAGCTTCCACTGGGGCAATGATTTCAGGGGGTAAAACGTCGCTCAGTCGCATGGCCGCCTAGCATGAAAAGGCGCATGTCAGCGCCAGAACCTGCGGGGTTGTAGGTTGCGCCGGGCCTTGCGTCAAACGCGCTAAGATCATTAGGGACTATTGCGTGACTTCTGCCAACAAAGGCGCCACCGAAAGTTGCGGGGCAATTCTGCGGATGAGCCGACCAGTGACGGGCGCGGCGTTCAACGAGGCCGTGCGTTGGCCGCCCGTTTCGACTGTCCCTTTGGGTTCGAAAAGCAGCACGAACGTCAGATATTGTGGAGCGTCCATCGGGAACGCGCCAAGG
>JANOKZ010000406.1:0-1885 GCA_031419515.1 Hyphomicrobium sp.
GCTTTGTGTCGCGTTCCTGTTTGCGCAACGCCTTGTTCCACAACCGGCCCCTTCGCGTCGGCGTCGAAGCCAAAGTGCCTCTTCCATGTTGGACGATCTGAACGAGGGCAATGCAATGATGCTTTGATTTGGCCAATAGGGTGGGCACATATGTAGAGGTCTGGCTTAGTCTTATGAGCCCAGACCGACCAAACACCGGAAAATGCGTTACTATCGTTGCCGGCAGCAAACCGAACCTTGAATTGCATCTTGTCTTGTGATGTCAATTATGTCTCACCCCGACAGCGACTTCACTTTTTCTTTCCGCTGTGTTCGCCGCCGGTTGACGACGGCTTTTTTGCGGTAGCGGATGGTGCAAACCGGCCGTTGCGATCTTCGCGGGTGCCCGCGACTGCGGCGCGGGCTGCACGCTTTAGAGCATCATTGACCTTTGCCACATCAAGCGTTCTTGTCTTGGTCATCAGTCGTCCCAAGCCTCGGTCAATTTAAAATCGCCTTCTAGGCTATCCCAAATATACCACTCGTCAACCGCGTGCTTGTAATGCCTTTCCAAGTATTCCCAACCTTGCGCAAATCGACGGCGAATTGTTGCTTCGGGGATATTGTGCCCGCCAGCCGCTACCCGGCGGCGAACGCGCTCGATTGCGTGATCAGCGCTTGGCAACCGCAGGAAAATTAGGACGACCCGGTAGCCCTGCTTCTGCCAACTTTTAACCTTTTCGACGTATGTCAGAGCTGAAAGCGTCGTCTCAATGACGAAATCTTGGCCTGCGAAAGCGAGTTCCTCCATGCGCTTCAGCATGAGGCGGGCGGCTTCAATATCGCGCCGCATCTGGGGACTTACAGACTCTGGCAATTTGCGCGCAATCTCGTCGGCGTTGACATATTCAATCTGCCGATCGGATCGTGCAAAGAACTGTTTCGCGAAGCTTGTCTTCCCCGCGCCATTGGGTCCGGCGACGATGATGATTTCAGGCATCGCCGCCGCCCCGTATGACTGAACCTAACTCACCCCAACGCCTCATTGCTCTTCTTCACCGCTTCGTGGTCGCCGGATTTGACGCGCTCCGATTGCGGGGACGCATTCGCCCCAACCTTCCCGGCGTCCAAATACAACTCGCCACCCAACTCCTTGAACCGCGCGCTCATCTCATCCATTCCGGCTTGAATTGTCGAAGGTGTCTGACCCGTTCCGCCGGAGGCGGACGAGGACTGGGGGTCTGACACCGCTGCACCGGTCTCTCCGGGTGTCAGACCCAGAGGGTCAGACACCCCTTCACCCACGCGCTCATTCATTTTCGCCGCATAATCGCGCACGTCCTGCGTGATCTTCATCGAGCAGAACTTTGGCCCGCACATGGAGCAGAAGTGCGCCACCTTGTGCGCGTCCTTCGGCATGGTTTCGTCGTGATACGAGCGTGCGGTATCGGGATCGAGCGCGAGGTTGAACTGATCCTCCCAGCGGAAATCAAAGCGCGCGCGCGACAGCGCATCGTCGCGCAATTGTGCCGCCGGATGACCTTTCGCCAGGTCCGCCGCGTGGGCTGCGAGTTTATACGTGATCACGCCGACTTTCACGTCGTCGCGGTTCGGCAGGCCTAAGTGCTCCTTCGGCGTCACGTAGCAAAGCATGCTCGTGCCAAACCAGCCGATCATGGCGGCGCCTATGCCGCTCGTGATGTGGTCGTAGCCCGGCGCGATGTCGGTGACGAGCGGCCCCAGCGTGTAGAAGGGCGCGCCGTGGCACACCTGGATCTCCTTGATCGCCTGGAACGGCACCTGGTCGAGCGGGACGTGGCCCGGGCCCTCGACCATGACCTGCACGTCGTGCCTCCACGCGCGCAGGGTGAGGTCGCCCAGCGTCTTGAGCTCGCTGAACTGCGCG
>JANOKZ010000407.1:0-8631 GCA_031419515.1 Hyphomicrobium sp.
TCCGTGTTCGCGGCCCTGCCCATGACTGAAGTGCCGGCCGCCATGACGATGCGACCAGAAGGCGCCTGCGGCACTGCCGATGATCAAGAGATTGAGAGCCAGTGAGGCAACAAGTGCCCATTTCAACCACGCCGGCTTGCCCGACACTACGTCACCTTTTTCAGTCATCACAAGAGATCCTCATCAAACCCGGTATCCGCATCATCGCCCAACGCAACGGTGTTGTTTCCCGCGGTCGCGTCAATGCCAGCATCGATGCCGGCAACAGTTGCAAGCTCGCTGACGGCCTCGCTGACGGCCGGGGCCATCTCAACACTTTGGCCAGCAATAATTCCCAGCATCAGCGAAGCCGCCAAAGCCATGCCAATTACCGCGCGGCGCACTGGCCAAACGGCGCTCTTAGGAACCGGCACGTTGGCCGTTGCGGCCATGCGCGGCGTAATCCGGCTAGCCGCCGCGATCCGGTCCGATAATCCTGTCAATCGCGCTTGATCAAGCACTGGCGCCAAATCAAGCAACCTGTCGAGTGCCTCGCCTTCGGCAACGAGACGGCGCGCATCGGCGTTCTCGCTCAAGAGCCCCGTAAGCGCGCGGCGCACATCGAGCGGCCAGCGCGTGCGATCCGCTCCGTAAATCTCCAGCGTCTCTTCCAGGAGCGCCGTGCCTGTCTTGCAAATGCCAGTCTTGCTGTTAATCGTCATCTCACTTGTCCGTTCAAGGGTGTTCAGTACGCGCCATCGTTCGTCAATGCCGTCCACTCGCGTTTCAGCGAAACCTTCAACTGCCGCCGTGCCCGCGCTAGAAGCGATTCAACGGCGTCGTCCGATATGTCCATCACATGAGCGATCTCACTTTGGCTCATACCTTCGAAATGAAAGAGCGTGAGTGCCAGACGCTGGCGTTCTGGCAATTTCTTCAACGCACGATCGACACGCCCGCTCAGTTCCGCGTCTTCTATGACGTCGTGCTGGCTCGCTTCCACGCGTTGTTCCGGCACTTCATCTGTCACCGTCGTGCGCGCGCCGCTGCGCATTCGGTCGATGCACAAGTTGGAGACGACACGCCTCAACCAAGGCTTCACGCCGGACGTCCCGACGTCGAGCGACGTACCTAGCCGCCACAACCGCAGAAACGCCTCCTGCGCAACATCTTCAGCTTCCGCGTCGTCACGCAGCATGCGCCGGGCGATTGCGGTCACGCTTGGCAGGTGCCGGCCGATAAGAATGCGAAACGCCGGTTCGTGTCCGGCTGCCGCCTCGGCGACAAGCGCGCGCTCGTCGAGGCCGCCAACCGCCGGTCCACGCCCGCGTTCCGCACCCGTCTCCGTTCTAGTCGCTGCCACGCCTGCCCTCGGCATTTCCTGCGCCGTTCGCCAAAAGAACTCTTGGTAAAATTCTCCGTCGGGACCCGGAAGTTTAGTCGGTCCATTGCTTTAATATGAGAACGCACAATGCCAGCGAAATCCGTCGCGGCCCGGTCATGCTATTGAACGATCCGCTCAAACGCATTGAAAACGCTTGCAATGGCGGCTTTGAGGTCGGCTTCCAAGCCCGTGAAGTCCGTGGCCCCTCCAGCCCTGGCCAGCAGCACTTTAAGCCCTCCTGGAGCCGTGTCAGGGTCAAAGGGGTGATCCAGGCTCAGCCGCAGGATTTGCGTCAAGTCATGCACCAGCCGTCCGGCGTGCGCCAACGTCTTGGAGTCCGCTTGGGACATCAGTCCAGCGCCAGCTAACTTGTCCAGTGCCCCAAGCGTATTTTGATCGAGGACTTCAGGATGCGCCGCCCCATGAACAAGTTGCAGATGCTGCGCAATAAACTCCAGATCGACCAGACCGCCCCGCACCTGCTTCAGATCCCAGATCTTTTCCGTTCCCTTTTCAGCCGCGATCCTGAGGCGCATATCGCGTACGTCGGTGGCAATTTTCTTGGCGTCGCGCGCCATGACAAGCGTTGCTCTAATCGCCGCCTCGGCCCGCGCGCGCAGTCCGGGAGATCCGGCAATAACACGCGCGCGCGTCAGCGCCATATGTTCCCACGTCCATGCTTCGCTTGCCTGATACTGTTCAAAGCTCGACAACTTCGTCGCCACGGGACCTTTCTGACCCGATGGGCGCAGCCGCATATCGACTTCGTACAGCGTGCCTTCCGCAGTCGGCGCGGAGAGAGCGGTAATCAGACGTTGGGTCAGCCGCGCATAGTAGTGACTGGGTGCGAGAGGCCGCGCGCCATCCGATTGCGTCGCACCTTCATCTGCGTCGTAGAGCAAAATAAGATCGATATCGGACGACGCCGTCATTTCCCGGCCTCCGAGTTTACCCATCGCAACAACGACCGCTTCACCGCCCGGCACGCGCCCATGTTCCCTTTCAAGCTCCAACGTTACTTCCGTCAGCAATGCCGATACCATCGCTTCAGCAGCAAGCGCGTATGCCGAACCCGCCTCAGCCGCCGCGATACTGCCGGTCAGAATTCGAACACCAATCAAAAAACCCTGTTCGCCCCCGGCAACGCGCGCGCGATCGAGTATATCCTGCATGGGATCGCCTTCGGAGGCGCGCCGCGCGTCGGCGAAATCGGCGGTCAACAGCCGGGTAATTTCACCGGCATCTGTCACGGAGGCGAGCGCTTGGGGATCTAGCACCGCATCGAGCAAGCGCCGCCGCTTCGACAGAATGCGCGCGAGACGCGGCGCCGAACCCATAATATCGGCCATCAGCCGCATCAGCGCTGGATTGGCTTTGAGCAGCGAGAAGAGCTGAACGCCAGCCGGAAGCTCGGACAAAAATCTATCAAAACCCGCAATCGCCGCATCGGGATCAACCGTGTCGGCAAGTGCCGCAATCAGCATCGGCTGTACTTCTGTCAGCCGTTCCCGCGCGCGCGGAGATCTAACGGCAGGTGTGCGCCCATGATGCCAGCTGCGCACGATAGCCAGAACCTGATCGGGCTGGGAATAGCCAAGCTTGGTCAACTCCAAAAGCGTATTGGGATCGTCCGTTGCGCCCGCAAAGACCATGTTCGACCCGGCACGCGTCAACTCCGGCGCGTCCTCGAATAGTCCCGCATAGTACCGCTCGACGGTTTCAAGAACACGCACCAAATCCTGCGAAAACGTACCGGCGTCTTCGTAGCCTGAGAACCTGGCGATCCGCAGCAGACCATCTTCAGTCACTGGCATGTCGTGCGTCTGTTCGTCGTCGAGCATTTGTAGGCGGTGTTCGAGGCGACGCAGATACGTGTAGGCCTCTGCGAGGTCGGTAACGGCCGCCGCTTGAATCCACCCACGTGCTTCAAGTGCCTTCAGCGCCGAAAGTGTATCGCGCACGCGCAGATCGCTCTGGCGCCCACCGGCGATCAATTGTTGTGTTTGCGCAAAAAATTCAATCTCCCGAATACCGCCGCGGCCAAGCTTGACGTTTTGCCCAAGCACCGAAATGCCGCCCAAACCCTTGTGGGCATGAATCTGCCGTTTCATCGCGTGCACGTCGGCGATTGCCGCGTAATCGAGATATTTGCGCCAGATAAACGGCTTGAGACCGGCAAGAAATTCTTCTCCCGCCGCAATATCTCCCGCGCACGCCCGCGCCTTGATCATCGCGGCCCGTTCCCAGTTTTGTCCGACCGTCTCGTAGTAACCGTGCGCCGCAACTGTCGAGAGCGCTACTTGCGTGGCACCTGCGTCCGGGCGCAATCGCAAATCGGTGCGGAACACATAGCCATCCGGCGTGCGTTCCTCGAGAAGCGCCACGAGCTCGCGCGTCATGCGCACAAAAAACGATTGCAGGTCGCCTTTTCCTGTGAAGCGCGCGCGCTCCCGGTCAAAAAATATGATGAGGTCGATGTCGCTCGAATAGTTGAGCTCATAGGCTCCGTGCTTGCCCATCGCCAAAACAAAAAAGCCGCTATCGGCCTCTGGTACATCGGCGCGCAGCGCATGCCACTGTCCGCTCGTGATGGCTTGACGAAACAAGTACCGTACGGCACTGGCGACAGCCGCATCGGCTGCTTCAGACAGGACGCGCGTGACCGTCATGACCGGCCAAACCCCGCCCGTATCTGCAAGCGCCGTGAGCAGCGCAATCGAATTCTTGAATTCCCGCAGGGCGCGCTTGGCGGATGCCATGTCGCCGGCCGTTGCCATCTCGGCCGCGAGCGTGTCTTTGAGCTTTTCACTCTCCGTCTCGGGGGTTTCCGCGAGGCATCTGTACAACCGCGCGGGATCGCGCCGCACGAGGGCAGTGATATACGGCGAACTCTCAAATACGCCGCTCAGAAGATTGCGAACCGGTTCTCGCGCCAGAAGTTCGGCAAGGCTGGGAGCGGCGCTCTGTGTTCCGGCTTCAGTCTCAAATTCTGAGAAGAGTGCCTCTCCTTGCCCGCCGTTCGGCGCAACCGGTGCTTCGGACAATCGGTCGACCAATGCCGCTGCGGCCCCGGTCATTGTCTACTCTGCTCCTGCCATCGCTATGGGCGCCGCGCGCGCCGCGCCGGATCGCATCACAATTCTTTCCGGCAGAACGACCGTTACCCGCAATCCCGGTTGATTATCTTCGAGTTTCAATTCTCCGCCATGCAGCCGGGCAACGGCCGCAACGAGCGACAGTCCCAATCCGGTTCCAGGCTTGGTGCGGCTTTCTTCAAGACGAACAAACCTTTTCAGCACGCGCTGCCTGTCGTTCTCCGAAATACCCGGTCCGCGATCGGCCACAGAAATAAATGCGCCGCCGTCCGTCCCCGGTCCGGGGCCCGCACTCACTGAGATCGAACTGCCGCAACCCTGCCCTTGCGAATATTTTATCGCGTTGTCGATCAAGTTCGCCACAACCTGCCCAATCAATTGCCTGTTCGCGCGCACCAGCGGGCCCTGCCCCACATCGACGGCAAGGGCAAAACCGCTCTCTTCGGCAGCTGGAATATAGAGTTCGCTGACATCCTCGACCATGCGCGAGAGATCGAACTGTTCGAGGCTTTCCTCTAAAGGAGCCGCCTCGAGCCGCGCGATGAGCAACAATGAATTGAATGTCTTGATCAGATCGTCGGCCTTCTCAATCGTGCGTTCGAGCCCTTCGCGATAGGCGTCTTCTCCGCGCGCATCTCTCAGCGCTGCTTCGGCCGAATTCCTCAGACGGGTCAGCGGCGTTTTCAGATCGTGCGCAATGTTATCGGATACTTCGCGCAAACTCACCATCAGTCCTTCGATACGATCCAGCATATCATTGAGGTTGCGGGCCAAATCGTCGAGTTCCCCGCCAGACCCATCGATTGGTATCCGGCGCGAGAGATTGCCCGCAATAATCGACTGGCTGGTTTGATTGATGACGTCCATGCGGTTGAGAATCATGCGGCTGATCGCAAGGCCGCCCAGCAATCCCAAAATCGATAAGGCCCCAAAGCCGATCAGCGAGACATTGCGCACCGAATCGGCAAACTGGCGCTGATCTTCAATATCGCGGCCGATGAGCAGCCGCAGACCGTCTCCAGTCTCGACGGGAATAGCCACCGCAAGGCGCTCAGCCGCGCCCGCACCGCCATCAGGCTTGTAGCGAAACACTCCGCCGTCGCTGCTGCCGGCGAGTTCCGGCGGCACGCGGTTGAGATTTCCAGCCAACTTTGCGCCCGTACTGTCTGCGAGAAAATAAAGCGCGGGCCCTTCTGGCCGGCTCCGGGCCGCAATAGCGGCCACTAGCGCACCACGCCCAGACGCCGCTTCCGCCTTCAGCACATCGCTTTCAGCTCTGAGAACCGTCAGCACTTGCTCGGTCAGAACCTTGTTCGTCTGCCAGAACAATACTCCCGCCAGCATCGCGGCCAGCACCAGGAAAAGCGCAACTGCCATCACAGCGAGGCGGAACGCACTCGTTGAAAAAAACTTGGCGAGGCGTTCAAACAGGGCCGTCACGGACCGTATATCCCGCCCCGCGCACAGTGTGCAGCAAAGGCTTATCAAAGCTCTTGTCTATTTTCGAGCGCAGCCGCGAGATGTGCACGTCGATGACGTTTGTTTGCGGATCGAAGTGGTAGTCCCAAACATGCTCGAGCAACATGGTGCGCGTCACAACCTGCCCCGCGTGCTGCATGAGATATTCGAGCAATCTGTATTCGCGCGGCTGAAGCAGAATTTGCTCGCCCCCGCGCATTACCCTGTGCGAGAGACGGTCGAGAACCAAATCGCCGACGACATAGCGCGTCTGTTGTTCTTCGGGCACCGCCCTGCGTCCCAGCGCTTCGACGCGCGCGAGCAATTCGGAATAAGCATAGGGCTTGGTGAGATAATCGTCCCCGCCCGCGCGCAAGCCCTTCACCCGGTCGTCGACTTCGCCAAGTGCCGAGAGAATGAGCACCGGAGTGCGGTTGCCCTTGGTGCGCAACGTCTTGATGACCGAGAGACCGTCTAATCGCGGCAGCATGCGATCAACGATCAACACGTCATAGGCACCTTCTTCCGCCAGCGACAACCCGCTTTCGCCATCGCCTGCCAGATCGGCCGTGTGCCCGTTCTCTTTCAGCGACTTCTGCAGAAACTGGGCCGTCTCTTTGTCGTCTTCGATCACCAGAACGCGCATGCTTTGGCCGCCCATCATTGTTCAGTTCGTCACACACTTCTTGTGACGCTTAGCTCTATGTAACGATCCCGGCTCGAAACGTCGAGGCGGCCCCACCCGTTTTCAGGGTGAAGCCGCCTCCCAACTTACCAAACAACAACCAAACGCTGCCAGTTCAGCCCTTTTTGTCTTTGAGCTGGACCGCAACGAAGCGCTTCTGGTCGCCAGACTTGACGTGTAGGAGCACGGCAGAACGCTTCATCTCCTGGGCTTTCTTGACGCCCGAGACGACATCGTCAGGCTGAGCGACCGTCTGCCCTGAGACTTCCAGGATGATGTCGCCGGCCTTGAGGCCCTTTTCAGCGGCATCAGAACCTGCATCGACTTCGGCAATCACAACGCCATCCTTGGGACTGCCGTTTCTAGCCGGCATCAGTGTCAGGCCGAGCTGGCTCAGCTCCATCTGATCTTTCGCCGGCTTCTCGTCGCTTTCCACCGGCTTCATCGGATCGCCCGAATTCGGAAACAGGCCGAGCTTCACTTTGACGGTCTGTTCGCCGCTGTTGCGCCAAACCTTCACATCAACAGTTGTATCGGGCGTGAACTCCGCAATCTTGCGCGCAAGGTCGCGGCTGTCGGCGATTTTGTCGGCGTTAATCTGCAGGATCGTATCCTGGGTCTTGAGACCAGCCGCTGCAGCCGGACCGTTTGCCGTCACTTCACTGACAAGCGCACCCTTGGCTTCCGTTAGGCCAAGACTCGCTGCCGTGTCGTCGTCGACGTTCTGGATTTTGACGCCAAGCCAGCCTCGGCTCACCGTACCGCCAGCCCTCAACTGCTCAACAACGTCCTTGACGGTCTTGGCGGGAACCGCAAATGCGATGCCGACATTGCCGCCCGATGGGCTATAGATCGCCGTGTTGACGCCAATGACTTCGCCATCAAGGCCAAACGTCGGGCCGCCCGAGTTGCCACGGTTCACTGCCGCGTCGATCTGCAGGTAGTCATAGGGACCCGACCCGATATCACGCGCAAGAGCCGATACGATGCCGGCCGTCACCGTTCCGCCAAGGCCGAACGGGTTACCAACGGCCAGCGCCCAATCGCCAACGCGCGGCGCCTTTTCCGAAAGCTTCACAGCCGGAAACGTCTTGCTGCTCTGAATTTTCAGCAGCGCGATGTCGGTGCGTTGGTCGGTGCCGATCAGTTTGGCTTCGAACTTCTCGTTCTCGTCGAACGACACCTGAATCTTGGTTGCGCCGTCGATGACGTGATTGTTGGTCACGACATAACCATCGGACGAAATCACGAATCCAGAACCCTGGCCCTGTGATGGACGTTGCTTGGCGCCACCTTCACCTTGGCCGAAATCCTTCGGCAAGTTCTTGAAGAAGTCGTGCAACGGGTGATCTTCGGGAAGCTCGGGGATCGCCATGCCGCCACGGCCCTTACCTTGACCACCGCCTTGACCACCGCCCGGCGCATTGTCGGCAACCTTGGCCGCGCCGCCGTCGTTGACCACCGAAACCGATACAACGGACGGCTTAACCTTATCCACCAGATCTGCAAACGACATCGGCGCCTGGCCATAAGGCGTGGTGATTGTGGCTCCGGCTTTCGTCTCGGCGCGCGCCGCTGTCAAGAAATCGGTCCCAATGAGACCCATTGCGCCAATCGCGGCAAGTGCCGCAACGGCGGAAACTCCGGTCATCACGAGCCGCTGCGGCACTGTCCCGGAATCTGTTCCGGAAACTGGCCCGGTATTTGCTCCCTGACTTTTGGTCAAGGTCGAAGAACGAGGCGAAAAGAGCATTCGAAACCTCCAGCTCTGTAAAGGCACATGTAGCCTTGGTTGTTGGGGGTAACGGAACTCGGATTACCGCAGCATTTCGGCGGCCTTAACTGTTGGTAATGTCGGCCGCTCATCTCGTCTTGGCGCGCCGCCCCGCCCCAGGGGAATCGCATTTGAAAACGGTTAAATTCGCTTGAGTGGCGGCGAATCATGGATTCTTGAGGAGGCTTCCGGAAAAGAGGGAGGCTCCGATGCTTTCGCTTGTTGCTCATTTTGCCGTTGTGCCCGACCCGCGTGC
>JANOKZ010000408.1:0-3063 GCA_031419515.1 Hyphomicrobium sp.
GGGCATGCTGCTAAAAAGGCTGCTAATCGGTCGTAGGTCGGGCTGAGCCCCCCTTGCGAATCTCCCTCAGTTTGCGTCCCCGACCCGCAGCGCAAGCGCCTGCGCGGCGAGCCGAGCGAACGCCGCGAAGCAAGAAATGTAGGTTGGGTAGAGGCCGCTCTGTACTCGGCCGAAGCGGTCCCCTCTATTCGTGATTGACAGTCGCCGGACGGTGTCTGACCCTCCGGGTCTGACACCGCTGGATAACCGTCTCATGCCACGATCTCTGCGCATCGATTACGACAATGCTTGGCACCATGTTGTCAATCGCGGCGCCGCGCGGGCTAAGGTCTTTCTCGACGATTGGGATAATCGTTGCTTTCTGGAGTCCATCTCTGAGGCGGCGTCACTAACGCATATGGAGATCCATGCCTACTGCATAATGGGCAACCACTATCATCTGCTCGTTCGCAGTCGAAACGGACGATTGTCCGATTTCATGAGACAAACATCCGGCCGTTTCGTAAAATTGAGAAATCTGCGGCGGGGTCAAGATGGGCCGCTTTTCAAAGGCAGGTTCTGGTCAGCAATTCTTGAATCGGATGCCCATCTGGTTCAGGCGAGCCGCTATGTACATCTCAATCCCGTTAACGCAGACCTCGTGAAGTCCCCAACAGACTGGCCGTGGTCTAGCGCGGCGGCATATTTGGGATTGCATCAGCCGCCTGATTGGCTGACGATTTCAGAAATACTATCGATGTTCGGTCCTGCCGACGAGCGAAGGAAATATTCGGAATACTTGGCGGAGGGGGTTGATGCCGAAACGATCAGGCGATACGCGGAGATTGCAGAGCCTTAACGGTGTCAGACCCGGAGGGTCAGACACCGCTATGTGCCAGCTTCGCGAGGATTAATGGCATCTCAAGACCAGAAACAGATCGAAGCCGCGCGTGCGCTGGTCAGGGAGCTGGCGGCGACGCTCGATCTCGACGCGTTCGTGAAGCTTTGGGACGGGACGCGGTTGCCGCTTGGGCAAAACGCGAAGGGTTCGTTTGAATTCTCAATCGCGGGGCCGGGCGTCATCGGTGCGATGCTGAGGAAGCCAACGCTCGATACGGTAATCCAACAGTACGTCGAAAAGGGCATCGATTTTTCAGGCGGCACGCTCGTTGATTTCGGCAAGCAGCTTCAGAAGGGCAACAAATCTCTAAAGTTAAAGCCGAAGGACATCGCCAAAGTCGGCTTGAAGCTGGCGCCGTTCCTGTTCGCCAAGCCGCACGACGCCAAAGACGCGCATGGCTTCCAGGGCGAAATCACGGGGAAGTCGCGCAAAACTGCGGACAACAAGGACTATATCCAGTTCCACTACGATCTCTCGAACGATTTCTACGCGCTCTTTCTCGACCCCGAGATGGTCTATTCGTGCGCCTATTACACGGATTGGTCGAACAGCGTGGAACAGGCGCAGCGCGACAAACTCGACATGATCTGCCGGAAGCTGCGGTTGAAGCCGGGCGACCGCATGCTCGATATCGGCTCGGGCTGGGGCGGGCTCGTGTGCCATGCGGCGAGGAACTACGGCGTCACCGCGCATGGCTGCACGCTCTCGGAAGAACAACTCGCCTTCGCGCGCGAGAAGGTGAAGCGGCTTGGCCTTGAAGACCGCGTGACGTTCGAATTGATCGACTATTCGAAGGTAACGGGAACCTACGACAAGATCGCCTCCATCGGCATGTACGAACATATCGGCTTGAAGAACATTCCGGCTTACATGGACAAGGTGCGCTCGTTGCTTTCCGACGACGGGCTCTTTCTCAATCACGCCATCTCGCGCCGTGCGCCAAAGGAGAAGTTTTTCAAAGGGCGCATGCGGCCGGAGAAGAAGGCGATTGCGAAGTACATTTTCCCCGGGGGCGAACTCGACGACATCGGCAACTCAGTGCGCGCGATGGAACGCGCCGGGTTCGAAGTCCACGACGTCGAAGGCTGGCGCATGCATTATGCGCGCACGTGTCAGCTTTGGTGCGAGCGGCTGACCGCCAACAAGGACGAAGCGATTCTGCATGTCGGCGAGGACAAGTACCGCATCTGGGTTGCGTATTTGGCGGGCGTCAGTCTGGCGTTCTCGCGCGGCACGTTGAGGCTCTTCCAAACGCTCGCCTCCAAGAGCGCCAAACGCCCGCCGCCGTTGCCGCCGACACGGGCTGATTTGTATAAGATCTGAATCCTAGCACTTGAGTGATCGGCGCAATCTCCAATCCCAGAGCGAGGCGCCACATAAAACCGCGAATCCGAAAATTTCAATGGTCCGGCTGTAGGAGCCAAACATCGTATAGGTAATGATTGCACATCCACTGACGCCCATGAGGAGAGGCCACGGATTGCGATGGCGCGAGAGGCTGAGCGCAAGACCAACGACAGCCAGCACCGCGAACGCGACGATGGCGCCAGACCAAAGTGTATTGTCGATGACAAGTGCTATTCCCATTGCGCCAAGCAGGCTGACGATCGCAAGAGTTCCATAACATGCTCCGATCGAAGCTGCTGTGGCGACCCATGGTAGCGACCGCGTCCATTTGGTTCGCGAACCTATAGTCACGGCCGGTACTCCACCTTGAGATTTGCAAGTGCGTGGTCGATATCAAGCAGACCCGCGCGGTTTCATCGTCGAATGCCGAGCGTGACCCAATACTCGCGCGGCACACAGGTACCGAGACTGTTGTTGAACCCCTCGTGGAACTCAATAAAATCACGCTTCAATTCGGCCCGGCGGGCATCATCAAGATTGCTGGCCAATGTCTTCGTCGGACCATAGCCGTTCGAGAACGTGTTCCACGCCGCTTCGCCGCTGGGTTCGCGATAATAGGACGTGCCCTTTTCGAACTTGAGATCAAAGTTCGCGCCAAGCAATTCCTGAATGCGTTCTGTTTTTCCCCACTCGAAGGCAGGGGAATCGCATTTGAAAACGGTTAAATTCGCTTGAGTGGCGGCGAATCATGGATTCTTGAGGAGGCTTCCGGAAAAGAGGGAGGCTCCGATGCTTTCGCTTGTTGCTCATTTTGCCGTTGTGCCCGACCCGCGTGC
>JANOKZ010000409.1:0-14949 GCA_031419515.1 Hyphomicrobium sp.
CAACGGCGGTGCCGGAGGCGGCTAACGGGCCTTCAAGGGGCGGTTTCACCGCTCAAAGTGGTGAGTTTTGTATGAAGAGGTGTGCGAAGGCTGGAAAAGAGCATCATTTCGCGTCCGTTAACGCAAGCGTTCCAAATTGCCGTAAAGCTTGTCAGGATTTGTAAATACTTGCGTGTACACTTCTGAAACAAAATCAGAAATCGCTGGCAATTCCGCCCACCTCCCAGTCCCCAAATCGGACAGGATCGGGACCCTTGCGGCCGCCTAACTCTTCCGTGGCGGTATTTTCCGGCGCCACCTGGGCTGCACGCCGGGCTTCAGCCTCGGCGGTTGCGCGTTGTGCTTCAGGCGTTAGCGCCTTCCGGGCGGCGGGCGTTTCAGGCGCGACATCGGGGCCGGTCGCTTCTGGGCGCTGGACCTCTGGCCGGGTCACTTCAGGTCTAGACATGGTGGAAACTCACGGATTTGCGGCGTGCCAGCGGGGCTCGAGTACGAGGCACTTAACCTTGCCCGCCATACACCATATATACGTCGAGCTGGCGCCTTTGGAATGACGTGGTGCCGCGCACCTGGGTTGTGGAGGTCCGAAATGCTTATGAATTACGCCAAGACGGGCCTGTTGCTGGCCACACTTACGGCGATCTTTGCGGTCATGGGCGCGGCTGTTGGCGGTAAGTCCGGCCTCATCCTGGCGTTCATCGTCGCGCTGGTCATGAATGTGGTCAGCCTCTGGAAGTCCGACACCATGGTCTTGAAGATGTTCAAGGCCCAGGAAGTTGACGACCAAACGTCCCCTGAGTTTGTCGGTCTCGTGCGCGAACTGGCGAGCCGCGCTGACCTCCCGATGCCGCGCGTTTACATCATGAACACGCCACAACCGAACGCCTTTGCGACCGGGCGCAGCCCATCGCGCGCCGCGGTTTGTGCGTCAACGGGCCTGCTTGAAGCGCTAACGCGTGAAGAACTCGCGGGCGTCATGGCGCACGAGCTCGCGCATATTAAGAATCGCGACACCTTAACAATGGCCGTTGCCGCAACGATTGGCGGTGCCGTATCGATGTTCGCCCAATATCTGCAGCTCGGCATGCTATTTGGCGGCGCGCGCAATGACGATCGCGGCATGGGTATCATCGGCACGCTGTTCGCTGTTATTGTTGCACCCCTGGCGGCGATGATGGTGCAAATGGCCATCAGCCGCTCGCGCGAATATCAGGCCGATCGCATGGGTGCTCAAATCGCTGGAAATCCCCTATGGCTTGCATCCGCGTTGAAGAAGATCAGCATTCTGGCCAAAAAAATTCAAAACCCGCGCGCCGAGCAATTCCCGGCCGCTGCCCATGTCTTTATCGTCAATCCGCTGAACGGACGTGGTCTCGACAGCCTTTTCTCAACGCATCCGAACCCCGATAACCGGATCGCGGAACTCGAGGCGCTTGCGCGCGAGATGGGCGTGACAGATGGTGGCCTTGCCTTTGAACCCAACGCCGGCGAAGAAGGGTCTGGCGGCCAAGTCGGCGGCGTGTGGGTTGCAGGCCGGAAGCACGGCTCACAATCGCGAGGACCGTGGACGTCATGACGACTAAGGCCAAATCCCTTTGAACAACGAAACGCCTCCGGGGCGGCCGGGCAAGTCAAGCAATGAGGCGGAGACGCACACGCGCCAGCCCGCCGTTCCAGCGGATGGATTGGCGGCGCGCCATCTGGCGGCAACCGCGCTCTATGCCGTGCTCGATCAGCGCCGTTCCTTTGATGACGCTTTTCAGCGCGCTGCAGATACTGCAAAACTGGCGCCCCGCGACCGTGCGTTTGCGCGCGCAATTGCAACAACGGTTCTGCGCCGCCGCGGGGAAATCAAAGCGGTGCTCTGTAAGTTTCTGGAAAAGCCGCTGCCGGCGAAAGAGGGTCTGCTCGAAGCGATCTTGCTCAGCGCTGGCGCGCAGCTCCTATTCCTGAAGACGCCGCCTCATGCCGCTATTTCGCTCGCGGTCGAACAATGCCGCGCCAGCTTTAGCACGAGGCGCTTCGATAAATTGGCCAACGCCGTCCTGCGCCGCGTCTCGGAGCGAGGCGAGGAAATTCTGGCGGAACTTGACGCGTCTGAACTCAATATCCCTGCGTGGCTGATGGCGCGCTGGCGCACCGCGTATGGGAAGGACACGGCACGCTCGATTGCAGAAGCGTCACTCCAAGAGCCGCCGCTGGATCTGTCAGTTAAAACCGATCCTGCGCTGTGGGCCGAAAAACTGGGTGGGATCGTTTTGCCAACGGGATCTGTGCGCCTCACGGAAGCTGGCCGCATCGAAGATATCGCTGGCTATGATGAGGGCGAGTGGTGGGTGCAGGATGCCGCCGCTGCACTTCCCGCCAAGATTCTAGGCGACGTGACGGGGCTCGACATCGCCGATCTGTGTGCGGCACCCGGCGGTAAGACTGCGCAGCTTGCCAATGCGGGCGCGAACGTGGTCGCGGTTGAGTTGTCGCCGGCGCGCGCGGCGCGTCTCAATGCAAATCTCGCGCGATTGAAGCTGCCGGTTGAAACGGCGATCAGCAATGTCATGACTTGGGCACCGGGACGGCTGTTCGACGCTGTCTTGTTGGACGCGCCCTGCACGGCTACGGGAACCATCCGCCGCCACCCCGACATTCTTCATCTAAAGCGCGCCGAAGATGTTGCCTCGTTGGCGCAATCCCAGGCGAAGATGCTGGACGCAGCCGCGAAGCTGGTAAAGCCCGGTGGCAGACTTCTCTATTGCACGTGTTCCCTGGAAGATGACGAAGGCGCCAGTCAAATTGCCCGCTTTCTCGCCAGCCGCAGCGATTTCAAGCGGATTCCTATCGATATCGTGTCCACCGGCGGCGAAAGCGGCTGGCTCACGGCCGCAGGAGATCTAAGGACGCTGCCGTCTTATTTTGGCGCCTTGCGGCCCGGCCAACAGGGCATGGACGGCTTTTTCGTGTCTCTCCTCGCGCGCCTGCCTTAAGTTTTGCTCCGGCAAATCGCGCGGGCCCGGCTCCAGCGCCTTGTTTTGGCTCGACGGAGCGGATAGTCGGGACAGGGGAAACACGCGGCGATTCCTCTTTTTTGGCGCCGCTTCACGGGCAGAGTCCAACGGCGGGCCAATGGCAGGTTTGAGCCTCAGCGAACGTCTGAAGATTAGGGCGCTGTCAGCGAAGCAGACGCGCCGCCGCGCCGTCACGCGCACGCTGTCGTCGCCGTTCTTGCGCTGGCGCTATGGCGGGGCGGCCGCCGATCAGATCCTAATCGTGCCGCAGGAGCTGCGCTCCGCCGATCCTAGTTTCTGGAATGAGATTCAGGAAAGCCATTTTGGGCTTGCGTGCCAAGTGGCCGACCTTAAAGGCGCGTCACCATTCCGCATCAAGCCGCCGAGCCTCGCCTGGGAGCGCGAACTGCACGGCTTTGGCTGGCTTCGCCATCTTGCCGCGACCGAAGAAGAGGCTGCTTACGACGCGGCCCGCGAACTTGTTGTTGATTGGATTGCGACGCAGAGAACGCCGAAGGGCATCGCTTACGAACCGGCGGTCATCGGACGGCGCATTATATCTTGGATCGCCCAAGCTAACATGTTGCTCGAAGGCACGGACGCCAAGACTTATTCGCAGATTATGGCGAGCCTCACTGAGCAGGTTGCAGCGCTGAATACGACGTGGCGCAACGCGCCCGACGGTGTTCCCCGGCTCATTAGTCTTATCGCCCTTGTTCTCAGCGATCTCGCAGTTTCAGGCCATGACCGGCAATTAAAGGAAGCTCAGATCCAGCTGATTGCCGAGTTGAGGCGGCAGATTTTAAACGATGGCGGGCACGCGAGCCGCAATGCCAGTGTTCTGGCAGATCTTGTGTTGGACCTCTTGCCGCTCGGGCAGTGCTTTCAAGCGCGCGGCTACACGGCGCCCGAAGAATACGCTTTGACTGTAAAAAAAGCGCTGGCATTCTTGCGCTTCATGCGCATGGGCGACGGCGTTCTGGCGCGATTCAATGGCGTCAGCGCTGGGGCACCGGCCACTCTTGCCACGGTTCTCGGCTACTCGGACGGCGCGCTCGAAGCCGTCTCGCAAGCTGTCGATTCAGGATATGCCCGGCTTGAGCGGGGATCGACCTTGATCGTCGCCGATGTCGGCTCGCCGCCACCTGTCGAGATGTCGGCTGAAGCACAATCTGGATGTCTGTCGTTCGAAATGTCTGACGGCAGCCGTATGCTGTTCGTCAATGGCGGTTTTCCGGGCCCCGCCGACGATGATTGGAATGCCGTCGCCCGGGCAACCGCAAGCCACAACACGCTTTGCCTTGCGGAGAGTTCATCCTCTCGCCTTGTGCGCCACGATAAACTTGAAAGCCTCGCCGGAGGATTGCCGATCCGCGGACCTGATTTGGCGCTCGCACGATTGAGTGACGAAGGCGGCGCGGCGGTGTTAGCTGCCAGCCATGACGGATACGTGAAACGCTACGGCTTGATGCACAACCGGCGCATATCCGTTTCAGGCGACGGCCGGTTGATTGAGGGGCTGGATCGTCTTGAGCCGCCGCAAGGCAAATTGCGGCTGAAGGCGGATCTGCCGTTCACCGTCCATTTTCACGTCCATCCCGATTGCAAAGTTTCAAACGGCAAGGATCGCGGCGCCTGCGTCATCACGATGCGTGATGGGCGCACGTGGACCTTTGAAGCTGAGGGCGCTGAGGTAACGGTTGAGGAAAGCCTGTTGTTTGCCGAAAGCACGGGGCCACGGCCCGGCATGCAGATTGTGCTGCGCGGGGCGACATTCGGCGAAACCGAAGTGCGCTGGCGCGTTTTCAAAACGAGCCCGTAATTGCGGCGCAAAGCGCGACATGACGGCGCTCTGGGCTTTCCGGTCTATATTCTCGGGGCCGCAGGCGTGATAACCGGCACACATCGATTTTACGGGTGCAGGACGTCTCATGAAAAATCAAAAAATCTGCCGCGCGCTGCTGTCGGTCTCGGACAAGACCGGCTTAATTGACTTTGCCCGCGCGCTTATCAGCCACGGCGTCGAGCTTGTTTCAACGGGCGGGACTTCGGAGGCGATCAAGGCTGCCGGTCTCGCCGTCAAGGACGTCTCCGAATTGACCGGCTTTCCCGAAATGATGGATGGCCGCGTCAAGACACTGCATCCCAAAGTGCACGGCGGGCTGCTTGCCATTCGCGGCAACGCGGAGCACGACAAAGCCGCCGCCGATCATGGCATCCAGCCCATCGATCTCCTGGTCGTCAATCTCTATCCCTTTGAAGCGACCGTCGCGAAGAACGCCGGCTACGACGAGTGCGTCGAGAACATCGACATCGGCGGGCCGGCCATGATCCGCGCGGCATCCAAAAACCACGACGGCGTGACGGTCATCGTCGAAGCCGAAGATTATTCCTCTGTCCTGGCCGAGATGGCGGCGAACGGCGGCGCGACGACACTGCGCTTCCGCCAGGAGATGGCCGCCAAGGCCTTCGCCCGCACAGCCGCATACGATGCCGCGATCAGCAACTGGTTCGCAGATCACTTGAAATCACCGGCGCCCACCTGGCGCGCCTTCGGCGGCCGTCTTGGTCAAGCCTTGCGTTACGGCGAAAACCCGCATCAAGAGGCGGCGATATATGTCTCGGACTGTACGCGCTTCGGCGTTGCGACGGCGCGGCAACTGCAGGGCAAGGAACTTTCGTACAACAACTTGAACGACACCGACGCTGCATTTGAACTGGTGTCAGAATTTGCGCCAGACGTACCCGCCGTTGCGATCATCAAGCATGCCAATCCGTGCGGCGTCGCGACGGGGGCCTCGTTGCGCGACGCCTACCTCAAGGCCTTGCAGTGCGATTCCGTCAGCGCATTTGGCGGCATCATCGCAGTTAATCAAACGATCGACGGTAAAGCCGCCGAAGAAATCTCCAAGATCTTCACCGAAGTCGTGATTGCGCCTGACGCAACAGATGAAGCGAAAGCGATTTTTGCGGCGAAGAAAAACCTGCGTCTCTTGGTGACGGGCGGCCTGTCAGACCCGCGCGCTGGCGGGCTTAACGTGCGCTCCATCGCAGGCGGACTGCTTGTGCAATCGCGTGACGACGGCGTCGTCGACGATCTTGATCTGAAGGTTGTAACTAAGCGCGCGCCGACGGCTGCGGAACTTGCGGATCTCAAGTTTGCCTTCCGCGTGGCGAAGCACGTCAAATCAAACGCCATTGTTTACGCCAAGAACGGCGCGACGGTTGGCATAGGTGCCGGTCAGATGAGTCGCATCGATTCCGCGCGCATCGCGGTCATCAAAGCAACGGACGCGGCCAAGGCGGCAGGATTGAGCGAACCATTGACGCGCGGTTCGGTCGTCGCGTCGGACGCCTTCTTTCCGTTTGCCGATGGGTTGTTGACGGCGGCAGATGCCGGTGTCACGGCTGTCATTCAGCCGGGCGGCTCGATGCGCGACGACGAGGTCATCAAGGCGGCGGATGAAAAAGGTCTCGCCATGGTCATGACCGGCATGAGGCATTTCAGGCACTGACTACAGTGCAGACGGGGTCAGACCCCTCACTAGACTGTTTCAATCCTACCGCGAATTTCCGTGTGAGGGGTCTGACCCCGGCGGCGCCTTCACAGGGAAAACGGTGTCTGACCCTCTGGGTCTGACACCGCTTGTTTGGTCTCGCATTCGTTCACGGGTGTCAGACCCAGAGGGTCAGACACCATCATTAGGCGCGGGCCTGCTCCGCCTTCACAAACAGCATCATCGCCGCGCCAATGACGAGAAACGCGAGCACGGCCGACATGCCGATGCGCTGACTGCCGGAAATTTGTGTAACAAGCGCCACGAGAAATGGCGCCAGGAAGGCCGTGACTTTGCCGGAGAACGCAAACAGCCCAAAGAACTGCGTGATCTTATCGGCGGGTGCAAGACGCGCGAGTAGCGAGCGGCTCGCCGCCTGCACGGGCGCTGCAACGAGCCCAACGATGATTGCGAACGCCAGGAAGACCTGTTCGCCGATCGCTGAGAATGGCTTCGAGCCCTCTGCTTTGGCGGCGACTTCTGTCGAGAACAGGATATGCGTCTTGTCAACGGAGAGGATGCCGATGGCGCCGGCCAGCAGAATGAGCAATGCGGCGATGATCACGGTCTTGGGGCCAAGCTTATCATCGAGACGTCCGCCAATGAGTGCACCGAAAGCGCCAACGAGCGTCAGCGCAATGCCGAACATGCCAAGTTCCAGCGGCCCCCAATTGAAAACAGAGGCGCCGTAAATGCCGCCGAAGGTGAAGATGGCGGTCAAGCCATCGGTGTAGAGCATGCGCGCGATGAGAAAGATCAGCAGGCTCGGCATCGACGGCAGAGACTTGATCGTGTCCCACAGTTCCGCCCTCGCTGAACGTTTCGGATGCGTGTTGGTGCTGATGGCCACTTTGTCCGGGACGAACAGAAAGAACGGGATCATGAAGACAACAAACCACACGGCGGAGAACGGCCCCGTGAGCCGGTCGCCCTGCCGCGTCGCCTGATCGAGCTGCAACAAGGGATCCAACCCGAGTAGCGTTTTGGCTTCGCCCGGCAGCGGCACAAGAAATCCCGCGACCAGTGCGAGGCTTGCCAGTCCACCAAAGTATCCAACCGCCCATCCTGTGCCGGATAGCGTTCCGATTTCGCTTTTAGGTACCAGCCCCGTCATGATTGCGTTCGAGAATACGCCCATCAGTTCTGCGGCAAGCGTGGCGATGATGAAGCCGCCGAGCACGATTGCCAGCGTGCCCGTTGAAGCACCGGGTGTCGCAAGCCAGAGTGTCGAGAGTCCGGCGAGAAAAATGAGCGAGAGCAGCACGATCCAGGGTTTGCGTTTTCCTCGGCCATCGGCCAACGCGCCGAGAAAAGGAGAGATGATCGCGATCAGCAACCCGGCAATTGCCGCCGCATAACCCCAAAGCGCCTGTCCGCACGCGGCTTTCTCGCTACCTTCTGCGATCAGCGTGCCGCAGGCTTGATTGTTGACGACGGCATTGGCGAAATAGGGTGCGAACAGGAACGTCTGCACCAGCGTGTAATAAGGTTGAGCCGACCAATCAAACAGCATCCACGACACGCGTGCTCTGAGCGGCGCCCGCGTCACTGTTTCGCCCGCCGCGCTCGTTCCGGTTGCAATCGGTGCTGTCATGGCCGTTTCCCCTCGAAGCAATGCGCTTCTGTCCCGGCGCGGCTTGTACCATGATTTGCCGGACTGCTCAGCTCGCGGCGAGCCAGCGCTCAGTTATCGAGGATAATGAGGTGGTCGGGCAACTCGTTGGGATCGATTTTTCCGGGCGGGAAATGCTTGGCCAGGTGTTGGCCTGCCGTGTCAATCGCATGAATGAATCCTTCTGCCGCGCGGCCCTCGGAGATCTCTTTCGTCAAACCATCGACGATCTCTTGCCACGTGCCGGCGGGAACGCGTTCATCGATGCCCTTGTCGGCGAGAATTTCAGCATGCCGCTCGGCAACTGAAACGAAAATCAAAACGCCGGTGCGACCGGCCGTCGTGTGCAGGTTCTGCGCCAGGAATTGCTCGGTTGCGCGGCGTTTGGCATGTGCCGCGCGTACTGCCCGCGGGACCAGTGCCGTGCGAATACGTTTCGGCCAGATAACGGCAAGCAGAATCAAAAACACCAGGAGCTGGATCAGATAAATGTGCTGGTTTTCGATCCAGGTATTCTTATCGGGCGTCCAGATCATGTGCATGAGCGGCCAGGGAACGAAGAGCGCCACGAGCGATGCAACAAGAAACGGCACGTAGAGGTAATTCTCGCTCGATTGCGCGACGACGGCCACGACTTCGCCCGAGGTCTTGCGTTCCGCTGCGGATATAGCGGCGGAGATACGCTGTTCTTCGTCTGCATTGAATAGTGGCATGATTCGCCGTCTCTCAAATTCGCCGTTTCTTCATTACCAGCCGCCTGATGCACCGCCGCCGCCGAAGGACCCTCCGCCGCCAGACCATCCGCCGCCGCCGCTTCCTCCCCTGCTCCACCCGCCGCCCCAATCGCCAGAGCCGCCTGGGATGACGACAACGTTTCCGCCGCGATTGCGCCGCCGTTCGCGTTGCAGCCTGCGGCGTTCGTCAGGTGACAGGTTTTGTTCCCATTGGCGCTGGGCGTCTGCTGCTTTCTTCATCTGCCAGAAAATCAGCGCGATGATGGCGGCAAAAACCAGCAGGTGGATGAGTGATATCGAATAGCTATTGCCCGTGGGTCCGCCTTTCGCGCGATCCTTCACGGCGTCCGCATCGCCAAGCAGAACGTCTTTGATGTCGCGCACGCCGTCGCGAATGCCCCCCGGATAATCGCCCCGGCGAAACTTCGGCAACATGGCATTGGTGATGATGATCTTCGACATTGTGTCGGTCATCACCGGCTCCAAGCGGCGGCCAACTTCAATGCGCACCTTGCGCTCGTTTGGCGCAACGATGAGCACGATGCCGTTGTCCTTGTCCTTCTGCCCGATCTGCCATTTGCGCGCGAGGCCGATGCCGTAGTCTTCGATCGCGTAGCCTTCGAGGGACTTGACCGTGACAACGGCCACTTGATCGGTCGATTTGCCTTCGAGCGCCTGCAACTCGGCTAGTATTGCGGCGCGGTCGTCAGGTGAGAGCAGGTTGGCATTGTCGACAATCTGGCCGGTGAGTTCAGGATAGTTGGGCGCCGCGAGCGCGATGAACACCAAGGCTGCAAGCGAAACGACGCCGGCGAGAAACGCGATTGTCGCGCTTCTCGCCAAACTCTTGCGAGCGAATACGCTTGGCGTCAGGGTCGCGGCGCCACCCATGTGAGAGCATCCTGCTTAGCGGTAGAGCCCGCGCCTACTTCTTGGTGTCGAAATCAACCTTCGGCGTTTTCTGCTCTTCGGCCGGAATTTCGAACGACGCCATTTCCTTGGAAGCTGGATACATGAACGACTTCCACCAACGCCCGGGAATAGTGTTCAATTCGGTATTATAGACGCGCACCGCTTCAATATAGTCGCGCCGCGAAACGCCGATGCGATTTTCCGTGCCTTCAAGAGCGCTTTGCAGCGCGAGGAAGTTCTGGCCCGACTTGATATCGGGATATTTCTCAATCGTAACCAGTAGCCTGCCGAGCGCGCCGGAGAGCTGACCCTGTGCTTCCTGCAGCTTCTTCATTGCGTCGGGGTTCGTCAGGACGTCGGGCGGTAAATTAATCTGGGCTGCAGTTGCCTTGGCGCGGGCCTCGACAACCTCTGTCAGAACGGACTTTTCTTGTTCGGCAAAACCTTTGACCGTTTCGACAAGATTCGGGATCAGGTCGGTGCGCCGCTTGTACTGGCTAAGGACTTCGCTCCACGCGGCTTTAGCCGACTGTTCGTAGGTCGGAATGTTGTTGACACCGCAGCCCGCAACAATGAGCGCGGCGGCAAGTGTTGTGAGGAGTGCCAGCGGACGCAGCCGCGATATCATGAATGAAGGAAGCATGGTCTGCACGGTCCTTTATGTTCGGTTGCGAGATCGAAGGGTCGCGCGGTCGAAAGCGCTCTCGACGCCCCCCACGATTAACAGGTTTACCAAACCCGCGGCTAGTCCTTCGGCGGCAGGAAGACTTGGTTTATCGTCGTACGCAGAGGGGCGCCTCTGGATGATAGGGCCGGTCTAACAGCGGCTCTAACCCGGCCAGCACAAGGGTCACTGCCTCGCAAGGTCATCCTTTGCGGCCCTTTATGGTGTTCTCAACAGGAGATTTCCAAGATGCGTCACGGTTCATTGGCCGCCATTGCCGTGGCCGCTGCCTGCGCGACGTTTGCCGGCGAAGCGCTTGCTTTTGATCATGGTTGCGGGCGGGGCGGGCGGGAGGTCGCGTGCTACGAAAAAGTACGCCTTCCAGACGTTTATGCAACTCAGGCGCGCTCGGTTATCGTGCGTCCTGGCTTCACCCAGTTGGTTCGCACGCCGCCCGTCGTTGAAACAAAGTCAGAGCGCGTTGTCGTGTCGCCCGGCCGCTGGGGCACGATTAAAACACCGGCGCAATATGGCCATCGCTCCGAACGCGTGCTCGTTTCACCAGCACGGACGACCTACGTCGAGGAGCCGGCCGTCACAAGAACCGTTCGTGAAAGCGTCGTCGTGCAACCAGCAAGCATGCGCTGGGAACACCGTCGTGGCTTCCTCGGCCGCGGCGAGAAAATGTGCAAGGTCGAAGTGCCGGCCGTCACGCGTGACGCTGAGCGCCAAGTCGTTGTGTCGCCAGCGCGCCGGGTCGCCCAGGTGGCACCTGCGGTTTACGAGACTGTGACCAAGCAAGTGTTGATCCGTCCTGCGTCAGTGCAGAAAGTCTACACGCCGCCGGTGCACAGCTGGGTGCACCGTCAAGTGGTTGTGCGTGCGGGCGGCGAGCACGTGATCCATCACCCCCCGGTCACCAATGTTCGCCTCGAGCAGGTGCTGGTCCGGCAGGGCGGCTATGGCTGGTCGCGCACAAGCCGCCACCACTGAAACGGCACCTCGAAATCAGGTACAATAGAAACGAACGGGCGCATCGTGAGATGCGCCCAGTTTCGTTTCGGCAAGTTATAGTGACACAAGAAATTGGAGCGGGCGAAGGGGATCGAACCCTCGACCCCGACCTTGGCAACGGGGAAGAGCCAGATATTAGTGAGTATTATCAAGGTTCTTGAGGTGGCTGCGCGTAGTGCGTCTTAAGTGAAAATGCCTGGATTTACGGGCTTTTGGTGGTCGTGAGGTTTACGTTTTGCGTGCTGGTTGCGTGACAGTCGTCGATTAGAGGCCACCAACCGAATAGGTGATAGAAGACAAAGCAGGGACTTAGCGCCTTTGGGCTTCGTCATCTATGCGCTTCCTGATGATATCGACAAGATCGGCAACGACACTTGCTGCGACATACGAGGTGGGCTTGCTTTGTCCCATCGACCAACGCCAAAGCGTGGACGGATTTAGTTCCAGTTGCTTCATGAAAAAAGGTGAGCAGTCCGGAATACGTCGGCAGATGGTTATGAAATCTGCAAACTTATCGCCTGCTCCATTAGTGCGTTGCGAAACCGGTGGACGTGGATCCGCGCACCATGCTCTTAGCGAATCGATATCAGAAGCATCGATTCCACGGACTTGTTCTACTTGATGCAATGCCGCCGCCAGCATAGTCGTTGCCTGCTCAGCAACAGTCTCCCCTCGGGGTGTGGGTCTGAAAGCCCGGCTGGAGGAACCCATTGTGTAATCTCGCTTTTTATCAGGTATGGAAGAAGCTTGGAAACAACATAGCGCTCCATCTTGCATCATGCAAGATATTCCTTGCATGATGCAACAAATTTATTGCATGATGCACTTCTCTCTGAAACTTCTTAAGTATTTCTAGGCCCGACGAATAAGATGAAACATATTGCCATCATTTGTAAGCGCTTCGCCGTTCCCACCTTGACGTGTCAGGCAGGGATTTTGGCGTAGGCCCAGGGCATCAGGTCGTCGATGCGGGCGTTCGGCCAACCGTTGACGAGTTTCGTCAGGGTATCGGTCAACCAAGCATGCGGGTTCACGCCGTTGAGTTTGCATGTCTCGATGAGCGAGGCAATGATCGCCCAGTTGGCGCCGCCTTCATCGCTACCGGCAAAGAGCGCATTCTTTCGATTGAGTGCGATCGGGCGGATGGAGCGCTCGACGGTGTTGCTGTCGATTTCAATGCGACCGTCGTCGAGGAATCGGACGAGACCGTGCCAGTGGCTGGTTCCATACCGCATGGCTTGGGCGATCGGCGAGCGGCCAGAGACCGACGCCAACTGCTTATCGAGCCAAGTTCTCAGTTCTTCGACCAGTGGCTTTGCGCGCGCCTGTCGCTGCGACCGGCGTTGGCCGGCGGATTGGCCACGGATCTCAGCCTCGATCTCATATAACTTGCCGATGCGCTCCAGCGCTTCGCTGGCGATCGGCGCATTGCCGCCTTTGGCGATGTCATAGAAGCGGCGCCGGAAGTGGCTCCAGCATAATGCGAGCGCAACCGGGCCGCCGATCCGTTTGGTGTCGGTCAGCTTGTCGTAGGCGGCGTATCCGTCGACCTGCAGCACGCCGCTAAAGCCAGCCAGATGACGAACTGCGTGTTCGGCGCCACGACCGGGTGCGTACAGGTAAGCGGCAGCTGGCGGATCGGCCCCACCCCACGGACGATCATCGCGGGCGATGGCCCAGAGATAACCGGTTTTCGTTTTCCCGCGCCCGGGATCGAGCACCGGGCATCGCGTCTCGTCTGCGAACATCTTGGTCGAGGTTTTTAGGATTTCTACGAGCCGGTTATGCAACGGTTCGAGTTCGAACGCAGCAAAGCCGACCCAGTGGCACAGCGTCGAACGATCAATGGTAACGCCGTCACGTGCGAGGATCTGACACTGGCGATACAGGGGAAGATGATCGGCGTATTTGGACACTAACACATCGGCGACAAGCGCCTCTGTCGGCATTCCGCCTTCAATCAGACGGTTCGGCGCGGGCGCCTGGACGACGCCATCCGTACAACTGCGGCACGCATATTTCGGACGTCGCGTTACAATCACCCGCAGCTTGGCTGGAACCTTATCGAGGCGCTCGGAGACATCTTCGCCGATGACATGGAGAGCGCCGCCACAGCACGGGCAGGATGTCACTTCAGGCTCGATCGTAATGTCCTCACGCGGCAGATGCTCCGGAAGGTGACCGCGATTGGCGCGGCGGCTGGCAATGCCCTGTTCCTTGACGATCTCGTGCTTCTTTTCGGCCGCAGCGTCCTCGGTGCTGAGTGCGGTCTCGACGTCGTCCAATGCCAACGCCATCTGGTCTGCGGTCATGCGCTCAGACGAACGCCCGAACTGCGCGCGGCGCAGGACCGAGATGATGTGATCCAGGCGCTCGTTTCGTTGCGTGAGGCGATCCACTTCGCCGGCGAGGATGGACTGGATCTGTTCGAGATGATCGCGCTCTGCCGCCAAGACGAGAGTTCTGGCCAACGCTGCATCGGCTTGAGCGTTCGCAGCAATGAGCAGAGCCTTGAGGCTCTCAACATCATCAGGGAGATCGTCAAATGATAGCGCCATGACCTATAGATTCGCCGATTTGGTGGGCGTTCCGCTAGGCGGCAATCAACACCAGATGTGGATTACTGTGTTGCTGTGGGCCGCGCGACACGGCGCGCATGCACCCGTCTCCAATCGAGCCCTTCCAAAAGCGCCGAGAGCTGCGCCGGTGACAACCGCATCACGCCGTCCTCGATCCGTGGCCAATGAAACTTGGATCCTTCGAGCCGTTTGGTCAGCAGGCACACGCCGGTACCGTCCCAGAACACAAGCTTTACGCGATCCGCGCGCTTGGCACGGAACACATAGATCACACCGGAGAACGGCTCCAACTTCAGTTCGTTCTCGACGATGGCGGCGAGCCCATCCATACCCTTCCTGAAGTCGACAGGCTTGGTCGCGACGAATACCCGAACTTGCCCGGTTGCGGGTGGGCGGCCGAAGGGCAATGAAGAGTTCGGCGGAACAATCACGCCAGCACCTTCAGCGCTTTCAATACGAGTGCAAGTGTCTTCGTGTCGGCGGCCCCGCGTATCAGGACCGTGGCCGTGCCGATGCTGATCTCGATTGCCGATGCTTCTCCAATCTGGGCTGGGGTAGGCTGTGCCGATTGCACTGGCGCCATATCGACAACAGCGCGCGCGAACATCGACGGCTCCCCGGCCGGGGACGCAACAGCCATCAAGGCTTCCGCGCGAAAGGTTTTGATCCACCCGAACAACTGCGATGGCGTGAGGTCATGACGGCGGGCGACGCGAGAAACCACAGCGCCATCGGCCAGCGCCTCCGCAACAATCGCAATCTTGGCCTCGTCCGGCCACTTGCGGCGCCGGTCGTCGCCCGAAATCACCTCGATCCGGCGCGGCCGGACAGGCTTAGTGATATCATTATGGTCGTCACTATGGACGTATCGATCC
>JANOKZ010000410.1:0-6834 GCA_031419515.1 Hyphomicrobium sp.
ATCGCGGGCCAGAAGATCCGAGAACTCATTACCGTCAACGGCGTTCGCGTCGTCCTCGAAGACGGCACATGGGGCCTCATCCGCGCCTCCTCGAACAAACCGGAGCTCGTGGTTGTGGTTGAAAGCCCGACGGCGGAAGCCAACATGAAGGCGATCTTCAAGGACATCGACCAACAGCTCGCGCGCTTCCCCGAGGTTGGCGAGTACAATCAGAAAATTGCGGTTTGAGGCGTCGAACATGCGTAAGCAATGTAATCGTGCATCGAAGTCGGCAGTCGTGTGCATATTGCTGCTTTTTGCCCCGTATGGCGTTCATGCCGACAACGCAAAACTTGACATTTTGGGCATACGGATTGGTGATACCGCCGAGGACACAATTGCAAACTTGGCAAAGGCGACCACCAGCGAACCTTCAATAACAAAGCAACCATGCGCTGTGGAGCAACACACCAAGCGAGGTCGATGTATTGCTCGTATCGATGCACGCATTGATGAGACAACTTTAGTGGAAATAAAATTTGTAGAGGACTACCCTACACGACCTGGCACATCTGTCGTTTCAGACGTCGAAGCGAGTTATCGCTACGATACAGATGGCAAGGGACCTAGGCGCCCGAGCCTGACTGAATACAAACCTAGCCTGATTGCGAAGTATGGTGCGCCGATTGAATCAGATGAGACATACGGGCGCTATACCTGGGGTCATGTTCGTTGTCGGAAACGTCATGAATGTCCACCCCAGAACGAATATCTTGAGTTTCGCAGTGCTATGCGGCCAATCGATAGTGACACGCTTGAACTCGCGGATCCTGTTGAGAGCGGACGAAGATCCAGGGCTGCCAGTAACGCTGCCGAAGCGTCGCGGCTTGTGGGCAAGCCAAAATTTTGAGCCCGAGTTTTAGGAGTCGACGCGCGCCAACCAGTACAGCGCTACGACAGCCGCGAATGCTATTTCGAGTTTTCGCTCCGAATCCCCCTCCCCTCGACGGGGAGGGGTTAGGGGTGGGGTGAAGACGTAAGCGTTGCTCTATCGATCAGAGATGAGCACGCGACACAAGAACACTTGCCTAGCCCAGCTTGTCAAACGGCGTAATTCGTCTTCGATATTGCGGTCTTTGTGTTACCCCCACCCCTAACCCCTCCCCGCAAGGGGGAGGGGAATCAGCGAGAGGGAGTTCAAAGAAGCGACCACAAAAACCGCGTCACCACACACGTCAGAAACACCGCAAACGCAATTTCGAGTTTGCGCTTGGCGAGAGCGCGGGCATCTTCGCTATAAATCCCCCTCCCCTTGACGGGGAGGGGTTAGGGGTGGGGTGAAGACACAGGCGGAAATTTGCATTCGAAACACAGCCCTTTGCCCAGCCCCGCTTGGCAATCGGCAACGAGCGATTGGGAACACATCGCACTTTGCGTTACCCCCACCCCTGTCCCCTCCCCGCAAGGGGGAGGGGACTCAAAGCAGCGACCACAAAAACCGCGCAACAACGCACGTCAGAAACACCGCAAACGCGATCTCGAGCTTGCGTTTGGGCAACGCGTGCGCGGCTCTGACGCCGAACGGCACGGCGAGCATGCTGGTCGGCATGATGAGCAGCGCGGCCGGCACGTTGATAAAACCGAGCGAATAGGGCGGCCTGGCAGCCACATCCCAACCCGCCCAGATGAAGCCAAGCGTGCCTGGAATTGAGATGACGGGACCGAACCCAGCCGATGTCGCAACAGCCGCGTGGATCGGGAATGCGTAAAGCGTGAGCAGCGAAACGATAAACATGCCCCCGCCGATACTCATCAAGGCGGAGACTATGCCGATGACTACGGCGGCAATCTCTAAACCCCTACTTTCCGGCAAGGCGTTGCCGAGCCGCCAGTCGTCGCGGCCAAGCGCAAACTTGACAGCAATGGTGGTGCCGGCCGCCATCCAAATCCATTTGAGACCGGCCGTGCTCGTGAACTTTGCCGTCAACACGCCAAGCACGACGCCGAATGCAACCCACGGCGCCAGCCTTCGCCACACCTCCATGTCGACGGCGCCGCGCGCGTGGTGCCCCGCAAAAGACCGCAGCGCTGTCGGCACGATGACGGCGAGCGACGTGCCGAGCACCATGTGCATGCGCACGGATTCGTTGACGTCGAGGAACGTGAAGAGCTCATAGAGCACGGGAACGAGAATGGCCCCGCCGCCAACGCCCAAAAGGCCAGCTAGAAACCCCGTTGCCCCGCCAGCGAGCGCAAGGACTAATCCGAGCAGTGCGATTCCGCTGGCCGTGAACGTAAGTCCCATGCGCACCTTCTTACTCGGCCGCGGCGGCCGTGGTCTCACCGTGTTCCCGGACACCTTCAACGGAGTCGATGGCTTCGCGCAAGACTTCGATGCCTGCTCCGGGCTTCACCGCCCCTTCGCTCAAAACGCGGCGGAACAGCCGCCCGCGCGGACGCCCGTGATAAAGGCCAAGAACATGGCGCGTGATATTAGAAAGCCGCCCGCCAGCCCTGATGTGCGCCTCGCTGTAGGGCATCAATGCGTGCAAGCTATCGCCACGAGATGGCACGCTCGCGTCTACGTCAAAAAAGCGCCGGTCGACATCTGCCAGAATATAGGGATCCTGATACGCCGCGCGGCCCAGCATTACGCCATCAACATGCCCGAGATGCGCTTCAGCCGCGTCCAACGTTTCGATCCCGCCGTTGATGACGATCTCGAGATCGGGCCGGCTCGCCTTCAAGCGATAGACACGCGCATAATCGAGCGGCGGGATCTCGCGGTTTTCTTTGGGCGACAAGCCCTTGAGCCAGGCCTTGCGCGCATGCACGATGAACGTCGTACATCCAGCCGCCGCGACGCGATCAATAAAATTCTGAAAATCTGTCTCGCTGTCCTGATCGTCAATGCCGATCCGGCATTTGACTGTAACAGGGATTCTGACCGCCCCGCGCATGGCCGTAACGCACGCCGCCACAAGACCGGGTTCCGCCATCAAGCACGCCCCAAACCGCCCCTCTTGCACCCGGTCCGACGGGCAACCCACATTGAGATTGATCTCATCGTATCCGAACGCTTCGCCAATCGCCGCCGCCTCGGCCAGTTTGGCTGCGTCCGAGCCGCCAAGCTGCAAGGCGATCGGATGCTCAGCAACTGAGAACCCAAGCAGCCGCTGGTGATCGCCGCGCAGAATGGCATCCGCCGTCACCATCTCGGTATACAGCAGCGCATGGCGCGTCAGCTGGCGGTGGAAGAACCGGCAATGCCGGTCCGACCAATCCATCATGGGAGCGACACAGAATTTGTGGTACAGGCGCGTCATGATTACGTCATCTCAAAACCTTCGCAGTCCATAACCCATTGGCCGTGCGGCGCAAGGCGTCTAAAGCGTCAAGACTATTGAAATTGCCCACCGCCTGCCCTATTCCGGCGACGGACCTGCGCTGTTAAAGCGCGTCTCGCCCCCGGCGCGCAAGCTGGCCAAACTCTTGAGGAGCATCTGTTGGATAACGTTCTCATCATCGGGGCCGGGGCCGCCGGCTCTGTCACGGCGCAGAAGTGCGCGATGAACCGCGACGTATTCAAGAAAGTTCATTTGGCGTCACGCCGCATCGAGAGCTGCGAGAAAGTCGCCAAGCAGTGCAAGACCAAGATCGATATTTCTCAAGTGGACGCCGACAACGTCGCCGCCACGGTCAAGCTCATCAAAAAGGTCAAACCCGATCTCTTGATCAATATGGCACTCCCTTACCAGGACTTGCCCATCATGGACGCGTGCCTTGAGACTGGCGTTCACTACATGGACACGGCCAATTACGAGCCGCGCGATGTCGCCAAGTTCACCTACAAGTGGCAGTGGCCGTATCACGCCAAGTACAAGGCCAAGGGGATCATGGCCATTCTTGGTTGCGGATTTGATCCTGGCCAGTCAAACATCTATTGTGCCTACGCGCAGGAGTACCTGTTCGACGAAATCGAAACCATCGACATCGTAGACTGCAACGACGGCAGCCACGGCAAGGCCTTCGCGACCAACTTCAATCCGGAAATCAACCTGCGCGAAGTCACCCAGCGCGGCAAATATTGGAAAGACGGCAAGTGGATTGAAATCGACGCCTTGTCGATCAATTGCATGATCGACTATCCGGAAGTTGGCCCGCGCAAATCGTACCTCATCTATCACGAGGAAGAAGAAAGCCTCGTCAAGAACATCAAGGGGCTGCGCCAAATCCGTTTCTGGATGACCTTCTCGGACAACTACATCAAGCACCTAGATGTGTTGCAGAACGTCGGCATGACGCGCATCGATCCTGTCATGTACAAAGGCAACCCGGTCATTCCAATGGAGTTCCTGAAAGAGCTTTTGCCGCCGCCCTCGTCACTCGGCAAGAACTACACAGGCCGCACGTCGATCGGTTGCATCTTTAGCGGAAAGAAGAACGGCAAGGCCAAGCGCACGATCATCTATAACGTGTGCGAGCACGCCCAGTGCTACAAGGAAACCGGCGCACAGGCAGTGTCCTACACCACGGGCGTCCCACCCGTTGTCGGCGCCATGATGCTGTTCAAAGGTGCGTGGGGACCAAAGCCCGGCGTGTTCAACGTCGAGCAACTGCCGTCCAAGCCCTTCATGGACGAAATCGGCCGTCAGGGCCTGCCCTGGCACATGCGCGATTTGAAAATGAGCGAGCAGAAAGACCTGTTCGCTGTGAAGACGTGATCCTAATTAACAGCTAAAGACGGGAAACGTAGCAACCGTCTTGACGGTTGCTACGGACTGCGGAGACGTACTGACAATGAAGCCCCGGCCCGCCGCAAGGCTCGCACTCATCGCCACTCTCCTCGCTGGTTGCTCCACTGCGGGACCAGAGAGCCCTCCGGCGGGCCAGCAAGCTGCGACCACTGCAGCCCAACCCACGACAGACGCCGCAACCCGCGCAAGCCCTGTCGTCGCCGGCCGCCCTGCGCGCGTCTTCGTGATGGCCGGCGTCGATCAGGCCTGCAAGCCGTTGCCAGCCCCCGAGATCACCATCACGAAGCCCCCAGCAAAGGGTGACGTCACGTTCAAGCCTGGCCAGGAAACGACGCTGGCCGCCACAGCGCAAGGCACTTGCGTCGGCCAAAAATCAATTGGCACCGGCATCTACTATACTGCCCGCGCGGGCAGTACCGGCACAGACCAGTTCACGATCGAAGCCAAGCTTTCGAGCGGCGAAGTCGCAACCCGCACTTTTGAGGTCAGGATTGAGCCATAGCTGGTTTGCGAGACGGCAGCTGGTACAGCCCCTAGCACCCGCGCCCGGTCGATGCCATATAGCGCGTTCAGTCCCCTCACCCCAACCCTCTCCCCATTGAAGGCAATGGAGAGAGGGGGAAAGCAGCGCCGCCTGACATGACCCCACCAAAATTTCCCGCCGGCATTGCAACACCCGCTTACGTCCTGGACGAAGCCGCTCTCAAGCGCAACCTCGCGACCGCCGCGCGCATCAAGAAAGAAACCGGCTGCAAGATCCTACTCGCCACAAAAGCCTTCGCGCTGCCCGCCGCATTCCCGCTGATGCGCGAGACGCTCGACGGCACCACAGCCAGCGGCGAATACGAAGCGCGCATGGGGCGCGAAGAATTCGGCAAGGAGGTCCACGTCTATTCGCCAGCCTATCTGCCGGGCGAAGTCGAGCGCGTCATCGCGCTGGCCGAGCATGTCTATTTCAACTCGCCTGACCAGATCCGGCGTTATCTGCCACTTCTGAAAAAGTCGCCAAAGACCAAAATTGGGTTGCGTATCAATCCTGGGTTTTCGAATGCCACACTCGGCGGCGAGCTTTATGACCCGTGCGCGCCCTACTCGCGCTTCGGCGCCACCCGCGAAACGCTTCAGGCCGCCCCCTGGGAGGAGATCGATATTCTCCACGCACATGCCCTGTGCGAAGCGCGCCACGACGGTTCTGTCGGCCTGATCGAACACGTTGCCAAGAACTATGCGCACCACATCCGCAAGGTCAAAGCCGTCAATTTCGGCGGCGGGCATTTCATAAACCAGCCGGGCTACGACGTCGCGAAGCTCATTGCCGCCATCAAAGCGTTCCGCGCCGAGTTCAAAGTCGAAGTTGTCCTGGAACCCGGCGCCGGCCTTGTCGTCAACACGGGCTATATGGTTTCAACCGTGCTCGACATCCACAAGAACGGCAAGAACATCGCCATCATCGACGCGTCTGCTTCAACCCACATGCCCGACGTTCTCGAAGTCCCCTACCGCCCTGACATCATCGGTGCCGGAGAGCCGGGCATTCTCGCCCACACCTACATTCTTGGCGGTAAGACCTGCATGACGGGCGACATCATCGGCGAATATTCCTTCGCCAAGCCTCTGGAGCCCGGCGACCAGCTCGTTTTCACCGACATGATGCAATACTCTTTCGTGAAAAATAATACCTTCAACGGCGTACCGTTGCCGGACCTTGCGATCCTGAGCGACAAGGGCGACTACAAAGTCATTCGCTCTTTCGGCTATGAAGAATTCCGCCGCCGGCTCGGCTGAGCGCCGTCATTGACCTAAGATGCCGCCAGCGGCTCAGACCTTCGAGAGATCCATGAAGACCGATACGCCACAGACGATCCACCTCAAAGACTACCGGCCTCCGGACTTTTTTATCGACAAAGTCGATCTCAACATCGTGCTCGATCCTGCCCGCACGCGCATCGACGCGCGGCTCGCAATCCGGCGCAATCCGAAATCAGAGAACGCAACCGCGCCGCTCTGCCTTGATGGCGAACAGCTCGAACTCGCACGCATTGCGATTTCTGGCAAAGTGCTTGGCGCTGACGCCTACACGAGCGACGACAAAAGCCTG
>JANOKZ010000411.1:0-16222 GCA_031419515.1 Hyphomicrobium sp.
ACACCCCACATGATTGCTGTGTACGCTTCGCCGTGGTCGTCGCCTTCCACGCCGCAACACTCACTACCGGGCGGGCGCTACCCCTTACCCTTGCCGGACTTTCACCGGCTGGAACTCGCCAGCTTCGCCTGGCGCACCTCACCCAGATTGACGCGCTATAGCCAGCCCCGGAAAGCCGCGGCGCATATCGGTGTGACCCGCCGCAAGCCACACGCACACGCCAGCCGGCACCGGGATCATCAGGGCGTCTCCAGCGCCGCTACAATCCGCTTCAGAATGCCGATATCGACATCTCCTGCCACGCGCAGCTTGCGGCCGCACGCGACCTCGATCTCAATCGTGTTCGGCTTTGACCCATACGCCGTCATGTCAGGGACCGGCGAAGGCAAGGTCAGAGTCACGGGTACGAAGGATGTTGGCGCCCGGGCGTTGCCCGGCAGTGGCTTCGATGCAAACTGCTTCTTCCAGCGGAAAAGCAAGCTCGGCTTGATCCCGTGACGGCGCGCAACAGCGGAGGCATTGCGGAAACCTTGAGACGCCTCGGCAACGATCGCGCGCTTTTCCTCGTCGCCACGAACCCGCCGGGAAACAATATCCAAGCGCTTGGAACTATCCCCAGACATACTCACGGAACAGTCTCCTCCTGTTACTCAAAGACGTAACAGAACCTATCCCTTGTCAATTCCGCATGGCGGTCTTCACCGGGGGCTTACGCTGCGCGTCTTCTCGACAAAATTGCGCACCAGCATGTCTTCGATCATGCGCTGGCGCTGCGGGCTGATAACGCGCGTTCCGCGCGATGGGATGATGACTTCGGTCGTCATGGTGTGCTCCTGTCTTGAGGTGAGGTTGCTAAACCCCTCGATCCTCAAGCCAGGACGCTGCCAATCCGTTTACCGCGCCACAGTTTGATCAACCGGGCACATACCTGTTCGACGACTTCGCCCGCCCCCACCAAAGGCCCTCACGCAGCACCCTATCGCGCGAGCGATTTAGTCCTGTGAACCGAAGCGAAACAGAACGCTCAGGCACGGTACCCAGGTGCTCATGTCCGCTTGCGTTTACTTCTGCGGTCATTGATTTCCCGGTTGTTCCCGGCACACGATCTGGATATCCAATTTCCGCAAACTCGTCGGATCTGACGGTATGCCCTGGCGGCGCAGATGGCAATGCGTACTACCCTCGCCCTTATTCCTGAAGGAAGCCCGCGATCTCACGTGCAAACGTTTCGGGTGTGTCATGAGGGATCCAGTGCGAGGCATTCTCGACGCGCACCAGCCGGGCATTGGGAATCTCTTTCGCCAGCCGCTCGCCGTCGCGGATTGTCTGCCAGGGGTCGTGAATGCCCCATAAGCACAAAGTTGGCGCTTTAATTGTGCCGTGGCGTTCGACCAGCATGGTTGTGTGGTTTGTGTTCAGGGCGCTTGCGTTACGCAGGATCGATATCTTGCCTACTTCATCGCCATAGGGGGCAACGATACCTGTCGTAAATTCCCGCGTCAGCCGTTCCTTATTGTGGATTCCGTCCGGAAGACCAGACGCAAGGAAAGCGGCGACTTCCTTCGGAGTTTTAGAGCGCCAGCTCGGATTGCCAAGCGCAATCATGTCATCGATCGGCCAGGAATCGTAAGCCACAACGTTGGTCAACACGAGTTTGGCCACGCGTTCCGGATGTTGAATCGCCATGATCAGCGACACCCCCCCGCCGGTATCGTGGCCAACGAAGTGCGCGCGTTCGATCTCGAGATGATCCATCAAGCGAATGATCATCGCTGTTTGGGCAAGGAGCGAGCGATCGAAAAAATCGCGCCGGTCGGAGTAACCGTGGCCGAGAAAATCTGGAGCGAGGACACGAAAGTGCGGACCAAGTAGCGGGATCACGTCATTGTAGAGGTAAGACCAGGTCGGGATTCCATGCAGCAGAATGACGGGGTCGCCTTTGCCGATATCAGTCCAGGCAACACTCAACGGCCGGTAGCTTAGACCTGATAGCTCGGCGGACGTTTGACGCTTGCGGAACGCCTCATGTGTGAGTGACACGCAAACGCCTCCCTAAGTCGCAATACTTGACCGCTTGCCGTCTGGACCTGGCTCAGTACTGCGCCGCCTTTTCCGAGACTTCCTGATACCACTTTTTGCGTGTGCCAATCGCTGCGCGCATTTTCCAGCCCAATGTTTTGGGGGCGTGTTCAATTTGTTTGAGTAGCTCGCCAATTCGCGACCGGATCAAATCCGCGTCGGCCGGCCGAATGGACGGAAACTCTGCGAGGTAATCAGGCACCCGCTTCAGATTGGTGGTGAATGTGTAATAGAAACCCCAGTCTTGGCGCATCATGTCGATGATGTAGGCCGTATCGATGGACTTGTGGCCCGCCTGCTGATGAGACAAGGGATGCTCGAGCATCAACACGATCGTGTCCTTGAAGTCCTTCAGATTTATTTCAACGATTTGCATTTTTTCGAGCAACAGGTCGGTGTTGCAAATCGTCGGCGTGTCGAAGTGCAACCGCCCTTTGAAGGGCACCTTGTGGCAGAAGTTCAGTTCGTCGGCGAACACATCAACGTTGAGATTCGTATCTTTGTGTAAATAAATATGCCGACAACCTTCTGACGCCATGTAGACGCCTTCGTCGGGCACATAGCCGCGCGCCATCAAGAATTCGCGAATGGCCTTGTTCTGCTTCTTCTCGGCGCCAAAATCGACGTCAGTGAGGACGCGCTTCATGTCCTGGAAGAGGTGCAAGTTATTCGGGCACTGCAGCCTGTAGGCGATGGACCCCAAGATCCTGAGCCGGATGCCCTTGGCTTCTGCATCGCGCACGAGATTGAGAGCCTCGTCTACGAACTCGAGATTGAGACCTGGATCGTTCGCCATGTGATTCACATACGCCTCCTGCCGATCGATACCATGTCCCCGTCGTCAGGGTCCATGCAGACCCAAAAAAAACGTCCCAGGCCCGAACTCAAGTGTGGCGGTCCGGTTCTATCGGGCCGCCACACCTCTCGAGGGCTCCCTGAGAGCGGGGAACAGGCTCTCCGGTATCCTCAAATCTCACAGACAAGGTTGCTGTTTCACTCGATCGGTATTTCCTTGAATGCCAAGGTTATGTCGATACCCTGCGAGCGCCGGATCATCTTCATGATAAAATAGAATACAAGGCCAATCAGGAATACGCCGGCAACAATGGACACCTGTGCGGGATCGTGACCGGCTGCGGTTGGGTCGAAGAAGAGCGTCCAGAAGTAAAATTGCGACGCGATGAACCCTAGGAAGCAAGCAACCGACATCATCGGCAAACCCAGGATCTTACGGTTAGCGATCGGCGATTTCTCGTAGAGCTGGGGCCGCAGATACGGGAAGAAGACGCCCGCAAGCAGTACGATCGACCAAGCGAGAACCGCCGCTTCGATGAGAATAACGATTTTGGAGAACCACGGCACAAAGACGAACAGCGCCATGGAGATGATATTGACGATGGTCGTCACAACGATGGCCGTGATCGGTGTGTGGTAGGTTTCTGAGATCCTCGCGAGCGGCTCCGGGGCAATGCGGTCGAAAGCCCAAGCCACAATGGCGCGCACGCCAAACGTATGCATCGCCGGAATCCACATCCACATCCACAGCGCCAGTCCGATGCTGGTGATGAGAGTGATGATTGGCGACTTGGTCAGAATGCCGGTCAGCAACGCAATTGCCGGATCCGTTGGCGTGGTCAGGCCGCCATTGGCGTTAAGAACGTTGAAGACGGCCGTACCCAAGAACTCGAAACCGAACACCTTCAGTGCCAGCCAAATCGTAACGATCCAGAAGAACGTCGCGGACAGGACGGCGCCGAGCATGCCCCAAGTCTGGGACTTTTCAACCGACTTGATTTCGCCGCCGATGGCGATTGAGAACGCGGCACCGACCAGAGGCAGGAACGCCCAATTTGATACCAGGATCGTCTGCCACCAATCGAACCCGGCCTCGCCCCAGCCCTTTTCTTTGCCGCTTGCGATGATGGCATTGTAGGGATCAGTGACACCCATGCTGGGCCCCACGAGTTCGTTGAGGTTGGTTACAAACTGCTCCCGTGAACTCATAAGCAGGGTGGCGATCAAAAACACCGTACTGGCCATCGCAAGGAGGAACACCCACTTGTTGAGAGCAAGATAGAAGCGCATGCCAAACGAGAGGATGACGCCAGAAAGAATAAGGATGGCGGAGCCGAGTGCGAAGGTCACCCACGGCTGCAGCATCCATTTCGATATGTTTCCAAAAGATTCTGACCCCGTCAGCAAGCCCAAGGCCGCAAACATCGGCGCTAAGGCTAGTGTGACCATCCAATAAGCGGCGATGGCGCAATAGAACAGCCAAGCTGTGATTTCGACCAAACTCAAGGTCAATGCCAACGACGGCGGTAGAATACGGGAGGCAAAAACGTAGATCCCGCCCGAGCGAGGCAGCGTTACGGTCCAGGCGATGAACCCGAACGAGATCATTGCCATGGCTATACCGGCGATCAGACACCCCCAGAGCAAGTCGCCCTGCGGATAAAAGGCGGGCCCGTAGTAGAGCATCGTGCCAACGCCAAGACCGATGCTAACCACGCCAAGGTTATAGATGAAGGTGTCGGTTCCACTTGCCGTTCTGATAAGGCCAGAAGCCTTTCTTAAGAAAATCCGCTTTTCGCCAGATGCATCCGATATTGCCATTGTACTTTCTCCCGATGCCCAAAGTTCTCCGATTTCTCTTTCGCTTCGACTGGTTTTTCAGCCTTGTGTCAGACTGGCTGTTACGACTTTCCCGCCGCACAAGGTGATCATTGCGCCTTGTAAGATTCCTTCTGGATAGACGCTGCCGGGATTGATGCAAATCGTCTTGCCGATATTGATCTTGGCCCGGCCCTCATGAATGTGGCCGTGGAGGCCAAGCAAGGGCTGGCACTGCTTGATGACATTGACAAGCGTTTCGCTGCCAGCGTGCATCTGAACGGGCATGCCCATCTCGTAGACGACCTGCAAATTTTCATCGAGCTTCGGACAGGCGTCGAGCGTGGTGCCAAAGGGCGGCACGTGCACGTTGAAAATGCACTTGCTCATGTCGGTCACTTGCGGAATGAGTTCCGCAAACCGGGCGACGTACTGTTTTTCGCTATACTCGCGCTCGGTGTTCCAGGGGGTCGGCGTCGAACCTCCGCAATAGAGCATCTGATAGCCGCCCTTGAATTGGCAAACTTGCATCTCGTGGAAATCGAAATGCGGGGCGCGGGTCAGGATCTCGTCAATCTCGTGGAAATCGTCATTTCCAGGAATGGCAACCAGCGGAATGTCTGTTCCCTTAAGTTTCTCTGCCGCGAAGGTCGCCCATTCGGTCACGCGATCAAGAACCAGCTTTTTGAAGAGTTCCGCTTGGGCTTCGGGATAGGCTTTGAGGCGCTGATATTCGGCCTCTGGCATAACGGCTGGGTAAAAACCCATGTTGCCGTTCTTCTTGATGAAATCATCAAGCTCTGCCTTGCCGTGCAACTTCACGGCTTCGCCGTGCATAAAGGTAAGGAACGTTCCGTCTGCCTGCTCGGCTATCGGTATGACCGCTTTTCCGGTGAGGTCGCCCCCGAGAACGAGAACATCAGCACCGTAGAACTGAGCGCTATTGACGAATTTCTTGAAACACACGTTCGAGCCATGAAGATCGGAGGCGAAGAACATCTTCACCTCCTCGCTCCCGTTCTTGCTCTTTTTGCGCCAGAACATAGCACTGCCCCGCGATCTTTAGAATTTAGTCAGGTAGTTATCGATCTCCCACTGCGAAATCGAGTTGTGGTAGCTCCACCACTCGGCTCTCTTTAGCTTGATGTAAGAATTGAACAACTCCTCGCCCATGACGCGGCGGCCGAGATCATCGGCTTCGAAGGCGTCAATCGATTCCAGAAGAGTCCGTGGCAGCTGCTTCACGCCGCGCCGTTCAAGTTCCTTGTCCGGCAACTCGTACATGTTGACGAGGTCGGGATCGCCCGGATCGAGGTTCTGTTCGATGCCGTCGAGACCGGCGGCCAAGAACATCGCGGCTGACAGATACGGATTTGTTGCTGGATCGACAGCGCGGCACTCCCATCGCGTGCTCGAGAGATTGATCCCCGATTCGCCATGTCCGCCGCCTTCGATCTGTGGCCTCAGCATAGGTACGCGAAACATATGTGTGCGGTTGTTGCCGCCGTACGAGATGAAAATCGGCGCCCACGTATAGCCCGTCATGGAGCCGGACTTTATGAGGCGCTTGTAGGAATTGACGATGGGACAGCTGGTGGCGACGATCGCAGCCGCATGCTTCCTCATGCCACCCAGGAATTGATACGCGATCTTCGAAAGTCCGCAGCCGCGCTTGTCGCCGGCGTCACCTGAAATGTTCTTGCCTGTCTTAATGTCTGCGAGTGACATATTGAAATGCGAGCCAGAGCCCGTTCGATCTGCGTACGGCTTGGGCATCATGGTGGCTTCCCAGCCGTACTTGCGGGCAATTTCCTTCATCATCAGCCGCCAGGTGATGAACCTGTCAGCCATGGTCATGACGTCGGCATAGGCGAAATCGAACTCAAATTGCCCGTTGGCGTCTTCGTGATCAAGTGAGTGCACCTCCCAGCCAAGTTTGTTCATGGCCGTTACGACGTCGTGCAGGAAATCGAGATTGAGGAGCGTCAGCGAGGCGTCGTAGGCTGCTTTAGGGATGTTGTCGCGCGGATCGTTGGGTGCGATCCCGTTATGCGCGGATGGGTCCTTGCGCACGATGTAGACTTCGCACTCGATGCCAAGATTAAACTTCAGCCCCATCTTTGCGGCGCGCTCCACCTGCTTGGCGAGAATGGTGCGCGAGCACATGGGATATGGCTTTTCGTGATAGGTGAGCTGACCAGGGATGAGCGCTATGTTCGGCCGCCATGGCAGTTGAATAACGGCATCCGGATCAGGCATCACAGCGAGTTCGTCGTCGTGAGGGCCTTGTCCAAGGCCGTCAAGTGCAGCGCCCGTGAAGAGTTCTGACCCCCGCATCATGCGATCGAAGTGATTGATCGGAACCGTCTTCGTTTTTGGTATGCCGTGCACATCGACGTAAAAGGGCATGCAGTATTCGACACCCTTATCCATCAGGGACTGCATTGTCTCGCGGTTGGGCTTACCGGCCTGGCTTGCGGCTTTGGCCTTAGTCGCTGTTTTCATCTCATTCATGACCTGATGCTCTCCCTACACGCGCGCTTCCGCAAGCGGTTTTATTAATCAGTTAGTGAGCAAGGTGCCTGCACTACAGGCATCCATAGCCAGCCGTCGTCTTCCGCCACCCTTGCGCAATGAGCGGTTTTCCGAGTTTGCTTAACCCTCAAAGCGCATTTGTCACCGTTCAACGAGGCCCATCGCCGCCGCGCAATCTGCAAAACTTTAATTGATCAGTCAATTATATTCTAACGTGCCATACGTCAGTATCGCCGGCCCGTTCGCAGTTGCGAGCGTGTGCCTGCGTCCTTGTCGCTTTGGAGCTCGCAGCTAGCGTCGGCGCGGCTTCGGCTTCTCGTCATGTTCGAGCAAGGCGAGGATATGACGGCGCAAGTCATCAACAGCTGCTTTGAGATCGAAATCCGGCAAGATGACCGAGCGAACCATGCAGCCATCGAGATAAGTCGAGATAAATTTCGCCATTCGAATTGGATCGGCGGGCTTGAATTGTCCCTGCTCGACGCCCCTGCGAATTGATCGCGAGAGCAACTCGAGCTCCTTGGCATAAAAATCTGAAATCGTAGACTCAATTTCCGGATCGCCTTCGTGGGACCCGCGAAAATCGAGTGCAATTTTCACGAAGCGATGGATTTCAGCATACTTTGCGACATGGTTGTTGAGCCATGCTTCTAGCAAGCGAACGGGATTGTCATGGCGCTCCTCGAGCCCGCGCATGTTGACGAAGGCGTTTTCAACGGCAAAAGCTATTGTCGCCCGGAATAGGTCGGTTTTGCTCTTAAAGTAGTAGTAGATGAGAGCCGTATTGACGTCGAGTGCCTCGGCGATGTCCTTGATTGTGACGGACGCGAAGTTGCGCTCAGCAAACAGTTCAAGCGCGGCCCGGAGGAATTCCTCCTCCCGGGCCTTTGTGTTCTCCAAAACGCGAACCGGTTCCAGCGTGTGCGTCCTCAGCGGGGCGGCGCGGCGGGTTCTCGATGTTTCTTTGTGACGCTGACTAGCCATCATCTCCTCGATGCTTAGGGACTTACGTTAACGGCACACCATCTGCTGGCAGGCGGGCCGACACAATTGCGCCCGTCGACGCTTGGCAGATGATCCGTTAGATTTAAAGCTTCTCTTGCATTCATTGTATCGTTGCGCGATCAATTTAATTGATTGTCCAATTAAGCGCGGAGAGTAGCAAATGCAAGATGCATCCGGTGGAAGGGACGGCGCGAACGAGGCCGCATTTTTACGTCTCGTTGCGGCAGACCCGGTACTTGTGGACGTCAGACCTGCCATTGAGGTCGTCCCCGGCTTCACCCGCGATACCATATTGACGTCAGGACCGCCGATGCCCTGGGCCGGCTATACCGGAGGGCAGCGCGACGCCATCATTGGCGGCGCGCAGTTCGAAGGGCTGGCCAATTCTCGCGACGACGCGATTGCCCGTCTTGATCGGGGCGAGATCAAAGTTGCCGGTTGTCACGACTATGGCTGCGTGGGGTCTCTCGCAGGGATCTATACCGCCTCCATGCCCGTCTTCGTTGTCGAGAACAAAGGCGGCGGCAATGTCGCTTTCTGCAATATGTACGAGGGCAGCAATCCGCGGAGGTTGAACTACGGTGTCTATGATGACGGGGTCCGCGAGCGTCTATTGTTCGTTCAAAACGAGGTTGTACCTGTCGTTGCAGAAGCAGTCCGGCACGCCGGCGGAATACCGCTGAAACCCATCATGAAGCGCGCGCTTACGATGGGCGACGAGCTTCATTCGCGTAATGCCGCTGCGGCTCTGCTCTTCATGAGAGAATTGATCCCGAGCTTGCTCGCATTGGCAAGCAGTGGTGCCGAACGGATCACCCGCGCCGTCAAGGCCGTAACCGATGATCAGTATTTTTTTCTGCGGTTGTCGATGGCCGCAGCGAAGGCGACGGCCGATGCTGCGCGCAATATTGAGCGCGCGAGCGTTGTGACGGCCATGGCCTTCAATTGCCAAGGCTTTGCCATTCGCGTCAGCGGCTTGGGCGACCCTTGGTTCAAGGGGCCGCATGCATCGGTCCAAGCAAAACTGTTCGAAGGGCACACTGAAGACGAGATTGCCTGGATGGGCGGCGAGAGTATCATCACCGAGACAATTGGGCTCGGCGGATTTGCCCAGGCAGGCGCCCCAGCGCTGCAGAACTATCAGGGCGGCTCGTATGAACCCATGATCGCGCGCAACAAGGAACTCTACCAAATCACGATTGGAGAAAATCCGGGCTACCTCATTCCCGCGCTTGGGTTTCGTGGCACGCCAACAGGCATTGATATCTTCAAGGTCATCGAAAGCGGAATTCTTCCGGCGATGGATATCGGCGTTGCCGGCCGCGACGGAGGGCAGATCGGCGCGGGTATTGTACGTGCGCCAATGGCTTGCTTTGAAGCTGCGGCCCAGGCTTATCATGCGCGCTACAGCTGATCTCGCAGCCGCCAATCACCCCGCCGCGACAGGAACGAAATGACGAGCCCCGGCCACGACATCTACGAACTCGGCGATTTTCAGCTCCAGTCTGGTGACGTGCTGAGATCAGCGAAGCTTGCCTATAAGGCCTACGGGACACTGAACAAGAACTCGGACAATGCTGTCGTTCTCCCGACCTTTTATACCGGCACGCACGTGCGGAATGAAAATCTGTTCGGGCCGGGCCGCGCCATTGACCCTGCCCGGCACTTCGTCATCTCAGTGAACCTGTTTGGAAACGGTGTCTCGTCGTCCCCGAGCAACTCTCTGCCTCCTCAAAACGGACCACGCTTCCCGAAAATCACTCTCTACGATAACGTTGCGGCGCAACACCACTTGCTCACCAAGCAACTCGGTGTCCGCCACATCGCATTGGTGATGGGTTGGTCAGTTGCCGCGATGCAGGCATATCAGTGGGCAGCACAGTATCCTGAAATGGTCGATGCCATCCTGCCCTACTGCGGTTCAGCGCGGTGTTCGCCGCACAATTACGCCTTTCTCGATGGCCCGAAGGCTGCACTTCAGGCCGACGCGGTGTGGAATGGCGGTAGCTATACGGCGCCTCCCGTCAGAGGCCTGAAGGCGTTCGGCCGTGTCTATGTTGCCTGGGCCTATTCGCCGGGGTACTTCCGGGATGGGCTCTACCGCCAGCTGGGGTTTGCCACTATCGAGGAGCTTGTGCGCGATTGGGAGGAGGTCCATCTCGCCTGGGATGCCAACAACCTTCTTGCAAAGATCTGGACTTGGCAGCATGGCGATATTAGCAAGAATGACGCCTACCAAGGCGACTTCAAGCGTGCGCTCAGAGCGATCCAAGCTAAGGCAATCGTGATGCCGTGCAGCACAGACCTCTATTTTCCGCCAGACGATAACGCCGCCGAAGTTGCCCAGATGCGGAACGCGCGATTGCGCATCTTCGAGTCGCCTTGGGGACATTGTGCCGGCTCGCCGGGAAGACTTCCGGAATTCACCCGCGCACTTGACGATGCTGCGGCAGAGCTGCTGAGGAGGTAACACATGAAGGCCCTAATTCTTTCGTCGAGCCCGCGCCGCAACGGCAATTCAGCTATTCTGGCGCAAGCTGTTCATGAGGGGCTTGTCGAAGGGGGGCACGAGGCGCAACTCGTGTATGCCGAGGACTTTTTGGCCTCGTTTCTCAAAGATTGCCGTCAGTGCCGGCTAGCCAACGGAGAATGCTCGATCAACGACGATTTCCGTTCCGTATTCCTTGACGGCTATCTGCCGGCCCAGGGCTTCATCGCGGCAACACCAATCTACTGGTATGGCGTATCAGCCCAGCTCAAGGCCTTCTTCGACCGAACATTTTGCTACTACGCGGCGTCTTACCCTGGCTCCCCTTCCGTCATCGAGGGCATGAAGGGCAAGCGTATTGGGCTCGTACTAAGTTCGGAAGAAACCTTTCCTATGGTCTCAGGGGGGATCATCAGCCAAATTCAGGAGTTCTCGCGCTACACGCATTCTACGTTCGTCGGCGTCGTGCACGGTTATGGCAACGCGCGCGGCGACGTGAAACTGGATCCCAACGATCCTGTAGGCCGCGCTCGGCAGTTTGGCCGCGAATTCTTCACGCGGCACGCAACGGATTATCAGATCGACACGCCGCGATCGCCTCGAGTCTGGAATTCGCAGAGCTAGGTGCTTGCGGCAAGCACGGCCGATCCAATCGAAATCAAGATTATCGCGAGGGCATGTTGCCGGCTGACCGGCTCTTTCAGGATGAGTACTGCCAGGCCAACCGTAAAGACGCTGAAGGTGGAGGCCATGACCATCGCGATATGGGGAGCGGCCGTGCTCAGGCCAGCCAGAAGTGCGGCATAACCGGCGCTGTCCAATAATCCCTGGGCCAATAGTAAAGGGAGCCATGTCGCTGGAATCTTCATGGTCTGGCGCTGAATAAAGAGCAGCAGCACGACAAAGACCAAGCCCGAGCAACGCCCGATCCATAGCGTCTGAAGTTCGCCAATCGAGCGCGCAGCCGCTTGTCCTGTCAGTAATAACGCGACATAGGCGAGACAAGCTGCCGATGCGATGAGCAGTGTCTTTCGCATTTCTTCCCTGTTGGCCGAAGCGAAATGGGGATGAGAGTCAGCGGTCCGGGCGATGAGAATTCCGCCTGCGATAATCGCAATCATTGCCCCCCATTGCGTCGCGCTCGGGCGCGTGCCCATCACGACATTGACGGCCAGTACAAGAGCAGGGTGTGCGGCTACGATGGGCGCGACGATCGCAACCGGTCCGCGGGCCAGTCCTTTATAGAGCAGTACGCACATCGCCGTAACGCTCAGTCCATGCAAGATCGCCAGCACGAACCCGAGTGGTGACCAGACAATCTCGTGCTCACTGCCGAAGAACCATAGGGTCGAGCCCACAGCGCCAACGAGCAGCACAAATGCGTAGACCGGAACCGCCCCCAACCGGCGCGCGCTGAACCGGGCCAAAAAATCTGCCGTGCCAAGGCCAACCGCGGCTAAGAGGCCTAAGACGACCGGGTTCACAACAGCACCTCCGGCTTAGAGCCCGCTAAAGCCGGCTGCCACAAGATAATACCTTGCCGCGAGCGCCATTGGGAGGTTGAATTGGTGAAGCCGTCTGTCGCGCATGGCGGACAACTTGCTAGGAAGAGGATATGGCCGTGACCAAGAACCTCGCCAATTTTTCCCGGACTCTCGACTGGAACCTCCTGAAGACGTTTCACGAGATCGTTCAATCTGCTGGCATCAGCCGCGCGAGCAGGTCGCTCGGGCGGAAACAACCTGCGGTCAGCCTCGCGCTGAAGCGGCTTGAGGCGCAGCTTGGCGTGACGCTCTGCGTGCGCGGTCCCAGCGGTTTTGAATTGACCGACGAGGGTCAACTCGTGGCCGATATCTGCAATTCGCTCTTTGGCCTGGTGCAGCGGGTACCCCAAAAGCTCTCTAACATGAGTGAACAAGTTGCGGGACGTGTCTCGATCCAAGTTATTTCGAGCCTCGTCTGCGACAAGCTCGATTTGGCCATCTCGCGCTTTCACGGAAGTCATCCCAAGGCCGAAATCGTCATCGATATCACGACCTGGGAGTCGGTCGCCGGGGCACTTCTGCGAGAGGAAATTGATATTGGCGTCGCCCCCGCGCACATGCCGCGCTCCGATCTTAGATACGATTTCCTGTTTGAGGAGGTGCATCGGCCTTATGTCGGAAGAACTCACCCCTTGTTCGGCAAACCGTTTACCGATCCGGCCGCTCTTGCTGGCGAAGCCTTTATTCTGACGGGAGCTGACGAACCCGATCTCTTGACGGCATTCCGGATACGTCATGGGCTTGGCCGCCTCGTTGTCGGCTTCTCCGAACACCTGGACGAAGCCAAACGGCTGACTACTTTGGGTGTCGGGATATGTTTCCTTCCCGAGGGGTTCGCAGAACCTGACGTGAGAACCGGCCGTCTCTGGCCACTCATTGAGAAAGGCGAACAACCCTCCATGCCCGTGTTCATCATTACCAATCCGCGCGCGCCTAAAAAGTTGGCCCGGCAGATGCTGCTATCAGAAATCTGCTCGGCGGGCCACAGCCATTGAACCACTAAAATTCATTGCGCGCTTGCAAGGCGGCGTGTCCAGTCATGCGCCGCACCATTGATCTCATTAATGGGTGGGATTGACAGAATAGGGCTTTTCCGGCGTGGAGAACCGCATCATGCTTTGTCTCAGATAACTCTGTAATAAGGGGCAACGACATGGCCGGCGGCAAGAAAGGCAAAGGGCACGATCATCCTCACACGCACGCTCATGGACATTCCCATGGCATTAAGCGCGAAGACACGCATGGCGCTCGGTCCATGGCAAGTCTGTCGCGCATTTCCCAAAAGAAGCAGGATGAAGAAACCAAACAGTCGCTGAAGTTCGGGCTTGAGGCCGCCGATTCAGTTGTCGACCGCAATATCTCGCTCTTCAGCCGCGGGCATCAGCCGGCATTCGCCGGTATCAATACGTTCATGAAGGCCCCATACTGCGAAGACATCCGCAAAATTTCACAATACGAAGCTGCGTTCGTCGGTGCGCCGTTCGATTCCGCGACGACTTACAGACCTGGCACGCGTTTTGGACCCCAGGCCGTGCGCCGCATCTCGGCGCTCTATGACGGTTATTGGTTCGATGGCGGCGTCGATATTTATGAAGAACTTGATCTCTGCGATGCTGGCGACATTTTCGTCATTCCCGGAAACATTGAAAAGACGTTCGATCAGGTGACGAAGGCCGTCTCACACATCTACACCTCGGGCGTATTCCCGATCATCTGCGGTGGCGATCACAGCCTGGGATTCCCGAACGTTCGCGGCATCGCTCCCCATATCGACGGCAATGTCGGCATCATCCATATCGATCGCCATATCGATATTCAGGAAAAGGATATGGATGAGCGCATGCACACGACACCCTGGTTCTGGACGACGCATGAAGGCACGCACGGCACGCACCGCGACCACAGCCATATGCACGACGTTGGTTTGCCCAACTGCCACCCCAAGAACCTCGTTCAGATCGGCATCGGCGGCTGGTACGGAAATCGTCCGGGCACTGCGGTCGCCAAACGGCGCGGCACCAGCGTGCTTACCATGCACGACGTGCAGACTTTCGGGCCCAAGAAGGCTGCGGAAGTTGCGCTCGAAATGGCCTGGGAAGGCTGTAAGGCAGTCTATTTGTCATTCGATATTGACTCGATCGATCCGGGTTTTGCACCAGGCACGGGTTCGCCGGAACCCGGCGGACTGTTGCCGCGCGAGGCTTTTGAGATGATTCACACCATCGCTGCAGAAGGCTTGTGCGGGATGGAGGTCGTGGAAGTCTCGCCGCCTTATGACGTTAATGACAACACCGCCCAGCTCGCCTGCCGGGTCGTGCTCGATACGCTTGGCACATTAATCGCAAATGGCCACATCGGTCATCGCAAGAAAGTCATGAAGTAGGAGATGTGACTATGAGAAAGATGATTCAATTGAGCCTTGGTTCATCCGTTACGGCGACTTTGCTTTCAATCCCGGCGGCGGCGCACCCAGGCCACGGCGATGATGCGAACCTAGTTTTCAGCATCCTCCATCCAATCGGAGATCTTGAAAATCTGTTTCTGATGATGGTGACCGGCGCTTTCGTGCTGGCTCTTGTCAGGATGATAAAGGCCGGCAGATAGCTTGATCATATCGGGTAGGCTCTCAGGGCCTGAGACGCGGCGGTCTACGCAATACTCGAGCAAGCGGAGCATGGGGTAATCGTGAAGCTTCTCGTGTTTCAGCATATCGCTTGTGAGCATCCTGGCATCTTTCGATCGTTCCTCCGCGACGACGGAGTCACGTGGCATGCGGTAGAACTGGATAGGGGCGAAAATATTCCGCCGCTCCAAGATTACGACGCCCTCTGGGTTATGGGCGGCCCCATGGATGTTTGGGACATCGAAGAGTGCCCTTGGATGATCGAAGAAAAGCGCGCCATTCGCCGTTGGGTGCGCGAACTCAAGCGGCCGTATCTCGGTGTCTGTCTCGGTCATCAACTTCTTGCGGACTCACTTGGCGGCACGTGCGGTCCGCAGCGGCCTCCAGAAATCGGAATCCACGATGTGGAACTGAACGCCGCCAGCTTAAGTGATCCCCTGTTCGTTGGCCTACCGCAAACATATAAGGCTCTGCAGTGGCACTCGGTTCGCGTGGCCCAGCCGCCAGAAGACGCCACTGTGTTGGCCAGCTCTCCAGCCTGCCGGTGCCAGGCAATGCGCGTGGGGAATTGCGCATGGAGCATGGAGTATCACGTCGAGATTGAGGACACGACCATTCGCGAGTGGGGCGCAGTGCCCGAATATGCACAGGCCTTGGAACGCACGCACGGAGTAGGAGCCTTCAATCGATTGGAGGAAGAGGCCCATGCTCACATGGACACGTTCACCAAGAACGCGAAGCTGATTTATCGGAACTTCATGATGCAGGTGAGCTAATCAGAAAATCATCATAGCCATTGACATGGCGAGCCGAGAAAATTTCGATCCCATCGATCCTGGTCCAAATCTCACACGGCCAGAAGACGCGGACTGATAGGTCTGTTCTAAGGTTAGAAGCGGGCGTTCGACACAGAACTCGTGCCGACGTAGACCCAATCTGCTTTTGGCCCATCGTGTCAGCCGTCGGTTGGCGGCTATCTGACCATCGCGTCCGTCGGCAATCAACGATCAACGCTCGATCCCAATTGCGGACATCGGCGCTTCGGTCGTCCCGTGTACGCAGGAGAGCGGTCTTAGCGTCGGTCTATTGAAGACAATCGACCCTCATTGGACGATGCACAAACGGTGAACGCCCAGGCAGGAAGGTCATTGCGACACATCAGTTATATTGCATGGCCGCTGTCCGACTCCGAGGTCTAGGTCATAAACTCATAAACTGGATTCCCAAACGGCGCGAACAGTGATTCACAGTCTCAACTGAGGAGGTTGAGATGGGACAGCTGCGCCGTTACGAGCTCACAGATTCCGAATGGTCGATCATCGATCCACTGTTGCC
>JANOKZ010000412.1:0-3203 GCA_031419515.1 Hyphomicrobium sp.
TGCGCGGCCTCGTCCAAGGCCGCTTATGCAGCTATCAACTGCACGTTAAGGTTGATAATATATGGTGAACAAAAATACAATACGCGCGCCCATAAATATTTCGATTGTTAAGTGTCGGCGCTTATATTACTGTTATTGTGATATTTTTTGTGTTTTATCCGCCTCTGCCCGCTCCCAGGCGATTAAGACGACGGTAAAGAAATATTCAATCTTTGCGTGTGTTAATGCTGCTCGCGCTCAGGAGCTAGAAATGCAACGACAGTCCGAACCAACGTCCCAACTCCAGCATCACGACGGCAACGTCCATCGCCTGATGATGCTGACAGCCGCCGGCATTACGTTCGCCGGAATCGCACTCCTCGCCATCATCGCCTACGCCGGCTCCGCCGCAAATCGCAGCGCGACCGATCGCGAACGCACGCTTCTTCAAAACGCTCTCAACCGCGGCATAGCGCGCGCCCTAAGCGAACAGAAAAGCGTGGCGTGGTGGGATGACTCTGTTGCAAAAATTAGCGACGCCAGCATTGACCTTGAGTTCACCGACAGCAACTTTGGTATCTTCCTGACCGAAACGTATGGCCATGACGAGGTCTACATCCTCAACGCCGAGAACAAACCACTCTATGCCTTTGCGGCGGGCGCGCGCGCCGAACCCGCTTCATTCGAACAGCGCCGGCAAACCCTTGAAGGTGTCGTCGAGGAAACGCGCGGCAGTCTCACGTCAAGCCTCAAGGCGCGGCCCGATGCGTTTGGTGCAGATCAAGGCAACTATCGCATTCTCGAAGGCGCGGTCGGCATCGCTCGCTGGGCCGGACATATACTGTCCATCGACAACAAATTGGCCGTCGTCGCGGCGCTGACCATCGTTCCCAACGTCGACATGACGCTTCTCAAAGGCAAACCAAACCTTCTTATAAGTGTGACCTATATCGACGACGCCTATGTCACCGGGATGGGGCACGCGCTGCTGTTGCCGGATCTCGCGATCACGTCATCGCCCGTGCAACGCGGAGGACTCGTGTCGGAACCCTTCGAGGGAGACGAAGGCATTCGCGCAGGCTATCTCAGCTGGACCACGCACCGGCCCGGCCAAGTCCTTCTCACGTTCATCTTGCCGCTTGTCGCTTTCGGTGTGTTTGCTGCCGCGCTCCTGGCCGCTGACATGCTGCGCCGTTTGAAACGATCGTCCCGTGAACTCGCCGAACGCGAACAGCAGTCGCGGCACGATGCGCGTCATGACGCATTATCAGGCTTACCGAACAGGGCGCACTTTGCAGCCAAACTGCAGGAAACGCTAGACCGGCTGGATGACAACGCGACCGTGACCCAGGTTATTGTCGCCTACGTCGATATCGACCGGTTCAAGGACGTCAACGACACGCTCGGCCATCATGCCGGCGACGAGTTGATCGCCGCTGTCGGCCAGCGGCTCAAGGAGCTGATCCGCCACGACAACCTTTTGGCGCGTTACGGCGGCGACGAATTCGCCATTCTGTGGCTCGCTTCGGACGAAAGAGCTGCCACCGCGATGGCAGAGCGCATCCAAAGCGCCTTTGCGACCCGCTTCAACGTTGATGGCCAAAGCCTGTTGGCGACTGCTTCGGCTGGAATAGCGATATCGTCAGATCGCGCCATCACGGCCGACGAACTTATGCGCCGGGCCGATATCGCGTTGTATGAAGCCAAGAGCAACGGCCGTAACAGGTCTGTATTTTTCAGCGAAGACATGGCGCGCCGTGTCGAGGAGCGGTTGTCCATCGAAGCCGAACTGCGGATCGCACTCGAGGCCGAAGGGCTGCGCCTCAACTATCAACCCATCATTTCCTGCAGCTCGGGAAAAATCGGCGGCATCGAGGCCTTGTTACGCTGGCGCATCCTGTGCGCGGAGAAGTCTCGCCCGGAGTCTTCATACCGATTGCAGAGCAGTCTGGACTGATGCCGGCACTCGGCGAATGGGTCCTGCGCCGCGCCATGAAGGATTCGAAGCGCTGGCCCGGGCTTCAGATCTCCGTCAACCTTTCTCCGGTCCAATTCCGACAGGTCAATCTCGAGGCACTCCTTCAGCAGTTGGTTGAGGAACACGATATCGACGCGCGCCGGTTTGTGCTCGAAATTACCGAGGGCGTCCTCATGGAATCGAGTGAGCGAACCAGCCGCACGCTCGACGCCATTCATGCCATGGGCTTCCAGACGGCACTCGATGATTTCGGAACCGGATACTCCAGCCTCGCGTACCTGTGCAATTTCCGCTTCGATAAGATCAAGATCGATCGCACCTTCGTCGCCGGCATGTCGAAATCGGAAAGCTACAAAAAAATCGTCAACGCCATCATTTCGCTCGGGCGGGGTCTCGGCATGGAAATCGTCGCCGAGGGCGTAGAGACAGAGGCCGAAGTCGTTGCCATGACCCAGCTCGGGTGCACCGCGCTCCAGGGCTTTTATTTTTCGAAGCCCATCGAAGCCAGCGCCTTGAGCAGCCTGCTCGAAACATTTGTGCCGAGAGTCTTCGGCGTGCAGGTCTCCGTCCTCAATACAGAAGTGCAAATGCCGCTCGCCGAAGCCAGCTGAGTTGCCGGGGCGGCGGGGGGCCGTACGTTCAGCCTTTAGAAGACATGACATCCAGGGGAATACGTCATGACATCAAAATCGATTTCTGCTCAGTCGATACCGGTCGTTCGCTCGGGAAATGCCGACTATCAATGGTCCAATTTTGATCCAGAAGCCTATTTTCAGCACTATTACGGCGAGCCTCATGCGGATGACGATCACGTCATCCGATGCGCCGTTGCTGCGATGAAGGCTATTGCCCCGTCCGCGGCGGGACTGAACATCATCGTTGTTGGCACCGGGCCCAATCTCATTCCCTTCATGTGTGCCATGCCGCGCGCGCGCAGCCTCACCGCATTGGAATTCGCTCAATCAAACGTCGACTGGCTGTGCGCCGACCTGCAGCGCGAAACATTGCGGCCCCAGTGGCAGCATTTCTGGGGCGTGACCAAAGAGGCCTACGGCGAAGACTGGCATCTGCCGGACAATCCGCTTCCAGCGCTCGCCGCGATCAGCTGCGAAATCCGGTTCAAGGCGGACACCGGTTACGGTGGAAAGCGGACACCCGCACGGTGATTGCGGACACTTGGTGATAGCGGCCTGAAGCCTGCCCCCGTCGACATCCGAATCAGCGGCTCGATCTCCCTGGCAACCAG
>JANOKZ010000413.1:0-11669 GCA_031419515.1 Hyphomicrobium sp.
CCCTATCTCGATATCCCGTTTCAGCATGCGTCTCCGGCGGTGCTTAAAGCTATGCGCCGGCCTGCGTCACAGGAAAAGACGGCTGAGAGAATCCGGCGCTGGCGTGAGGTCTGCCCCGATCTCGCTATCCGCTCGACCTTCATCGTCGGATTTCCGGGCGAGACAGAGCAGGATTTCGAGATTTTGCTGCAGTGGATGAGAGAAGCCCGCATCAATCGCGCAGGTTGTTTCAAGTATGAGCCGGTTTCTGGTGCCAAGGCCAATGATCTTGGCGGCGCAGTGCCGGAAGAGGTCAAGGAAGAGCGCTGGCACCGATTCATGGCGGTGCAGCAGGACGTCAGCGCGGAAATTCTCGCAGAGAAAGTCGGGCGCACGATAGATGTTCTAATCGATGACGTGGACGAGGAAGGCGCGGTCGGCCGGTCCAAATGGGACGCTCCCGAGATTGACGGGAGCGTGTTCCTGAACGGCGAAACCGGCCTGAAGCCGGGCGATATCGTGCAAGTCAAGGTGACGGACGCCGACGCCTATGATCTCTGGGCGGACCGGCATCGGTAAGTGTTCAAGCCCCGAATATTAATGAGGCCTTGAAGCCAAATCCCCTAGTGACCCGCAATCCAACACTTTTCTGGTGTTGTTAACTGTATTTAGGGTGCTCCCTGAGTAATGTGCACCAGCTCGCGTCGCGGGTGGGTTTTGGTGTTGGGTATGGGTCGCATGTTGGTGTGTTGCATCAAGGGAGCACGATCGCCTCCGGCAAGCCGGTTAGAGGTTGCGAACGGGATGCTACTCGGTGCGGCGCTCGTTGGGCTGCTTTGCGTGAATTTCACGACCCGAGCCGTCGCTAAAACCCCCGGCACAATTCATTGCTATGGCGGGTGGTGCCACCGGGTTTCGTCGATTGATGAAATGCACGGCATGGTTGGCCAGCGCGGATACTTGCGGGCGTCCTACTACGATGACTGCCGCGTCGATCGCTTTAATGTCTGCGGATTGACGAGTTCCGGAGAAGTGTTCCGACCAGACCGGTCTGACAATGCCGCAAGCCCAATCTTCCCCGATGGCACAGTGCTCCTCGCTTACAATCCTGAGAACGGCAATGCCGCGGTCCTGCGCATCAACAGCACGGGCCCCTATCGCGGCGACCGCAAACTCGATGTGTCGCGCGCGACTGCGGAGAAGCTGGGCTTCAAGAAAAAAGGCGTCGCCGATCTCGCTGTCACCGTGATTAAGTCGCCTGAGCCGGAAGATGCGCGCTACAGGAAAATGCGAAACTACACGCGGGTGCCGGGCTACATCGGGGCATTCAAAAATTTCGATGCCGCGCACGATGCCGCGATCACTGGCTTCAATCTGCAACTTCAGACCACACTTGCAGCGCTCGATAGCGGTCTGGATCCCGATCTCATGCCGGCAGACCCCCGTGCGGCTTTGGCATCTGTGCCGCGCATCGGCATCGTGGCGGTGCCGGTTCGGGAATTTGTTTTTTCCTCACAGCCAGACAGCAGCGCGCGCTCCAGCGCGATTGTGCAAATCGCACCTGTTGCCGAGCCTGAGCGATTGCGAGAACCGTTAGGCGTTACAGTCAAGGACGAGCCGTTGGCGGCCGGAATAATGGCATCTCATGACCGGCAGGTTATTACCGCGATCGACCACGCAGTCTTAGTGGATCAAATGGGTCAACTGGATTCCAAAGTTGCCCGCGATGGCGATGCCGTGCGCGGCCGGCTCATCAAGGTGGGAGCGACGTTTGACGGCGCTACCTTCGCGCGGTTGAACGCGTTCTTTGATGCTGCGCGCGCCCAAGCGCGGTTGAAGCGCGTGCAGCTAGCCACTTGGGAAATTGCTTCGAAACTGAGTTGGAGCGAACGGTTGCAATCGTTTGTTCAAGAAGCCCGTCTCAAAGCCCGGGCCAGTGTGGCGCAAGACGGCGTCATTCGGCGCTTCACCGCAGAACTCACCCTGAAAGCCCGCCGCTATCGTTAGGCCATTATGGTTCTGGCGATAACGGCACGACTAATTCGCGAACTTCATCCTTGGCCTTGTGGTCAGGCTCGACGTGGATGACGGCTTCCGATCCCTCGATTTCGCGTTCGATTGCGTCCTCAAGCCGGTCGCAGATCTCGTGCGCGTCGTTGACCGTCATCTCGCCCGGCACCACCAGATGGAACTCAATGAACAAGGCTCGGCCCGCCTGGCGCGTGCGAATATCGTGAGCCTGGAGCGCACCTCCGCCGTTTGAAGCAATCGCCGAGCGGATGCGGGATTCGATTTCGGGGCTAGCCGCCTGATCCATGAGACGCGACATGGATTCGAGAGCAATGCGATATCCGGTCCAGAGGATGTTGAGGGCGACGGCGGCGGCGAGCAAAGGATCGAGGAAATGCCATCCAGTTAGAATTGCGAGCGCCAACCCGACAATGACACCGATCGAAGTTGCGACGTCGGTGGCGAGGTGCCAGCCGTCTGCCTGCAGGGCCGGCGAGCGCCACGATTTGCCACGGTTGATGAGCAGTGAGGCCCACGCGGCATTGATGACCGTGGCGCCTGCGTTGATGACGAGGCCAAGCCCAGGGGATTCAAGTACGACTCCTGCCTTTAGCGCCGAGTAAGCCTTTGACATGATCATGATCGCCGCAACGATAATCATCGCGCCCTCGAAAATCGCGGCAAAGAATTCGGCCTTGTGGTGGCCGAAGGGATGGTTCTTGTCGGCCGGCTTAGAGCCGATGTGTATTGCTAGAAGCGCCGCCATGGCCGTCATGACATTGACGATGCTCTCGGCGGCGTCCGAATAGAGTGCGACCGAACCTGAGACCAAGTAGGCAACATATTTGATGCCCATGACAGCCACGGCCACGGCAATGCTGAGAGCCGCGATGCGTGTCACCCTGTCCGCCTTCGCGTGATTTTCCTGTGTACCAGCTGTCATCGCGCCGCCTCGGTCTCTGTGCTCCGGGGTGTGCCACATTCGGCATATCACCGCCAGAGCATCATCGGACCGGACGGAATCGCTCATGCGATTCATCGGTCCGATAAAGATGCTCTAGAATCATAATCCTAGAGCAATTTCATCCGATCGGTGGATCGCCGAAGCGATCCTGTCCGATCGAATATTGCTCTAGCGCTGCCTTAAGTTGTGGTTGAGCCGAATTCCCGCTGGTTTATCCACATCGCCCGTCGCCCGGCGACTCGCTGGGATGAAGCGAATCTGATGGCCTGAGCCAGCTGCTTAATTCAGCCGTTGCGCCAACCTCCAGCAGGAACAGGGCGCTGGCAGGAGGATCGATAATGGCCAATTTTACCACCCATATTGCGGTTGGAACCGTCGTTGCCGGCGGATTTGCGACGTTGACACTGGCGGCGGACGTTGTCGCGCCAGAGAACCTCGTGGCCGTGACAATGGCCGGCGTTCTCGGGTCGGTGCTTCCCGATATCGACTTGAAAGACTCGAGGCCAAGCCGCGCGATGTTCGCAGGACTTGGCGTGTTCTTCTCGTTCTGCGTGCTGTTCAACGCTGCGACCAACTACTCGGTCATAGAAATGTGGGTGCTATGGCTCGGCACACTTGTTGGCGTGCGTTATGGCTTACATGCCATTTTCCATCGTCTCGCCGTTCACCGTGGCATTTGGCACTCGATATTAGCGGCAGCCTTTTCTTCGGTCGCCACAGCGGTCGTGTACTTCCACGTGCTGGGGCGCCACGAGGGCGTCGCCTGGCTAGCCGCCGGTTTCATGATGATGGGGTTCCTTACGCATCTCATCCTGGACGAGATGTACTCGGTCGACGTGATGGATACGCGCATCAAAGCTTCATTTGGAACGGCGTTGAAGTTGATTGACACCCGGCACCTGGGAGCTTCGCTGGGTATGGCTGTTGCAACAGGTTTGCTTGTCTTGCTCGCCCCGCCAACCAAGACATTTGTCGATGGTGTCGGCTCGAAAAGTCTGTGGTCAGGCTTGCAACAACGCCTTCTGCCGGAGGACAAGTGGTTTGGGCTGATTGATATGCGGCACTTTGCTAAGAGCGCCGAACAGAGCGATCCCGGTATTACAACCGGGTCGATCTCACGTTCGCCCGCTGCAGCCGATGCGCCGGCAGGTGATGCCGGCCAGTAATGTAGGGACTACTTCAATCCAGCAAGATACGTCGCCGTGAACGACTTGACGAATTCCTGTGCGGTTTGCGAGGTCATGGTCGGAGCTTTGTCAGTGACGGCGATCGCCGAAATGCCATGCACGCCGGCCCACATAACGCGCGCTGTGCGATCGATCGCCTCGGGCTTGGCGCCTGCCATGAGCGGCGCAAGCGCGATTGTCACGATTTCGATCATCCTGTTTATATTGTCGTGAAACGGGGCCGGAACCGCAGTGTCGCTCGGAAGGTGATGTTGGAACAGCAAATTCCAAACACGCCGGTTCTCAAGCGCAAAATCAATGTAGGCGGCGGAAAGTTGATCGACATAGTGCCGGGCGTCGCCATTGTTGGTGACGGACTGGAGCCTCAGCACGGCGTCGTCGAGCAATTCAATCTGAATGGTGAGCAGCAGATCATCCAGGTTTTCGAAGACGTTATAAATGGTGCCGGCCGAGTAGCCGATGCCGCGCGCAATCTCTCGCGCCGAGAGCTCGGCGAGGCCCTTCTTTTCGACGATCTCCCGAGTTGCGCCGAGCACGAGCCGCCGCAACTCCTCCGGAGTATGTGAGGAACGTCTTCCCATCGACAAACTCAGCTCCCGCGATGCCGGTTTGCATTTTCATTGTGCACAATAAGCAGTGAGACGCCCATGGCAAGCGCGGGAGCGGCCAAATGAAAAAGATTTGATCACGGATGTTGCGCGCCACGCCGATGTTTCGAAAAAATTTTTCCACATGCGCTGGCGAAAGATACGAGATAGGGCTGTCGCTATTGGATTTTTGGACTCGCCAGCATCGGCCCGCCTTTAATGACGACCGTTCATTTCTAATTTTGTCGTGGGTCGCAGTTCTTTAACCCGTTTCGAATGAAATATAATTGAACGGCGTTTGGCATGCTGAGTTTTAACAGTTGGGGCCCGTGGCAGTGTCGAGGGGGATAATATTCCGTTGGCGGGGGCTATGCGTAATCGTGTCTGTCCAAGGAATGTCGGCGCCGAATCCGGGAGGCGCGAGATTCGCGAATAACGGTTTATACATGTAGCTCGATTCAACGACGATCGCCGCGTTGCCGACGGTGATCATGTTGGACGCTGGCATGGCTTTGGGCACGCAAGTGATGGTTGCTGTGCCGGGGTTACCGCCAGAGCTGGTATACTGCCATTCTGCGATTATGTCGGTCGCAGTTCTGGCACGGATTTCAAAAATGTTGATATTGAACGTCGCCATATCAAACGGCTTCATGATGTGGGTTGCCGAGAGGATCATGCCGTTCAGGGCTGTTACGCCTTCGCCGGGGGCCTCTCCGATAGACTCTTCGCGTGAGACAAGGTCGCCGAGCATGGCGGTTGCCCGCTGAAACCGCTTGTGCATCAAGACGGCGCGAGAAACCTCAAGTGCCCCAAAGAGCATGAGCATCAAGAGCGGAGCGAGGAGGCCAAACTCCACTGCCGCTATGCCGGCAACGTTGCGCCGGAACCTGTGAAGCAGGTTCACTTTATTCGATCCTGATTGACGTGTCATGGCGCTTCTATTCCTGATGAATTTCATGACGTGCTGGTTTCAGCCTTATGGCGCCGACGTCGCAGCGTAGGGCTCGGTTCGAAATGCAGTTGCCGATTGCATGATCATGGCATTGTCGGGCGTGTCGAACGTCAAGAAGGGGATCTTTTTGGTGAACTGCCATTCGTAACAGGCCGTGACGAGAACAACGTCGCTTTCGGCACCGGAATACGATGCCAAGGAGTCGCCAGGGTTGGTGCTGTTAACCAGCTTGGTGCCTGACACGGAGACGCATGGTTGGGGGGTCAGGTTCTGCCAATTTGGCGCGTTCTGGATGAAGATTTCGAGATCGTTGCACTTGATATGCCCGTCGCCTTGTTCGGTGGTTAAATCGACTTCTGCCCCTCCGCCGTCGATGCTGGCCCGCGAGTTGGCCTTGTTGCAGAGGTAGTTTTTGAATTGGCCGACAGTAAAACCGTTGGTTTGAGCTTGGCCCGTGCGGATCAAGCGGCTTGCCTGGTCCATGCCTTTTTCGATCGAGTTCATGACGAAGTAGTGCATCGAAATGCCGATAATTCCGAACACGAACATGAAAAACGGAACGGCGACGGCTGCGAATTCGATTGCGGTCGTGCCGTCTTCATTGCGGCCGAGCCGCACAAGCTTGTTTAGGAGGCGCGCGCGCAAAGGGGCGGCAGACAAAGGCTTGGAACGCATTTGGTCGGTCCTCGGACGTCGTGACATTTGATCGGCCAACAATAGATATCCGACGATTAAAGAACTATTTAGAAGTTCGCAGAAGCGCAGTGTTGGCTAATAATGGCTTAATGTTCACTGCGGATTTTGCGCCCCAGCATTAAGTGCGCGTCAGCAATAATCTCAAAACCCTTTCGACAAGACCTCGTGTTTTATGGAATGTTGCCGGTGGCGCTCCGGTATCGGCCGTAAGTGCCAGCTCGTGTTTCGTTTGATCCGATGGGGTCGGCCGAAACGGGCTGTGGTTTAAACGATCACGAAAAATGGCGCGGTATCGATGTGCCCCTATCGATGCCGCGCCATCTATCCATTGATAAGAATTGCCGCTGGACACGAGTCCCTGAAGCGGCGCTCAGTCAAAATCCCGCTTCAGACAGTGTCTCTATACAAGCTGCGGCTGCCGGCGCTTTTATTGAGCGTTACCGCCCGCGTCGGCGCTCTCAGAGGCAGACGCGGAGAATTTTGTCTTTTCGGAGTTGTGCTTGCTGATCTGTCCGAAGAACTCTGTGTCATCGCCAGGTGTCAGATTTGGCTGGCAATTTGGAGTGCACGAGAACGTAAATCTCGTTGAGCCCTTGAGCAAGTTCACCATGCGGCGCTCATCACGCTCGACGAGGATGCGCTGGTCCTGGATGACGTTGCGGTCGGCGTCGAGGATAATCACGTTGGTGATGCCAAAGGTTTTGCCGGTGATCGCCAAGATATTGCCGCCCTGCAAGGTGACGTCCGCTATTGACGGATTGCCAATTATGACTTCCGCGGCCGGCCGGGGAAGCCTGAGGAGTTGGGCCTGATCGAATTGGACGACAAGGTCTCCTGCAAGAGCGGGACGTGAAATCGACCAGCTCGCGACAAGCGCAAGAGAGATCAGGGTTGCAAACTTGATGTATGAGTCACCGCTTGCAGGCAGGGATGAGCGAAGCCGCATGGCTTTCATGTCCTTTTGAAGAAACGCGAGTGCCCCATTACCTCAGGAAATAATGAAGGAACTGCAAACGAGCGTGCCGGGATAGAGCGCCACGCTACCGCTGCGGCGAAAATTCTGTGGCTCGTGTTCGAGCGGCCAGCTCGCGGAACCCCAGCGGCCGGCTCGCGGAACCAATGGGCCGGGATTTTTTGGGTAGTCAAGCCAGACGAGCGGGCACACATCTTCGGGATCGCGAAGCAAAAGCAAAATAGTTGCAGTCCGTTTTTGCGGGAAGTTTGTGTTTGCCGAGGTGCGAAGCCCGGTGTTGCCGAGACTATAGCCGTAATAAACCAATGATTAATCGATACGTTCTGCAATTTTCATCGCGAAGGCCTAAAATCCAACAAGTAATACATCATTATTACTTTAAGTAGTCATGCAAATCATGAATTATTGAAACATTTAACTCCGATGTTAAGAAGTAATCAGGAATTATTTATTCGGTTTTCCGCGCTTTTTACCTGGGTTTAACTTGTTGGGGGTATGTTCGCTTTAGTTCAGCGGTGAGGACGAGTGCTCCCCCGGGGAACCGATCGGTAGATCTATCTGTAGCAATTGGGAGAGAGTAGTTATGAAGAACATCGTTTCGCGTTTCATGAATGACGAGTCGGGCGCCACCGCAATCGAGTACGGCCTGATCGCCGCTCTCGTCAGCGTCGGCATCATCGCAGCTCTCCAGAGCCTCCGCGATGAACTCCAGGGCACGTTCGGCGACATTTCGACCGAAATGCAGAACCGCTAATAAGCGCTCTTTGCGCATCGAAGTTGTGAAGCGCCCGGAGAACCCCTCCGGGCGTTTCAATTTCTATTGCACAAGCGGCGGCCGCATCATCGGCGCTCGATTTCTTTGCTTAGACAAACTTACTGAACGGAATTTTTTTCAGAAATTTGCGAGATTTCACTGCGAAAATAGATCGGCTTTAACCAGTCACGGTTATACGTAAGATAACGACAGGCGCGAGCGCTTGAGAGAATGGGGAGCAACAAAAAATGATCAAGTGGGCTGGTCTAACTGCGGCGCTGACGCGCGACGAATCTGGCGCGACAGCGATTGAGTATGCGCTCATCGCCGCGATTGTGAGCATGTCGATCATCGCCGCACTCAGGAATGTTGGAATTGAGCTCGACCAGATTTTCATCGACGTCACGGCAGGCTTCGGCGTCTAACGGGGTCGCCTGCAATCCAATGGCTTAAGGCTTCAGCTTTCGTTTCCCCAGGTTATGTTAAGGGGGAGTTAACTCTTGCAGGGCAATTTCAACGCGTCGCCATGCCGGCTTTTGCCCGTTGACCATGCCGGTCTTTGCCCGTTGAAAGGAGAGATATCCGTGATCGCTTCTGCCCTGCTTTTCGTTTTCCCTATCGCGATGGCGTTTGCGGCCGCGAATGATCTTTTGACAATGAAGATCCCGAACGCGATCTCGATTGCCTTAGTTGCGGCATTCTGCGCGTCGGTTATTGCAGTTGGCCTTACTTGGCAGGATGCCCTGTCCCACGTTGGAGTGGGGACCGCAGTTCTTGTGTTTGGGTTCGTGCTGTTCTCCTTCAATCTCCTCGGCGGGGGCGATGCCAAACTCATGGCTGCCGGCGCGTTGTGGATGGGCTTCGATCAGGTGGCCCCATACATTATCTACGTCACGCTGTTTGGCGGGTTGCTCTCCCTTGCCATTCTTTTTTATCGCCGCTTCATTCCGGCAACCAACTGGCCGCTACCTGAATGGGCCCATAAGCTGCACGCCAACGGCACAGGCATTCCCTACGGAATCGCCATCGCAGCAGCAGCACTCATGCTTTATCCTGCAACAGTGTGGTTCAAAGTTTTGTCGGTTTGATTCGCCGCATCGTCGGCCGCGTCGTCGCATGACATTTCGATTTTTTCAGCGGGCGCGCCCATTGGTGCGTCCGTCGACGTTTACGGCGCGGCAACGCATTGCGCAAAGACACTCCGCTTTGATGTTTTTTGAAACGGTCCTTAACTCTACATTGACGTTTATCCTCCAATCTCGGGTTTAGAAATTTGGATGAACCCGGATTGAAAGGACCTTGCGTGCGATGAAGAGAGCCCAAGTGATAGGCTTCGGAGTTGCCCTCGTCGCAGCCATCGGTGCGTTTTTCTTAGCGAACTCGTTGATGACGAAGCCAGTGGCTCCGACGATCGTGGAGACAAAGGTGAATACCACCGAAGTCTTGGTGGCGGGATCGGACATTTCCGTCGGCAGTATCGTCAATGAAGGCAACCTGCGCTGGGTGTCGTGGCCTACAGAAGCGGCGGCCCGCGGATACATCACCAAACAGGGTGGTGGTCAGAGCAAGATGCGCGATATTTCAGGCTCGATCGCGCGCTCGGCGCTTATCGCTGGCGAGCCGATCAATATGCAAAAATTGATCAAGGCGGGTCAAGGCGGGGTTCTGGCGGCAATCCTGCCTGCCGGCATGCGCGCGGTGGCGACCAAAATCAGTGCCGCTTCTGCTGCCGGCAGTCTCATTCTGCCGAACGATCACGTCGATGTCATTCTTATCAGAGAGCTGCAATCCAAAACGGGATCGCAGCAGCATGCGAGCGACACGATCTTCCGCAATGTGCGGGTGATCGCGATTGGCCAGCAGATCGAAACAAAAGAAGGCAAGAAAGCCGCGGACGGCGACGGCAAAACCGCAACTCTCGAGTTGACGCCCCGTCAGGCCGAGATGATGGCGCTAGCCAACAAGATGGGTGAAATCGTTTTAACGTTGCGTAGCGTCGCGGACATGAATTCGGATGCTGCCCGTGCGGGCGGCTTGGATTTGACGAAGCGGGAGCAAGGCAACGCTGTGAGAGTTCTGCGTTACGGTGCCAAATCACGTGTGTACGGAGTGAACTGAGTACACGTACGTCGGTAAGTCGTCATAAGGCGGATAGATCATGCGCAAGAATGTTGGATTACTCTCGGGCCTTTTGCTCGGAGCACTGTCATTTACCCAGTTTTCGCTCCCGGCCCCGGCAGGCGCCGGCCAGGCCCAGGCGAACGATAAGACTGCCATTGGCGGCATTGAGACGATTGCAGCGGCAAACGCGCATCAGTCCTTCATTCGCGTGCAGGAAAATGAAGGCGCGCCGATCAGAAAAAACATCAAGATAGGTCTTGGAAAGTCGGTCTTGATCGAATTTCCGCGCGATGTTCGCGACGTCATGGTTTCAAACCCCGTGGCGGTCGATGCTGTTGTGCTGAGCGCCAACAGGGTCTTCCTTCTCGCCCGCAAGATTGGCGAAGCCAACGCCTTCTTCTTTGACGTCAACGGCGATCAATTCGCGACCTTCGAAGTGTTCATCGAACGCGAAACAGCCGGTCTTGAAAGCATGCTGAACCGGTTGATTCCAGGTTCGCGCATCAAGGTCGAAATGCTCAATCAGACCGTGGTGCTCACCGGATCGGTCAAAAACCCGACGGACTCGGTGCGCGCTGCCAACATTGCCCGGCAGTTCGCAACCGTCGAATTCGAAACGGTGTCGAAGTCGGCGGCTGAAGGTACATCGGTCAAAAAGTTTTCAAAAGGCGAGGAAGAAATCGTCATCAACATGTTAAGTGTTGAAGCCGAAGAGCAGGTCATGCTCAAGGTGACGGTCGCAGAAGTACAGCGCTCTGTCTTGAAGCAACTCGGTGTCAACCTTGGCGGCGCTATCAATGCTGGAAACTTCTCGACAACGCTGCTGACGGAAAATGCTCTGCCATTGACAGCAGCAGCCGGCCTTGGCCGTTTGCCGATACCGGGCGTATCGACCGCGGGTAGCCCAACGAACCCGGCAATCGGCTGCCCGGTGGGTTCGCTCTGTAACTACAATACCGGCCCAACCTCCGGATCTTTTGGTAACTCGGGACTGGATGGCGCCTGGGGCAGCGGCGGCAGCGCCGTCACCCATGCCATTCGCGCACTTGAACGTGAAGGCCTGGTGCGTACGCTTGCCGAACCCAACTTGACGGCTGTTTCGGGCGAACCGGCCAACTTCCTGGCTGGCGGCGAGTATCCGATCCCGGTCGTCGATACCAACGGCAGCTTGAGCGTTACGTTCAAGAAGTTCGGTGTCGGCCTCGCATTTACGCCGATTGTGCTTTCGGAAGGCCGCATCAGCTTGAAGATCGAAACCGAAGTCAGCGAACTGTCGAACCAAGGCGCTGTTTCACTCTCCGGCTTCTCGATCCCCGCGATCCGTAAACGCGAAGCCAAGTCGACGGTGGAATTGCCATCTGGCGGCACGATCGCTCTTGCCGGCCTCATCTCGGAAGATACGCGCCAGAACATCGATGGCCTGCCGGGCATCAAGGACATTCCGAT
>JANOKZ010000414.1:0-7578 GCA_031419515.1 Hyphomicrobium sp.
CCTATACACACCGCCCTTCACCCGCTCCGGTTGGAGGCTGAACGGGGGCTTGCGTGCGGTTGCACGCCTGAAAACGCAATTGTTCCAGAACGTTGCCCCGAAAGTTCGGGCCAACCAGAAGGAGCGGCGGGCGAAACAGGCAAGTTGCAGCGGCACACAAAGAGGAGCAGCGACTCATAACTGAGGCAACTCAGGCGCGAGACGGCCCCGTCCCCCAGTGTCTTCTCCTTTGGGTACTAGATAAGCCTTTCTCAGGCTCATCAGGGCTTTGCGCCGGAGGGATGACGCGTTTGGGGTTGCCCAATCGTGAATCGCAAACTGAAAGGCTGATCCGTATGCCGCTCTACGAGCATACTTTCCTGGCGCGCCAGGACGTCACCCAAGCCCAAGTCGAAGCGCTTATGAAGGAATTCGAAGGCGTTATCACTGAGGGCAAAGGCAAAGTAACAAAGCAAGAATACTGGGGCGTCAAAGGCCTCGCATTCAAAATCAAAAAGAACCGCAAGGCGCACTACGCCTACTTCAACATCGACAGCCCTCCGGCGGCCGTCGCTGAAATGGAACGGCGAATGGGCATCAATTCCGACGTCATTCGCTTTTTGACCGTCCGTGTTGAAGTACATGAGACCGAACCTTCCGTAATGATGCGCAAGCAGGACCGCGATGACCGCGGCGAACGTGGCGATCGTCCTGATCGCGGCGGCGGCTTCGGCGGCGGCGGCGGACGTGGCGGCTTCGGTGGCGGCGGCGGACGTGGTGGCTTCGGTGGCGGCGGTGGTGGTGGTGGTGGTCCAGGCGGTGGCGGATTCCGTGGCGACCGCGAAGGCGGCTCGACATTCCGTCCCAGACCTCCACGAGAAGGTGGACCTCCACGAGAAGGCGGCCCTCCGCGTGAAGGCGGCGACGCGCGTCCTCCCCGCGAAGGCGGTGATCGTCCCCCTCGTCCACCGCGTGAAGGCGAAGCGCCACGCGCTCCTCGTCCCCCGCGTGACGCAGGTCCCGCTACGACCCCCAATACGACGCCGGGCACGACCCCGGGCACAACATCAGGCTCATCTAATTCTGGTTCGGAGGGCTAACCCATGGCCGAGATTCAAACACCCGGCAGCCCAGGCCGCCGTCCCTTCCATCGCCGCCGCAAGACCTGCCCGTTCTCGGGAGATCAGGCACCAAAGATCGATTACAAAGACGTGCGCACGCTTGGCCGATATGTGTCGGAACGCGGCAAGATCGTGCCGAGTCGCATTACGGCCGTGTCGGCCAAGAAGCAGCGTGAAATGTCGCGTGCCATCAAGCGCGCACGTTTCCTCGGGCTGCTGCCGTATGTGATTAAGTGAAGACGGCAATAGACATACGGCAATAGGCATTCGGATTTTCTTTACTCCGCTTGCCGATTGCCGGACTTCCACTTCGTTGGACGAAGACGGCATGATGCCGGATTTCGTTCTAACCGCGAACATCGCGGGACAGCAGGACCATGACACCGCAATCGATCCTCCTCGGCATCTGTGCCGGCGCCATCTCAGCAATCGTGTTCGTCTCTGCGACGACCGGCCCCGTGCTGTCGCGCTTCGTGCTGTTTCTGCTCACACCCTTTTCAATTTATCTGGCTGGCCTCGGACTCGGCTTAGTTCCCGCCGCAATTGCCGCCCTGACGGCGACGCTTGCTATTCTCGCCATCACCTCCAGTCCGGCGACGGCCCTCGTGTTTGCTGTGAGCGAAGCCGCGCCCGCCGCTGTACTGTCCCGGCTTGCAATGCTCGCGCGCGGGGACGAGCAATCACGCGAGTGGTATCCGACCGGCCGCTTGGTCACAGTTGCCGCCATCTTCGGCGGACTGTTTGCGGTTCTGACGCTCATCCTGCTTGGCGCGGATGTTGACGCGCTGACCAAGGCGCTGCGCGAAGTCATCGAGAAATTCGTCACGACCGAGCTGCCGAATATCCCCGGCGCACCACCGATTGCCGCAAACCAGATCGATGAGATTACAGCGACAACCGTGCGCTTGCTGCCCGCTGTAATGGCTATAGCCGTCATGTTGACATCGCTTCTGAGCTTGTGGTTGGCCGGCCGCGTGACGCTGGCGTCGGGCCGTCTCGCGCGTCCCTGGCCTGACCTCGCCCTGCTGGAATTGCCGCGCGGATCGTCACTCGTTTTCCTGATCGCGCTCGCCATCAGTTTTGGCGGCGGCATTGTGGGGCTGATGGCGGGCGGATTCATGGGAGCGTTTTATTTTGCGTTCACACTGCTCGGCCTCGCGGTTGCGCACTATGTGACGCGCGGCTCGCCGTGGCGCAATTTCACGCTCTCCGCAATCTACGCGGCACTGTTCGTTTTCAGTGCCGGCGCCACGCTCGTCTTGGCCCTCATGGGGCTTGGAGAGTCGATCTTCGGATACCGCCGCCATACCGGACCCGGCAATCATTCAGGCGCTGGGCCGCCGCCCTCGTCTCAAACCTAACTCGAACAAACTACCCAATCACAAATCGGAAACTATGGAGCAACCAACATGCAAGTCATTCTTCTTCAGCGCATCGGCCGCCTGGGCCAAATGGGCGATGTCGTCAACGTCAAAAACGGATATGCGCGCAACTTCCTGCTGCCGCAGAAGAAGGCCCTGCGCGCAACCGAAGACAACAAAAAAGTCTTCGAAGGCAAGCGCGCCCAGTTAGAGGCCGTCAACCTTGAGCATAAGAAAGAAGCCGAGGCCGTCTCAACTAAGCTCGACGGCAAGAGCTTTGTGCTTATCCGCGCGGCCGGCGACACGGGCCAGCTCTACGGCTCGGTCTCGACGCGCGACATCGCCGAGTCGATCACGGCGGGCGGCTTTACCGTCAACCGCAACCAGATCATTCTCGAAAAGCCGATCAAGACGCTTGGCGTGCATGCTCTCAAGGTTCAGTTGCATCCTGAAGTCGTGGTCAAGGTCTCGCTCAACATCGCGCGCTCGGCCGACGAAGCCGAAAAGCAGGCCAAGGGCGAGAATGTTTCCCACATCAAGGACGAAAAAATCGAACTCGAAACCTTCAATCCGGACGGCGTCTTCGACGACGGCGCGAAGCCGGAGCCTGGCGAGGAAGCCTAAGCAACTTTTCGGCCGCCGTCTCCGTGAAAGGTGTCTGACCCTCTGGGTCCGACACCTGATCACATATCCCGCTTTTTTTGTACGGTGTCAGACCCGGCGGGCCAGTCATAAGGGCCCGCCGGGGAAACGCTGTCGAGACACTTAAGCTGCACAGCGGGTCCTGCCACCGGGAGACAATGCCTGTTAAGGACGGGTCTCCTAGAGCAGGAAATCACCTGCGGTAAGTGTGTTCAGGCCCGTTAGAAATACCTGGAAATCGGCGCGTCCATCGCCGTTCACGTCGGCAGAAACGACGGTGTAATCAAGAGTTGTCCCAGAACGGTCAACTTGCAGAACCCGCAGCTCTCCCGCGATATTGTGAAATTGATCGCTGCCGATAAATTTGAAAGCTTGGTTGCCAGCGATCTTTGAGTTTGCATCGATATTGCGGACATCGAAGTCATCGACGCCATGTTTAAAGTCGCGAATTAAGTCGCGCCCGCCCCCTTGAAGGGACGAGTCCGTCAGCTTATCGAATTTGAAAATGTCGTGGCCTGCTCCTCCAAATAATACATCCTTACCTGCCCCCCCGATGAGCACGTCATTGCCGCCAAGGCCGCTGATCCTGTCGTTGCCAGCGTGGCCGCGCAGAACGTCCGTTCCGGTATTACCCACGATAACGTCCCCGGCACTCGTTCCGTCGAATTCGATACTTACCAGCCGTTCGGCCTCGCCCGTCGCAAGATTAATGGAGAGCATCTGACCGATGCCCTTGGCATATGATTTAAGTTCGTGATGCGTCGGCTCAAGTGGTGTGAAGTCGTGAGTTTGCAGCACATTTGTTGCCGTTCCATAAGGCACGTCGGCAACGCGCGTGACGCTGACGATGTCAGCCATGTCCTGAGCTACACCCGGCGCGTTTTCCTGCGCATAGACTTGGCCGACTTGCGGATTTGCCTGCATGATAATGCCAGGCTCCGCGCCATTGACGCCGGCTAGCCACGAACCGTTTGTGTTGATGACCTTGCCATTTTCTATGTTTTGCACGGACTCGCCGAAATACCAGACGTTACCATTTACATCCTGGGCGAAATAATCGAACGTTCGTTCGTGAAGTTGTCCGTCGGCGAATGCTTTGTCCAGAACGACGACACATTCGACGCCATTCACCATTTTCGTCTCTCGAGTGACCTGAAAGCGGACACCCTCGGTCCCGTCCACATTTTTGTAAACCAGCGTCGTGCCGGGTATCAGCGGCATGTAGGGATTGTTGACGCCCTTGACGAAGTCAGCGGGATTAATAGCCATGTGCAAATTCCTCGAATGTTTTTCTGTTGAGGGGAGAAGAAGCCAGCAGACCCCCGTTTCCCACTGAGCCCGCTTGCTCACATGGGATTAAGTCCGTCAGACGATGTGTGAACGCTGCGGCCATGCATCTGGCGCACCGTCAATTGCCATTACGTGCGGCAGACATTTTTTCTTTCAAAATTGTTTGGCTAATAATTTGAATTGGCGGACCGGCACCGTAGTGCGCGGTAAGTCTCGCGCGCGAGATAACTCGCGCCAGTTAATCCCAGTCCTCGATCGATTGCGCGCTGAACGTTGCTGGGCCGGTTCGCTGACCTTTGATCGAGACGTCTTCTTGCGAACCGAGCGGCTCATCGAGAATAACTTTGGCATTCGACACATCCACCGTCCAAGTGCGCCCGTTGAAATCCTTGATGGTCAGCGTCGACTTGCCGTCAAATCCAAGCGATGTCCCAGCGAGCCAGCCCTTGTCAGGATCGGCCAGAGACTTGTCCATTGGACGTGTCAGGGCCTCATAAATAGGGAGACGCCGCAACAAGAACGCATGCGTTCGCCGCCCGGCGTCTGCCATGTGCAGGAGACATCCAAGCAAAATACTGATTGTCAGAGCCACGCAGAAAAGCGAGACCGCATTGTAGCTGTAACCGCGCCGGGTTTGCCGCAGCGCATAGTATGCACTCGCCACAAACATCGACAATATGCCGAGCCAAACAACGGGCAGATACTCAAACACGTCGTCGAGCGGCATATCGTCTAAACCGCGGCCGCCGGTCGTAAAGTAATCGGTTCCGGCAAAAATAAGAACAGCAACCGACACTGCTCCAAGAATGATAGAGAGAGCCGCAAGAGTCCAAAACACCGAACGTTTGGCAAGGAAATAGACGTAGGGGCGCGGCGCGAGGCGACGGCGTTCGATTTGATCCAGCACTTTCTTTTCGAGGTCGCTCACGCTGCGTCTTTCATATGAGACCTTTTGCTTTTGCAGTGTCCAAAGCAGCCCGCAACTGTTTGGTGCCCCTGTTAATCAGGGTCGCGACCGTACCGGCCGGCAATGCCAAGATCTCAGAAATTTCATCGTATCCCTTTTCCTCAAGGTAGCGGAGCACCAAGGCTTCGCGATAGCGCGGATCCATGCTGGCGATTGCGCTGCGGATCTGCACGTCCATACGCGATTTGTCGTATATTTCTTGCGCCGTGATACCATCGGACATGCGCTCGAGTAGCAAAATGCCATCGTGGGCTGTGACCGAGGGCGGTTCGAGACGTTTTTTACGAAGAAAGCTGATTGCCTCGTTGCGGGCGATCCTATAGATCCAAGGACCAAACGGACGATTGCCATCAAAGTCATTCAGATTGATGAAGGCTTTGATGAAAGTGTCCTGCAAAACGTCTTCGGTGGATTGGGCACTCTGTCCGAGGATGCGGCTCACAAAACGGGTCAGCGGGCCTTCCCAACGGCGGACCAGGACCGCAAAGGAACTCTTGTCGCAAAGAGCAGCGACGACAAGTGTGCTGTCTGTGGGTGTGACTTGATCTTGCACGCCGTTCCCAATCCGATGAGCAGACCGGCTTTGGCGTGAAAACGTGACAAATCCGTGTCCTGGAGACATATGGGGAAACAAGCGATTGGCAAACATTGGCTGATTCGCATCGCGCAAGCGTTTTCGCTACAGGCGACGTGCCCGTGTTGATAACGGGGACGAGACGCGGAGAAAAAGTCTTGGCACGGGGAATCAGCCGGGAAATCGTCTAAGCCACTCCCATGGCAAATCCCGCATACGCAAATCCCGCATACGCAAGTCCCTCGGTCACGCTGACTGAAAAGCTGCGCGAAGCCGCCTCGGCAACCGAAGCGCTGACCTTCCGGCAGCCGCCCCATAACTTGGAGGCCGAGCAAGCGCTCTTAGGCGCGATCCTGGTCAACAATGAGTCTTTGGATCGCGTCTCGGGTTTTCTGCAACCGGGGCATTTCTACGATCCGCTGCACGCGCGCATCTTTGAGACGCTTGCCGTCCTTATTCACGCGGGCAAAGTCGCGACGCCCGTCACCGTTAAATCGTTTTTCGAGAACGCCGAGCCGATCGACGGCAATACGAGCGTGCCGCAGTACTTGGGCCGCCTGGCCGCGAACGCCACAACGATCATCAACGCGGCGGAATATGGCCGCACGGTCTACGATCTCTCGACCCGGCGCTCGCTCATCGTCATCGGCGAAGACTTGGTCAACACAGCTTACGACAGCGCCGTCGATCAGCCGCCAAAAACACAGATCGAAGACGCGGAGTCGCGGCTCTACGGTTTGGCCGAACAGAATAAGTATGGCCAGGGCTTCGAGAGCTTCCAAAGCGCGCTGACGACCGCGATCAATATGGCGAACAGCGCCTTCCAGCGCGCGGGGCACTTGTCGGGGGCCTCCACGGGCCTCTCCGATCTCGATCACAAGCTTGGCGGCTTGCAGCGCTCGGACTTGATCATTCTTGCCGGCCGCCCGTCGATGGGCAAAACCGCGCTCGCGACCAACATCGCTTATAACGTGGCGAAAGCCTACCGCTCTGAGAAGGCACCCGATGGCACCGAGACGGTCGTGGACGGCGGCATTGTCGGCTTCTTCTCGCTCGAAATGTCGTCCGAACAGCTGGCGACCCGTATTCTCGCCGAGCAGGCCGAAATCAGTTCGGAAAAAATCCGCCGCGGCATGATAGACGACAACGAGTTCCGCCGCTTGGCCGAGACGGCGGGCGAGATGTCGCGTATTCCGCTCTTTATCGACCAGACCGGCGGCATCACCATCGCGCAGTTGTCGGCCCGCGCGCGAAAACTCAAACGCCAGCACGGGCTTGACCTCTTGATCGTCGACTACTTGCAGCTGCTCTCAGGCTCCAAGCGCGGCGATGGCAACCGCGTGCAGGAAATCACCGAAATCACCACGGGGTTGAAGGCGCTCGCCAAGGAACTCGTGGTGCCGATTATCGCGCTCTCGCAGCTCTCGCGTCAGGTTGAAAACCGCGAAGACAAGCGCCCGCAACTCTCGGATTTGCGCGAATCGGGCTCAATCGAGCAGGACGCCGACGTCGTCATGTTCGTCTATCGCGAAGAATATTATGTCGAGCGCACCAAGCCGACCGAAGGAACGCCCGAGTTCGCCGTTTGGATGCAGAAGATGAGCATGGTGTCGGGCAAGGCCGAAGTCATCATCGGCAAGCAGC
>JANOKZ010000415.1:0-4864 GCA_031419515.1 Hyphomicrobium sp.
AGGTACCGGTTGTCCGTCGATCTTGCCGGGGCAGCAATTGAACTTGGGCTCGAGCGCGAGACCTTTGAGGCGGCATTGGCGAAAGCGGCGGGGCCGGCCGGAGCACTCGCGCGCCGCATCCAACATGGCCGGTTGCCGAGACCGGAAGTAGAGCGGCTACTCGGGTATCTAAAAGGTGTAGAACAGACGGGCGACAGCCCCTCGACAAAGGCACCCGCGCCTCAGAGTACCTCGAACGCCATTTCGCTGAATGTATGGATAGATAAGGTGCGTCCGGCGGCCGGCGATCTGATCGCGGTCAATGCCGAAGCCGATAAGGACTGCTTTCTGACGCTGATCAACGTCGATGCGGCTGGCAAGGCAACGGTTCTTTTCCCGAATGATTTCGAGCCGGACAACCTGATTAGCGCCGGCAAGACACACCGCGTTCCCGGGACGTCGGCTCCCTATCAGCTGCGGATCAAGGAAGAAGGACGGGAAACGCTTGTCGCGCAGTGCTCGACGTCGCCGGCGCCGCCAACGGGTATCGAACATGATTTTGGCCGCCAGAGGTTCACGGTGCTCGGGAATTGGGAAAATTTTGTGCGAGACAGCACGATTACGGACGCTGATCTACGCCGCAATCCGAACAAGGCGGAACGCGCCCGCGCGGCGCGCGCACAAGCTTTGCGCCGCCTTCGCGACAGCGGATCGCGGACCGAAGAACGGCAAGACACGTCGCCCGGCACGCCAGTTCGCGATGGCCGTGCCGTCGTCGTGCTTGGGAATGGATAGCAGTCGTCAGATGGATTGTTCGAGCCGCCTCAACGCCCACGCTGTGCCGGTCAGAATTGAAAAAGCCGCGATCATCGATTGAATTGATAGCGTCGAAACGCCTGTGATGCCTTGTCCGATTGAACAGCCGAGCGCCAGTGCGCCACCAACGCCCATGGCCAGCGCGCCGCCTAGATGGCGCAGCATGTCATCGTTATTGGCGAATCCCTGGACCCGAAATCGGCCATGAGAATGGGCCATAAGGCAACTGCCGGCCAAAGTGCCGAAAACAGACGCCGCCCCAAATCCAGGTAGGCCGAGGGCGGTCGAGCGAGCGATCCAATCCATCGTGTCTGCGACGGGGCGAACAAAACTCAGCGACGTTGGGACAATTGGACTGACGTTCATGTCGTTATAGGCGAGTCCCGTTACCAGCCACCCGATCGCGACGAGCAGACCAACGCCAGCTCCGGCCAGAAGAGCGAGTTTGTCATCGCCAACGCGGCAATGAAAAAAAGCGAAAATTGCCAAGGGTCCGGCGACCAGAAGCGGCGCGAGCCAAAGGCTGATACTCGCGCTGATCCCGAGTTGGTTCGCAACATCACCCAGGCTCTGTGTCTGGAAACCGAAACGATCAAGTGACAGAGCGGTTGCTGATTCTATGCCCGCGCGCAGCGGTCCGAGCACTCCGCTCATCGTTGCAAATGCCGCGAGTGCGAGGACGAGAAGTGTGATGAGCCCACGCACATCTCCGGCACCCGCGCGCACGAGATTACGACTGGCGCATCCACCGGCGGAGACCATGCCAAAGCCAAACAAAAGTCCGCCGCCTGCGGCGCCTGCCCAATTCAGCTGCGGCGTCAAATACATCGTTCGAGTTAAGTCCGTGAGCCCGAGTGCGTTAAGGGCTTGAGCCGCGACAATGGCGAAAGCTGCGGCCAATGCAACCGCTCCAATGCGATGCCGGCTGCCCGACGTTCTCCAATCCGAGACGGCGCCCATAACGCAAAAATTCGTACGCCAGGCGAGGGCCCCGAAAGCAAGTCCAATGAGAAAGCCGCTCAACGCGAGCGCACTTTGCGGGTCGCTCTGGAAGGCATTTCGAAAGTTGTTCATCTGAGTGCATGCCGTGGCAAGAGACGCGAAGTGGCAGTTGAGGCGATACAGTTAGTTTCGTCAATCTCCGCCGCAGAACCATACAGAATCATTACGTGCTTGAGGATCGCTTTGACCTTGTTGCGGGCAAGGCATCCGATAGGGCCTTTACAGGGAAGGCAGGGGACCCTAAATCGTGCAATCGTTGAATGACCGCGATGTCAGATCGTGCCGTCATTCTGGGGTTCAGCCGCAATTGGTGAAAGTCGCGCGCGCATGGAAAAATTCCGCTCTGCCATTGAAATGGTTAAGGCACTTGAGCCTGTTCTGCCGGTGTTTGCGGCCCGGCCGCATGCGGCAGGCCGGGCGGCGCGATGGTTCACAAAAAATTTCCCCGGCGAAGTCGCATACGCATACAAAGCCAATAGCTCTGTGTTCTTGGTTGGCGCACTCTATGGCGCCGGCATTACACAGTTCGACGTCGCGTCGGTTGCGGAGCTGGAAGATGCGGCGACTATACCTGGCGTACGGCTCCACTTCATGCACCCGGTCAAGCCTCGCCATGCCATCCGCAAGGCGTACTTCGACTATGATATCAAGTGCTTTGCGCTCGATTGCGAAGACGAATTGCAGAAGATTGTAGAGGAGACGGGCGGCGCTAAGGATCTTGAGCTGTTTGTGCGCATCGCTGTGCCGGCCAAGAATAGCCGCGTGCCGCTTGAGCGCAAATTCGGCATCACAGGCCAGAAGGCGGCAAAGCTTCTCGTCAAGGCGCGCCAAGTTGCGGACGAACTCGGCATCACATTCCATGTTGGATCGCAGACGACGACGCCGGACGCTTACGCCATGGCGTTCGAGGAAGTCAGAAAACTTATCGTTAAGGCCGGAGTTGTAGTTGATGCCATTGACGTGGGCGGCGGTTTCCCATCGCAATATACCGATAGCGTTCCAGCGCGCCTTTCAGACTTCATCCAAGTCATCAAAACCGCAAAAGCCAAGATGCCCGTGACCGAGCATTGCCGTTTGATTTGCGAACCCGGCCGCGCGCTTGTCGCCGAGGCCGAAAGCCTGATCGTTAAGGTCGATCTGCGCAAAGGCGACGAACTCTATATCAACGACGGCGGGTATGGCGCGCTCTACGATAGCGCGCAACTTGGCTTCGTGTTCCCCGTTCGGCTCATTCGCGAGGGTCTAGATCCTAATGAACCGCTGTTGCCGTTCGAATTCTGGGGACCGACGTGCGATTCAATCGATCACATGAAAGGACCGTTCCTGCTGCCCGCGTCCGTGCGCGAAGGCGACTACATCGAAATTGGCAACATAGGCGCGTACGGACGGGCGCTATCTTCGCGTTTCAACGGCTACGGATCGTACCACGACGTGATATTGGAAGACGAGCCTATGTACTCGATCTATGAAATGGAAAACGAAAGAATCGCGAAGAACGCGTGACACGTTTGGCCAGAAGCGTCGAGGGGCGTGCTGTGAAATTCGAATATCTGCCGGCGAAGAAGTCGTTTCTCGATGCATTGCGCGAAGACTCGCGCACGCCGGACTCTGCACGCGCTGTCATCATTCCGTTCGGGCTTGAGGCGAGCGTCAGCTACGGGAGCGGTACGGCCGCCGGCCCCAAGGCTATACTTGCAGCCAGCCAACAATTGGAATTGTTCGATGAGGAGTTCTGGCGCGAACCCTACAAGGATTATGGCATCGCGTGTCTAAAGCCGCCCAAGATCAAAAGCGGAATAGTTGCGGCGCTGAAGCAGCTCGAGGCAATCGCCGCCGCTGTCGTTGAGGACGGAAGATTTCCATTCGTGTTAGGCGGCGAGCATTCCGTAACGTGCGCTGCGATACGGCCATTGGCACAGAAGTATAAGGATCTCGTGGTCCTGCAACTTGATGCGCATGCGGATCTGCGTGACGGCTATCAGGGTGAACACTTTTCACATGCTTCTGCGATGCGCCGGGTTCTAGATGACGCCAAGATCACGCTTGTGCAAGTTGGCATTCGCGGCCTTAGCCAAGAGGAAGCCGATTTTTATGATGCCAATCGCCATCGCATTCATATGCACCTCGGTATCGATCAGGCGCGATGGGATATCGAGAAAATCGTTGCCCCATTGAAGGGGCGCCCGGTTTATATCACGTTTGATATTGATGGGCTGGATACTGCCATCATGCCGGCAACGGGAACGCCCGTGCCGGGCGGCATGAGCTATCTGCAAGCCCTCGCGATTTTGCGCCGGGCGTGCGAAGTGAGCAATGTGGTGGGTGCCGATCTCGTGGAGTTTGCGCCGATTAAGGGGCTGCACGCCTACGATTTCACGGCCGCAGCACTTGCCTACAAGATGCTGAATTACGCGCTTGCGAAGCGCGCAAAATAACGGCCACCCAGCCCGTCCCAGGCTTTTGCGGACGTCATGATCGGATTACGGCGCATTCGGTTGACGGCTAATTGTTGCTGCCAAATCCGATCGTCACCCGGGCGCCTGCGCGCAGTTCCCAGAGATCCGTTGTGCCCGTGCGCGATGGCGTCGCATCGCCCGGCTGATTGTTGGCCATGAGCGCCGTGCCCACGTCAGAGAAGTAATCGGCTTCGGCGAAGGTTTCCAGATTAGCTGTGTTCGACAATCTGAACTTGAGGCCTGCGCCGAGCTGGCCGCGGAAACCAACGCCGCTGTCGCTATCGGACAGCTGGCTGGCAAAGAAGCCATTGAGATTGTCGGAGGAACTAAAATTGCCGTCCGCGTCGTAGCCGTAAATGCCAACGCCGACGCGGCCGACGAAAGCGACGTCATTGGTCAGCCAGACTTCCGGCTCGGCCGCGATCAAGATGCCGTACATGGTGGTGTCGACATCGCCGCTGCGGCGAAGGTCGCAGCACTCCGTAACGAGCGTATCGGTTTCTTCGTTCGACCAGCGGATGAAAGGCGACATGATCCAAGTCATGCTCGTTGTGGCGTTGACCTGATCATCACCCTCGAAGCGCAATCCACCTTCGACTGTGCGCCGTTCG
>JANOKZ010000416.1:0-3105 GCA_031419515.1 Hyphomicrobium sp.
GTCGTGCCGGAGGCGCGCCTTCGGCACGATGGGGAGGGGGATTCGCGGAGAATAGCTCTATGTCCCTCAAGGTTCTCGCCGCCACGCGCAAAGGCTTGTTCACGCTCGCGAAGATTGGCCCCAAATCAGCACCCTGGAAAATAGAGCGCACGGATTTTCTCGCCGACAACGTGTCGATGATCCTCCACGACAAGCGCAGCGGAAAAATTTACGCCGCGCTCGACCTCGGCCACTTCGGCGTCAAGATGCATCGTGCAAATGGCCCTGGCGCCGCGTGGACAGAGATGCCCGCCCCCGCCTATCCGGAAAAGCCCGAGGGCAATGACGAAAAGGATATGTGGGGCAACCCTATTCCTTGGAGCACGGTGCGCGTCTGGGGCTTAGAGACGGGAGGCCTGAAAGAAACGGGCGTGCTCTGGTGCGGAACGCTTCCGGGCGGCCTCTTCCGATCCGAAGATCACGGGGCAAGCTGGACAATCGTCGAGTCGCTCTGGCGCCATCCCAAGCGCACAGAATGGATGGGCGGCGGCGCGGACTTACCGGGCCTGCATTCGATTTGCGTCGATCCGCGCGATCCCAAAATCGTCCGTTGCGGCGTCTCCTCAGGCGGCGTGTGGCAGACGAAAGACTCAGGCAAGACCTGGACCAACGACAACTCTGGCATGTGGCAGGACCACGCGCCGGAAGAACACAAGTTCAATCCGAACGGCCAGGACGCCCACCGCCTGACGCAATGCCCCGGCCAACCCGACCGCATGTGGATCCAGCATCACAACGGCATCTTCCGCTCCGACGATAGCGGCAAAGTCTGGCGAGAAATCGAAAATGTAAAGCCGTCGTCGTTCGGCTTTGCCGTCGCTGTGCACCCGAAGGACGGCGACACCGCGTGGTTCGTGCCTGAGATCAAGGACGAGAAGCGCATTCCTTCTGACGGCAAATTCGTCGTGACGCGCACGCGCGACGGCGGCAAGACCTTCGACATCCTGCGCAAGGGCCTGCCGAAGGAGCCGAGCTACGACATCGTCTACCGCCACGGCATGGACATCAGTTCCGATGGCAACAGCCTTGTCATCGGCTCGACCACCGGCGGCCTCTGGGTTTCCGAAGACCAAGGCGACAGCTGGTCATCAGCCGCCGCACGCCTACCGCCCGTTTATGCGGTCAGGTTTTTGGAGGGGTAATCACTACTCCCTCTCCCCCTCGCCTTCGAGGGGGGAGAGGGTCGGCCCCGGACTTGATCCGGGGGAGGGGCAGCTGCTTGTTCGGACGTGTGGCCGCCCCTCACCCTTGCCCTCTCCCCATTCCAAGTGCAGAAGAATGGGGAGAGGGAATTCAATGAAAATCACCACCTGGAACATCAACGGGGTCAAGGCGCGGCTGGAGAATGCCCTCGCGTATCTGAAGCAAGAGAGCCCCGACGTCGTCTGTTTTCAGGAAATCAAATCGGTCGACGAAGGTTTTCCCCGCGAGGCCTTCGAGGACCTTGGCTACAACGTCGCAACGCACGGGCAGAAAGGTTTCAACGGCGTCGCAATCCTCTCCAAATCACGCCTCGAAGACGTAACGCGCGGCCTTCCCGGAGACGACACCGACCCGCAAGCCCGCTGGATCGAAGCGCTGGTCCCCGCTGGCAAAAAAATGATCCGCGTTGCCTCTCTCTATCTGCCCAACGGCAACCCGATTCACACGGAAAAATTCACCTACAAACTCGCCTGGATGGAACGCCTCAAAGCGCACGCGCGCGACCTCATCGCCGACGAAACCCCGCTCGTACTCGCGGGCGATTTCAACGTCATCCCCGAACCACGCGATGCCAAGCGGCCCGACGCCTGGACCGGCGACGCACTCTTTCAGCCCGAAAGCCGCCGCGCGCTGCGTTCGCTCACCGCCCTCGGCTTCACCGACGCGATCCGCGCCGCGCACCCCGAATCGCACGTCTACACATTCTGGGATTATCAGGCGGGCGCGTTTCAAAAAGACGACGGCATCCGCATCGACCACATTTTGCTGTCGAGCGAAGCCGCCGACATGATGGTCTCGAGCGGCATCGACCGCTTCACGCGCGGATGGGAAAAGCCTTCCGATCATGTACCCGTTTGGGTGGAGTTAAAGTCGTAGCAACCGGCTTCCAGATTGAAACGAAATCGACCGCAGGCTGATTCCCCCTCCCCAGCGGGGAGGGGTTAGGGGTGGGGAGACGAAAGGAGACAGGTGTTCGCAGGTGAAGTGAAGTCGGCAAAGCAACGAATCAAACAATAGACTTCCATCGTTTGAACGTCCGCACATCGGCTTGCGTTAGCCGGAACCATTCGCCCTTAAGCCGCTTCGCTTCAAAACGGCGATGCCAATAACTTTCAATGCCGAATGGATCATCGGTCTTGATCGTGTGGATGTTGGTCATCGTCTCTGGCATTTGCGTTGCGATCTCACCGTAGCGGCGTTCAGGATCACTCGATGCGCCGATCTTGAAGTCAGATCGGAACTTGATCAGGTATACGTAGCCAATAGCTGCGGAAGGTGCGGCGGTTTCTGAGATTTCATCCTTATGGGCGGCTTTGGTTGCTCGCTTGCAAATGTCGATGAGGTGGTCGTATTCTGGGTGAGTTGAGCAGAATTGAGCAAGTTTCTCTGGCTGCAATGACATCGGTCCGAGCTTGCCCCAAACACTGTGATTTGGGAAATTTTTGTCTGCATGCGCTTTCATCCTGAGTTCGGCCCACACAGGGAAACGACCCAATTCAGATACGAACGCCGCGAGCTTCTCTAATAAGTATGCGTCATCATACGCCTCTCGTTTTTGATTAGGCTCTAGGCCAGCCTCAGCAACAGCGTCACCCCATTTGGACCAATACCGTCCAAGCCAATCCGACTTGCGTATGCCTGTCTCTTTTTCAAAGCGTTGCGAACCAAAGGCGCGATCACCGTTCCCAGCCGAAGTTCGACGGATTTCCGCCAGTATGTGGGCTTTATCGATCATCCCGCGTCGCAAATTTTTGAAATCACGCCCAGCCCTTCACCCCACCCCTAACCCCTCCCCTGAGCAGGGGAATCGCATTTGAAAACGGTTAAATTCGCTTGAGTGGCGGCGAATCATGGATTCTTGAG
>JANOKZ010000417.1:0-13807 GCA_031419515.1 Hyphomicrobium sp.
CAAGCGGCTTCTAGCAAGCAGGCCCGGTGGTGGCAACCGCCCGGGCCCGCTAATCGCGTTAAACATTGAATACGCAGTTAAACCTGCTGTCGAAACGGCTCTGCTAGCCCTACTTGCTGGGGGGCAGCAACTTCACAATGCCTTGGGCTGCGGCTGCGGCCGCAACATCAGCCGTTTTGCCCCATGTGCCGTCCAGCGAACCTTGCGGCACTTCGTTCTTCTGAGACACGGTGCCGAGTTTCTTGCCCTTGGGGTCGAGCACGTTCCAATCGATCTGGATTGGCTGTTTGCCGTCCTTGCCCTGGCCCATGACGACCTTGCCTTCGACCTTGTAAGCGGGACCTGCCGGGGCATCGGTCAAGGCCACGCCGTTTTTGGTCAATTCGCGCTGGATAGCGGTTGTCAGCGACTGGCTGCCATCGCCTGGAGCGCCGGTGACCAAGGGAACGGTTGTTATAGAGGCACCCGGTGACTCGATGCTGCCTGTTGTCGCGGCTGTTGTTGCCGCCGGAGTTAGTGCGGCTGTCGTTGCCGCTGGCGTCGGAGCCGTTGCGACGGCGTTTTTAGCGATCGCCGCCGCAGCCGGCGCTTGCCCGGCAGTAGCAACTGCTTGCGTTGCGACGGTGGTTGCGGCCGCGCTACCCGGGGTTACGTTCGCTGCCGCGTTGCTTGCCACCGGCGTGCCAGCGGTGCCTTGGTACCAGGTGGTAATCTGTGCCGCCGTCTTGTCGGCGATCGCCTGCACGATTTGCGGGCTAACGGTTGACCACGGATCGGCCGAAGATGAACCAACGGCTAGTTCTTCACCCGTGATGCGATTGGCGCGTTTGCCGGTCTGATCTGTGACATCCCAGATGTAGGATATTTTTGAACCGGTTTTCTCGCGCGCCGCCACCACGTAGCCGCGCAAGGTATATTCGCCCTTGCCGCTTGGACCGCGGGCAACCGAGATCTTGTTGCGCTCGATAGCGGTTGTGAGCTGAGCCTGAAGGTCTCGAGAGACACTTTCAGGTGCGCCGATCACAGGTGCGATTTCTAATTTGGCCGTTTGCACGTTGCCGGGCAGAGGCGCGACTGGATTGGCAAGACCCGCTTGCGGCGCGGAAGAATCTCCAACGCCGCTCAAGAGGTTGCTGCCAGTTTCACATCCAGCGAGTGCCAAAGCCATGATCGACGTCAGGACCATGCTTCGAATTGGCCGGGCGTAGCGGTTGGCCACGTCAGCAGAGTTTAAGGTCGTCACGGCGACATCCCCCGTTTGTCTACCCGAACTTTTTCCGGCGACCGACGTACAAACTCTGCGGCCTTGAACTCCTGATACATAAACTACCGGTACCCACACCTGCACCTGTAAATCAGCCGGAGCGTGCCCGTCCAGATGGGGCGCGACAGTAATCGCGTTCAGGCCCCCACATTAGGGCCAAATCGGATAAATCGTTGTGGATTGTGCAGTTAAGCCACGACAATGGCGGAGATTTGGCGGCCGTAATCGGCCTCTTTGAGCGCTTGGGAGCGCCGGTAGCTGAAAAATTTCGATTCGTTTGTTCTGGTGCAGGGGGCTGCTAACTCGATTGAGACTACGTTTGCGGCTCTTAACCTTACTGAGACAAAGCCCGGCAAATCGAAATGTGCTCTGCCTCCGGATCGCGGCAAGCGGAAGTAACGGGCATACGCGGGGTCGAGTGCGACGACCTCGGCTTCGAATTCCGGCCCCACTTCATAAGCGTCCTGGCTGATCGTTGGGCCAACAGCGGCCCGGATATGCTCGCGGCGCGCGCCGTGACGCTCCATTTCGGCAATTGTGCTCTCTAGGATGCCCGAGACCGCTCCGCGCCACCCAGCGTGTGCGGCGCCTACAACGCGCGCCGTGGCGTCCGCAAAGAGCACAGGCGTGCAATCGGCGGTCAGAACGCCAATCGCCAGTTTGGGTGTTGCCGTGACCACGGCGTCGGCTTTTGGCAAGCCTTCGCGCGGTACCATGCCGGTAACGGTTAGCGCCGTTGCTCCGTGCACTTGATAGAGCGTGACGACGCCACTGTAGTCTGCGCCGAGGTGCCCGGCGACGCGGCGCCGGTTTTCAATCACGAGAGCGGAATCGTCTTTGGACCCGAGGCCGCAATTGAGCCCGGCATAGATACCGCTCGATACGCCGCCCTCGCGTGTGAAGAACCCGTGCCGGATGCCGGGAAGTTGCTTCAGGTTTTCAGCTTCGATCGGTGACAGCATGATCTGAGGTTCTAGGGGTTAGGTTCTAGGTTCTCGGTTTCCCTAACACCTAACACCTAAAACCTAAAACCTAACCTAACCCAAACCCCGGCAGCGGCGGCAATTGCGGCGACCGCACGCCAATGGCCTTAAATCGCGTTCCCATTCCGTTGGGTGCGAGGAGGCGGGCAAGACCGGTTTCGATTTCGCCTGCGCGGGCCGGATTGGCATGCATGAGACGTGAGGCCCGCTCAATAATGCCCAAAGAGCCGAGGAACTCCGCTTGCGTAACGGGACCGTCGATTGCGAGGCCGCAAGAATGGAACACGCTCGCGAGTTCATAGAAGCTGACGTGAGCTGAAAGATCGGCCTCGCCTGGCGACGTCAAGGGGGACTCATACTTATGCCCGCGCACGGCCTGTAAAGTATCGCCAGCGGACGCCGTCGCATAACCATAGTCGATGATGAGTGCTGTGACAGGGCCGCTACGAGCCAGTGTTTGGAAAGCATCGGCCAATCGTTCCAGCCGCTGATTTTCAACAAGTGCACCAACGGGCGCGCCGGGAAAGCGCGCGTCGAAGCCGTTGTTGGCGGGCGAATGATCCATGCTGGAAAAGCAAAGTTCGCCTCTGAGATCGAGACCAATGCCGCGCTGGCGCCATCCGTTCTCGGTTTTGATCCACTGTTCGACAGGCCAAGAATCGAGAAATTCGTTCGCAAGAATGATAGCAGGTGTTGGAAAACCAACGAGGTTGTGCCCCCATTGGAGCGGAACCGTAGCGTCGCTTAAGGCTTCGCGCTGGGCGGCGATGAGTTCAGGGCTCATCTCCAAAAGATGCACGGAGGCCGCTTCGCAAAGCCCTGGAATGACGCGCACCGCCCGCAATGCGTCCCGCATCATGGTGCCGCGCCCTGGGCCATACTCGACCAATTGAAAAGCCTTGGGAGCGCCGAGCACTTGCTGCCAGACAACGCCCGCCCACAGCCCGATGATTTCGCCGAAGGTCTGGCTGATTTCGGCGGCCGTGATGAAATCGCCGTCGCGGCCTATGGCACGCCGCGTCGTATAGTATCCGTGTGCTTCGTCCCACAAGCAGCGCGACATGTAGTCGGCGACCGTTATCGGCCCCTTGTGCCGGATTTCGTCCTTGAGCTTGATGGCCAGAGGCGTGCTGCGCCGAAGCTCGGGATCGTACGTCACGCTTCAGCCTTTTGCGGTTGGCTTTCGCGGTCTGCCGTGGCGATAAACCAAAGTCCGAGAAGCAGCATGGGGATCGAATACATTTGCCCGGCCGTCAAGGGTCCAAGGTTCAGAGCGTGGGCGGTCTCCGGTTCGCGGAAAAATTCGCAGGCCGTGCGCGCGATTGCGTACCAGACGAGGAATACGCCAGTGACGAGCCCAGGGCGTTTGAGGCCTTCCCATTTGTGTGTGACGAGGCGGAGAATAACAAACATCACCAACCCCTCAAGCACGGCTTCATAAAGTTGACTCGGGTGGCGCGGTAATGGTCCGCCGTTTGGAAATACCATGCCGATGGCAGCGTCCGTCTCGCGGCCCCAATGTTCGGAGTTGATGAAGTTCGCGGCGCGCCCAAAGAAGAGCCCGAAGGGCACGGCCGCACAGCAGAGATCCATAACGGATCTCGCGGACACATTGAAATGGCGCGCAAAGAGGAGAATGGCGACACCCGACCCGATGAGCGCACCATGAAACGACATGCCGCCTTTCCAGACTTGCAGGAAGTCGCCGGGGTGAGCAAAATAGTAGCCTGGATCGTAGAGCAGAACCTGGCCTAAACGTCCGCCGAGGATTATCGCAAGCGTGATCCAAAGCAGCAGATCGTCGGTCAAGATGTCAGTCAACGGTGCCGAACCGGCGCGCCACAGGCGGATGTCTTTGAGCAGGTGCTTGATATAGAGCCAGCCGAGGATCAGGCCCGCCATATAAGCGAGGCCGTACCAGCGCACCTGGAACGGGCCGATGGAAAAAGCGACGGTGCCGATGTCCGGATAGGTGAGCGCTGCGAAAATGCTGGTCATTTGTCCTCGTGCGGCTTCTCGGCGTCCGTCCAGGAGCTAAGCATCGAGCAACCGATCTTTGGCAAGGGTTCTTCGGGAACCGGACCGGACTGTCAAGTGCCGGACCGGCAAGCATATGTCCAGCATGGCGCGCCATATGGTGCCTTGATGGCGGCGGCCGGAAGGGCCATATTCTGGGTAACAGTCGACATATGACGACGATCAACAGGCGGCAGGCTTATGACCCAGACCACGAATCGCATTTTCGACGACTTCGCCAAGATCATGACCGATGCAGCGGGTGCCGCCGACGGCGTGAAGAAGGAAGTCGAGGGCATGATGAAAGCTCAAGCCGAGCGCTTCATGCAGGGCATGGATGTGGTCAAACGCGAAGAATTCGAAATCGTGAAGGCTATGGCCGAGAAGGCTCGAATGGAAAACGAGCGGCTCGAAGCGCGCATCAAGGCGCTCGAAGTAAAGCTTGGAACGATCTAAACGCCCCTCGATTAGCGGTTTCGTCTGGCAGAGTCGCAATCGCCGCCCACTCCATTGTCCTCACGTCGAGTGCAGGCGAGCACCATCCACAGTCACGCGTAAGTTCTCAACACCTTCCGGCATTTTAAGGCGGAAAAGCCCGCTTTGCCCGTGCTTTGCCACTTTGACCGTGGACAAGGCTTGGCTTGCCTTGCGACTCGGGAGGCCGTCTGTTTTCGTGCGGCCCACGGTTGAAGGCTGAGATCGTTTCGCGTCGAACGCGCGGGCATCACACTTTTGTCCGGGCGCATAAAAAGGATGATTTCGAATGGCAACGGCCGAACGCAACTACGAGCGCGTGATCAATCCGATTGATCTTTTCGAACAGCTTGCGACAGCCCACGATTGGGCAGCAGACCGCGCGAGCGACGATGAGCTGACATTGGTGGTCGCTGGCACCTGGACGGATTATAACGTCTCGCTCAATTGGCGCGAAGACCTTGAAGCCTTGCATCTGGCCTGCGCCTTCGATTTCAAGGTACCCGAAAATCGCCTGCCCGAGATGTACCGCCTGGTCGCTCAAATCAACGAACAGCTTTGGCTCGGACACTTCGATTTGTGGACCCAGGAAGGTTTGGTCATGTTCCGCCACGCGCTCTTGCTTAATGGCACCGTTGCCACGACCCGCCAATGCGAAGCCCTGCTCCGCTCCGCGCTCGAAGGCTGCGAACGTTACTACCAGGCCTTCCAGTTCGTCGTCTGGGCAGGTAAGGAAAGCCGTGAGGCGCTCGTTTCGACCATGTTCGAGACCGAGGGCCGGGCGTAATCCTTACCCTAACTTTCGCGGTTTTGATGCCATGAGTTTATCGTTTGACGGACCGGTGCTGCTTGCGGGCGCCGGGAAAATGGGCGCGGCGATGCTTTCGGGGTGGCTCGCGCGCGGGCTCGATCCTAAATCGGTATTCGTGCAAGAACCCTCGCTGTCGAGTGATGCGGCCGATCTTGTCAGGCGCCACGGATTGCGCGCTGACGCGCAGTACACTTCACTTCAGTCCGCGCCGGCCGTCATCGTTGTGGCGGTAAAGCCGCAAGTGATGGATCAGGTTTTCCCGCCACTCGCCAAGCTCGCCGGGCCAAAGACCCTCGTTGTTTCTATTGCCGCTGGCAAATCCATCGCGAGCTTTGAAAAGCATTTAGCCGCGGGTGCGGCTGTCATTCGCGCCATGCCAAATACACCCGCCGCCATTGGGCGCGGTATAACGGCGGCTGTTGGCAATATGCATGTCACACCATTTCAGAAAGCGGATTGCGAGGCCCTGCTGCGCGCGGTCGGAGATGTCGTGTGGGTTGAGGATGAAGCGCTCATCGATGCTGTGACCGCGGTTTCTGGTTCAGGTCCCGCTTACGTTTTTCTTTTGACGGAATGCCTGGCGGAAGCCGGCTGCGTAGCCGGGCTTGATGCCGATGTTGCCATGAAGCTCGCGCGGGCCACGGTCGCTGGATCGGGTGCCTTGATGGACGCGTCGCCACTCGACGCAGCCACGCTGCGCCAGAACGTGACGTCACCGGGCGGCACGACGGCCGCCGCACTCGGCGTGCTGATGCGTGAACAAGGCGGTCTGAAGGATTTGATGATCAAAGCTATCCTTGCCGCAAAAAAGCGTGGCCGCGAGCTTGGCTCCTAACCCGGCCTGGATGAGCGGGTAAGGCAAGGCTCGCGGCCCTAGCTTCTTCTCTGGCCTTTGCTTGCGCCTTAGGCTCAGATGGGCGGCTCAAGAGGGCCGGACAGTGCGCACCAGGACGGCTGGAGGCTATGATCCGGTGCGCCGGCAGAATGGTGGAGACTCAATCTGACATGATCTTTGAATGTTATATAATAACGTCATAATCAAATCACAAGACCGTGTCAGGGGCTTTCCCTGGCGGCAGGCCTCAAATTGGCAGCGATATGATGGCCCGGAGCCCGCCCATGGAGCTCTCGCCAAGCGCGATCTCGCCGCCATGGCTCTTGGCGATGTCGCGGGCTATGGCGAGGCCTAAACCGGAATTTCCATCATCGGCGTTGCGAGAGTGGTCGATCCGGTAGAACGGCCGGAACACGTTTTCGCGTTCAGACGCCGGGATACCCGGGCCATTGTCGTCGACTTCGATGCGTACCCACTGGCCTTCGGTTGCGGCGCGGATGACGACATGGTCGCCATAGCGCGCGGCGTTTGAAACAAGATTGGTAATTGCACGCTTCAGTGCTTGCCTTTTAAGCGGCAACACGAGGTCCTGACGCTTCTTGCGCATCTTGAGTTCGACCGAGCGGCCGTAGATCTGCGCGTCCGAGTGGATCTCTTGCAGCAGTTCTTTGAGGTTTGTTGGCTTGGCTTCTTCGCCGCCGTCGCCTTTGGCAAATGCCATATAGTCCTCAAGCATGTGTTGCATTTCATTGACGTCGGCGCCGAGCGCGCGCGTGTCGCTTGAATCCCCGAGGAGAGCGAGTTCGAGTTTGAAGCGCGTCAATACAGTGCGAAGATCGTGGCTGACGCCGGCCAGCATGACAGTGCGCTGCTCGACGTGAGTCTTGATGCGATCGCGCATTTCGAGAAAGGCTTCGGCGGCTTGGCGCACTTCACGGGCGCCACGGGGACGGAAATCTTCCGGGATGCCGCGCCCCTTGCCGAAGGCGTCGGCCGCCTCCGCGAGCCTCAGAATGGGCCTGATCTGGTTGCGCAAGAATAGAATGGCGACGGTCAAGAGAATGACCGATGTGCCAACCATCCATAGCAGGAAAATATGCGAGTTTGACGCGTAAGTCTGGCTACGGGTCGCCATGATCCGCAAGATGGCATCATCGTGCTTGACGCGTATCTCAACGAGGCGGACGTCGCCCGACGTATCGATCCAGAAGGGTTTGTTGACGTGTTTTCTGAGTTCTGTCGAAAGTGCCCTATCGAGGAGTGTGAACAGCGGTTTTGGTCCGGGAGGCGGCAAATCGCCTGTCGGCAGGAACTGGAGATCGAGATTGAGGCGCTGCTTGGCGAGCCCCACGAGTTCTGCGGTCTTCGACTTATTCGGAAGCGTATCGTACAAATCGACAATCGCCGCGATGTCGCGCACCGTTGCCTCCGACAAACGCCGGGTCACGGCCTGCCAATGCCGCTCCATGAAAGCGAATGCGATGACGCCCTCTAGCACTACGATCGGCGTGATGATGATGAGCAAGGCGCGGGCATAGAGGCCCTTGGGTAAAAGCTCGGCCGCGAGTGCGAGAAGTTTCTGTGTGACGGCATGCTGACGCAGCCGCACGAGCCGCGGCTCGGAACGTTGGGTTTGCGTATCGGGTTCGCGCGCTGCGACCATTCCCGCCTAAAGCCTCCAAGAAGCTGGGGCCTCCAAGAAGCTGGCGCCCGTTCATTTGAATAAAGTCAGTCTGTGTAAAGGATGTAGCCCTTGCCGCGCACCGTCTGTAAGTACACCGGGTTCGAGGGATCGGCCTCTATCTTACGCCGGAGGCGATTGATTTGAACGTCAATGGCGCGCTCGCTTCCGGTCGACTCGTCGCTCGAAAGTTCGTGACGCGGCACCGGTACGCCGATGCGCAGCGCAAAGAGGCGCAACAGATCGCGCTCGCGCTCGTTCAACTTAATCGACTCTTCCTCACGGCGCAGTTCCCCGCGTGTGATGCTGAAAACGCACGGACCCATGCGGATTTCGTCACTCTGTGCATTTGGGGCCTGTCCACGCCGCAGAATATTGCGTAGGCGAAGCAAGAGTTCGCGCGGCTCAAAAGGCTTGGTGACGTAATCGTCGACGCCGGCCTCAAGCCCGCTGATCCGGTCCTCTGCATCCGCTAGCGCAGTCAACATGAGAATTGGCACTGGCCGTGTTACTTTGAGATCGCGCGCGAGGCTCAAACCGGATTCGCCCGGCATCATCACGTCAAGCATCACAAGATCGAACGCAAGCCCGCGCATAAACGATCTGGCTGATGCGGCGTCAGCTGCTTCCGTCACCCGGTAACCGTTGGAGACAAGGAACCGGCCAAGTAGCTCGCGAATTTTCTGGTCGTCATCGACAACGAGAATGTGCGGCGCGTTGTCGGGCAACGGCTCCGCGCGCGATTGCGAGCCAGGGCTCTTCATTTGCTCACCATGATGCCGTTGGCGTGGTTGCCATTGCGGTCGATCTTGATGAGGCTCTCGACTTGAGGGAGATCTTTTTCGGCGATCATGGCGAAGAGAAATTTTTGCGCCAGTGATTCGGCTCCAGGCCCGGCTTTGCGCAACGCGGCTTCTATGCGCTTGACCTGAATTTCTGTCAGCTTGTCTGTCAGCCGCGCGCCCTTTGCGGAAACAAAGAGGCGGCGTTCGCGCCGGTCTTCATCTCCCGCACGCTGGATGACAAAGCCTTCGTCGATGAGCTGCTTTAAGACGCGCGCCAAGGATTGCTTGGTGATCTTCAGGATATCCAGAAGCTCGGCGACTTTGAGGCCCGGGTTGCGCCTCACGAAATGCAGCACCCTGTGATGAGCCCGGCCGAAGCCATGCTGGTCGAGGATGATGTCGGGGTCGCAGGTGAAATCGCGGTAAGCGAAGAAGAAAAGCTCAACGCAGGCGACAAGATCAAACGGAAGCGCGGCTGCGGCGCCTTCGCTGGATACACTGGACTTAGACGCAACCTGGGCCCCTTGGCGGCGGCCCGACGCGGTATCGGACGTTATGTCAGTCATGTTGACTTATTGGCCTTGATTGTTTCGCGTTTCAAGTCAAATTGTTGGAACAGCCGTTCATAGTCAAAAATTGGCTTACGGGCTTGCCCGGCACGGAATTGAAGGGTAATCGTGAACGGTTCCCCCAAGCTTTCTGAAAACCGGTGCGCGGGCTGATGCAAGCGCCAAAATTTCCTGGGATCTGTACCTCACATGGCTGACCTCGTACCCTATCATGATCGCGATGGCTTTATTTGGTTTGACGGCCGGCTGGTCCCTTGGCGCGATGCCAAAGTTCATCTTCTGACGCATGCGTTGCACTATGCCAGCGCCGTCTTTGAGGGCGAGCGGGCCTATAATGGAGAGATCTTCAAGCTTCGCGAGCATTCCGAACGTCTCATTGAAGGCGGGCGTATCATGGATTTCGATATTCCTTATACGGTTGAGGAGATCGATCAGGCTTGCCGGGACGTCATCCGTGCCAATAATCTTTCCGATTGCTATATCCGCCCAATAGCTTGGCGCGGCAGCGAAATGATGGGCGTTGCTGCGCAATCGGCGAAAATTCACCTTGCGGTCGCGGCCTGGAACTGGGGTTCCTATTTTCCCATGGAACAGCGCCTCAAAGGCATTCGCATTGCCATGGCCACCTACCGTCGGCCGGCACCCGATTCCGCCCCTTTCCGTGCCAAGGCGGCCGGCCTCTATATGATCTGCACAATTGAGAAGCACCGCGCCGAGCGGGCGGGCTACTCGGACGCATTGATGCTGGACTACCGGGGTCACGTTGCGGAGTGCACGGGCGCCAACGTATTTTTCACCAAGGATGGCGCGATCCATACGCCGGCGCCCGATTGCTTCCTGGACGGTATTACGCGCCGCACCGTGATTGGATTAGCAAAAGCACGCGGCATCAGCGTCATCGAGCGCACGATCATGCCGGATGAGCTCGGCAGCTTCACGGAGTGCTTTATCACGGGTACGGCGGCCGAAATCACGCCGGTCTCTGAGATTGGCGTGCACCACTACAAGCCGGGCCAGATCTGCGAGACGCTGCTCGGCGACTACATGGCGCTCGTCAGCCCAAAGAAGCAGGCGGCCGCCGAATAGAACTCAAGGGTGGATTGATCAAAGCGGCGCGGAGTTCAGCGCAGTCGGCAGACTAGGCCTTGTAAATCGGGCTTTGACCATGACGGGCGCACACACGGCGCCCAAAAAAGCAGCGATTGCCGAACCGGCGAGGAGTAACGACGAGAGGGCGAACGTGATGCCGAAAAGCGCGCCGATACCGGCGGCGGTAGCGGTCCAGAAGATGGCTGGCAGTAACGCAGCGATCATTACGCCGGTAAGTTTCGCTGCAAGGTCGTTGGCTTGCGCCAATGCGGCCGTTGCAGGAAAGATGAGCGTGGTCGCTGCTGGCATGCTGTGCTCCGCTTCGAAATAGTCAGGGTCTCAACCCCGCTGACGGAAAAACTAGGCGCAATACTTAAAGACAACCTTAACGCCCCACTTGCGGCATAACTTGGCAGTCTTCAAAGAAAACAATTGGTTACCCTCAACTTTCGATGCCGCGCTGCACCATAAAAGTTTCCTATTGGAGACGAGGCGACGGCTTGCGACGTCGGCTCCCAAAAGGCACATGCGATAATCCTGGCGATACTGGCGATAACAGCGCAAAGGCGACAAATGGCTGACAAGACGTACGACGTCGCGATTCTGGGTGGTGGCCACAATGGGTTAACGGCCGCCGCTTATCTCGCAGGTGCGGGATTAAAGGTCGTGGTGCTGGAGAAAAATGCCAGCGTCGGCGGGGCGGCGCTAACGGAAGAGTTCGCGCCCGGTTTTCGAAACTCCGTCGCCTCATACACCGTCAGCTTGCTCAATCCAAAGGTGATCGAGGATCTTGAACTCGCGCGCCACGGCTTGAAGATTGTGCATCGCCCGGCGGGGAATTTCTGGCCGCTCGATGAAGGCAAGTCTCTCCACATTCCTTATGGCAGCCCACCCGCCAAGCAACGTGCGATCGCCGCGTTTTCGGCACGGGACGCCGAACGTCTCCCCGCCTATGAGGATATGCTGAGCCGTGCCGCGGATGTACTGCGCGATCTGGTCACAAAAACGCCGCCCAACGCTGGCGGCGGAATCTTGGAGTTGATCCGTGGCGGCGCGCTGGGGCGGCGTGTCGTCAAACTTGGCCTCGAAGAGCAGCGCGTTTTGCTGGATCTCTTCACGTCGAGCGCCGAAGATTTCCTCGGCCGCTGGTTCGAAAACGATCACGTGAAGGCGGCGTTTGCCTATGATGGCATTGTCGGCGCCTATGTGCCGCCTTCCGCGCCCGGCACCGCTTATGTTCTACTGCACCACTGCTTTGGCGAAGTGAACGGCAAGCAAGGCGTGTGGGGCCACGCCATCGGCGGCATGGGAGCGATCACGCAAGCAATGGCAGCGTCCGCCCGCGAACGCGGCGCTGAAATCCGCACGAACGCCGCCGTCGCGCGGATTAAGTTGGACGGCGATCGCGCTAGCGGCGTGGTTCTGACCAACGGCGAAGAAATCCGCGCGCGCGCTGTTGCCTCGAACATTCCGCCGAAATTGTTGTTCCGCGCGTTTGTTCCAGAAGACGCCGTACAACCTGAAGTGCGCGCGCGGTTCACGGGTATGAAATCCGGCTCCGGCGTTTTCCGGATGAACGTTGCGCTTTCGGAACTCCCCGATTTTACGTCGCGCCCCGGAAAGGAGCGTCAAGACCATCACGCCTCCGGGATCATGATCGCGCCGACTATGCGCTACATGGAAGACGCTTACACTGACGCGCGCACGCTCGGCTGGGCAAGGTCTCCTGTCATTGAAATGCTGATCCCATCGACGCTCGACGATACGCTTGCGCCCAAAGGCCAGCATGTTGCGAGCCTGTTCGTGCAGTACGTCGCGCCGCACTTGCCCGCCCCGCGCAGTTGGGCCAACGCGCACGAGAAGGAAGCCTTCGCCGATCTCGTCATCGATACGCTCACGCGCCACGCGCCGAACTTTAAGTCATCCATTGTAGGCCGCCAGCTCTTGTCGCCGCTCGATCTCGAAGAGCGCTTCGGCCTCGTTGACGGCGATATTTTTCACGGCCAGCTCAATCTCGGGCAGCTCTTTTCGGCGCGGCCTGTGCTTGGGCATGCCAATTACAGGATGCCGGTGCCGGGACTCTATCTTTGCGGTTCGGGCGCGCATCCTGGCGGCGGCGTTACGGGCGTGCCGGGCATGAACGCGGCGCGGGAGATCATCAAGGACTTGAGGCGGGGGCGCCGCCACCCATAAGGCCTGCTATAAAGCGAACAGTAAGGCCAGTCGTTGAGAACAGTCATATGACATTCGCGAGCCCGATTCCCGTTCTGCGCATCTTTGATGAGGCGGCGGCGCGCGGGTTCTATATCGACTATCTCGGCTTCAAATTGCACTGGGAGCACCGCTTTGAACCGGGCTTGCCGGCTTATATGCAAGTCGCGCGCGGTGAATGCTTGCTGCACTTGTCTGGCCATCAGGGAGATGGCAGCCCTGGCGCGTCAATGCGCATCGGCTGCGATGACGTGCACGCGCTTCTTGCAGAATTGAAGGGTAAGGCGTATTCGGCATTGAGACCAGCGATCGATACCCCGCCATGGGGCGGGGAAGAATTGACGATTGTCGATCCGTTCGCAAACCGGCTCACGTTCTTCAAAGAGCCGGAAATTTAAATTTCTTCCCCGCGCACGAGACGGTACGTCGTGGAATCCCCCTCCCTATCTCGCCGAAGGCGAGCCTTCGGCTCGACGCGGGTAGGGGTCAGGGGAGGGGGTAACGCCAAAAGCGTAGACTTCGCTTGCCCACTCGCCACGAAGCCAAGAGGGGAATGGAAAAGTGATCTTGTCAGAACCGGAGATTCCGCCAAGGTCGTCACCCCACCCCTAACCCCTCCCCGTCGAGGGGAGGGGGATGAGAAACCGCCACGAGCATCGCGATGCGCATCAATCAGACCTTGGACATCGATGACAACGAACTCGAAGAGCGCTTTGTGCGTTCCTCGGGTCCGGGCGGGCAAAACGTCAACAAGGTTTCAACCGCCGTGGAGCTGCGCTTCAATCTCGCCGCCAACACGTCAATCCCGGCGCCCGCCAAAGCGCGTCTCGTCAGGCTTGCTGGCCGCCGCTTGACGGACGACGGCGTACTCATCATTCAGGCAGACCGTTTTCGAACGCAGGATATGAACCGTTCGGATGCGAAGAAGCGCCTGACGGAACTGATCGCCGAAGCGTTGATTGTGCCGAAGCCCCGTATCAAGACGCGTCCCTCGCGCGCCTCGAAAGAACGCCGCATTAAAGCCAAGACCGTGCGCGGAGGCGTCAAGAAAATGCGCTCGTCGAAACATGACTATGATTGAGGGCGGCA
>JANOKZ010000418.1:0-4433 GCA_031419515.1 Hyphomicrobium sp.
ACCGAACCTTTGATTTGAAATTTTTTCTATGGGCAATCGGCGGCATTTGGTTGGCAACGGCCGCAATTGCAGCCATCACGCTTTGGCGCATAAAGCGCTGACCTAATTCAATCGAACATCTTTTGCGCCTATCGCATCAAGGCACATGGCAGCGCCACTTTGGCGGCCGTTACCGACGACAGACGAGTACAACGCGGCCGTCGCCCGAAACATAGGAAAATCCTATGTTAAAGGAAAAAACGACGCGAAATCAGTTATTTACTCGAAGACTGGGCGCGGTGGCGGCACATTTGGCCATATCTTGACTTCAATCGCCAAGTCGGCACTCAAATATTCTGCGTAGGCTAGAGCCAGAATATGATGGGCGAAGGTTCCGCCTCCCTTCCCGCGCTTTGAGTAAGCTGCTGTTTTGGATGAAGATTTCTTTATAATGGCAGAAAATCTTCCATTTGCTTCAAGCGCTGCCTGTAGTTCCTTTGTTGTTGGCAGCGCACGCCATTTGCTCGGAGCTTTGCTCTCCGATGCGCTGGCGACATGGTGGATGTCGTTTAGGCAAAGATAGCCGTCAATATCTTCTTTGATCTTGGTGCCGCGCAGTTCCAAAAAATTGGCCGTTGCCATGGTGTGCCTCATCTAAATTGAGCGCGCGGATGCTTCGCTTTGCTTTGAGTTCTAGGGCGATTCCCGGCCGTCAAGAAGACCAAATCAGCAACCCACAAGGCCATCAACACAGCCGCCAGCGCGCGTCATAGCGGTTACCAATCTTGTGAACCATCCGCCGCCTTTCAAGATACGCGAGATTGCCCCGGACGCGGGGGCCGACCGTAGGCCGTGCAGCCTCGCCGTGCCCGCCGACTTTCAAAATGGCCGTAACAATATCAGAAGTCGGCAAATCGGCCTTGGCGTCGCGGAGTGCGCCTAGGATGAGCCGCCCAAGCTCGCCCTGCCGGAATAGCTTGACCCGTCTTGACGGCCGCTTGTTTGGGATTTCATCCGGCGTGGCGCTTGGATCAAGCAATCTGAGCGTTGCATCAACGTGCACAAGCGACTCTTTTCGGTGCCTGATCTGGCGTTCTAGCCGGACAATTTCACCGGCAAGATTTGCGCGCTTATCTTTGAGTGCCGCGAGCGCGTAACGGTTGCCTTTGTCGTTCATTCACGTAATTTAAGGGCAGGCCGATTCCATTGCTTGTGGTGTTTGCGCCATAATACCGCGGGTCACCACGTTCCGACCCGGATTGTAGATACTAAGCCGAGCCTGCAGGCATGCGGTCTCGGGACCTGAACACTGGAAGGCCGCAACGGCCGCGCGCAACTGACCTGGATCGGGAACATCTTCCGCATCGTAGATGCCAACGAACTCGCCCCGGGCAAAAGTCAATCCGTAGTTCAAGGCACGAGGTTTGGTCCGTGGCGCGCCGTCCGGCACAGTGATGACGTGCATGTGCTTTTGCAATCCCGCACCTATAAGCGCCATTCTCGTATCGTCGTCGTCCGCTTCGGTGATGAACATGATCTGCAATTGATTGGCTGGATAATCGAGTGCCAGCAAAGCTTTGACCAATCCCGCAGCAACGCTCGATTCACGATAGAGCGGCACCAAAAGCGTGTAGGGCGGGAGCGGTCCCCCAGGGTCAACAATAACCCCAGCCGGCTTGCTATCTGAATTTGGCCGGACGAACTGCCACAGCGCCGCGATGCGGATCAGCGTCACCATGGCAAAGGCGAGCGCGAGGAGAGAAAAGGCTAGTCCTTCAGCGGCGTCAGGTGCGGCAGTCCAAAGCGTCAATCCTGCAACGCCAAAGAAGGTGAGGGCTCTGCGTTGAGCTGGAATTATCGTTTGGCCGGCCGACAATTCCGGTTGCATCCGGCGCAAACCATTGACGGCCTGATCGAGCCGCATGGGCGATGCGTGTTCTGTGCTGGAATCAAATAGACCTGCAAATTCCGGTCCAACCCCGCCGGCCGACTGGTGCACGTCCATAATTCCCCCGCGCAACGCCCACAAAACTCTTTATAGCCGCCGCCACACTATAGCCGCGCGGCGCGGCTTGGGTTACCCATTCGCAACCCGTTACTCGGATTGGCCACCCCAGGACCCACGATCGATTACATCATGTTCAGACCTTGCCGCATAGCCGCTATGAGACTCACTAGGTTGTTTCTGGCTGCAATGGCGTTCGTCACCTTGGCGATGAGCGATGTAACGTTCGCCCAATCGCAGCGCAAAGAGCTCAAATCGATTCCGGCTGCGAAGCCAAAGCCTGAAGCCGAAGCTCCCTCTGCCCGCCGGGTGGTCGTGCGCTTTCTGACCGACAGCGATTTTCCACCCTTCAATTTCTACGATGAAGAGGGCGTACTCGTCGGATTCAACGTCGATTTGGCGCGCGCGATCTGCCTCGAACTCAGCACATCGTGCGATATCAAGGCGCGGCCCTGGGAGGAACTTTTTGCCGGTCTCAAATCCGGCGAAGCAGATGCCGTCATTGCAGCGCACAAAGTGACACCCGGTGCACTTGTCGGTGTTGCATTCACCGATCGCTATTTTCACACGCCCGGACGCTTTGCAGCCCGCAAGGAGCCCGCTACCGAGGTGGAAATCACGCCGGAAGGGCTCTCTGGAAAGCGGATCGCCGTCGCCAAGGATACCGCGCACGAAGCCTACCTCAAGACGTTTTTCCATGACAGTCCGTTGGCCGTATTCGAGAACGCCGATCTGGCGCGTGAGGCGCTGCTCGCCGGAAAATCCGACTACATCTTCGACGACGGTATTTCGCTCGCCTTCTGGCTGAATGGGACACTATCGAGGCAGTGTTGCGAGATGAAGGGAGGACCTTTTCTCGAACCGAAGTACTTCGGTGACGGGCTTGCTATTGCGGTAGCCAAGAACGATCCCGAAATTAAAGCCCTCATCAACGACGCTTTGAAGAAAGTGCGCGCGTCGGGTCGCTTTGACGAGCTGGTCCAGCGATATTTTCCCGTTCGGATTTACTGATGCCTCTATTGGTGGCTATGGGGGGCTACGCAATCTCTGTATAGAGACAGCATCTGACTGCGAATCGCAGGATCACATGCCACAAGCCCGACGCCTTCAAAACTGCGGGACTGCGATAGCGCTGCTTCTAGCGCCGCTAGCTTTCATATCGACCGTGCCGCCAGCACAGGCAGAAAAAGCGGCGAAGGTCGCGGCGAAGTCAGCGGAAAACTCGAAGGCCGGAGAGACAGCGCACAAGAAGCCTGGATCGCCGCACCTCATGCTCTCCCGCAGCGAAATTCTTCAATCCGATCCGGAACGGCTGGCACGCGCCGGCCGCCACATCATCGCCGGTTATCACAGTCTTACAGACATAAAGCAGTTGCTTGAAAAGAAGGCCATCGCCGGTATTTTCATAACGGACCACAACGTCCGCGGCCGCAACGCCGCTTCGATGAAGACGATAATAGACGCGCTGCAAGCCACCCGGAAAGCACAAGGACTGCCGCCACTCGTCATAGCAGCCGATCAGGAGGGCGGCGCTGTTTCGCGTCTCTCGCCGCCGCTGAAACGCCAGCGGTCGCTCGCCCAGGCAGTTTCCAAGGCCACCAATGACGAAGAACGCAAGAAGATCGTCGAAGACTATGCCCGCGCGCAGGCTGAGGAATTGAAGCGCATCGGCGTCACGCTCAATTTTGCTCCCGTCGTTGATCTCAAACTCAACCCCAAAAATCGCAACGACGGCGAAACGCGGCTCAGACTGCGCGCCATAGACGCCGACCCCTATCTCGTGTCCAAGGTCGCGGGCTGGTATTGCGATGTCCTGGCCGCGTCAAACATTATGTGCACGCTGAAACACTTTCCGGGTCTCGGACGGGTAACCCGCGATACCCACGTCGCCTCGGGCGAAATTTCCGCAACCGAAGGCACACTTGAACTCAACGATTGGGTGCCCTTCCGGCGCGTGATGGCCAAGACAAACGCCGTCACGATGCTCGGCCATGTCCGCATTGGCGTTCTCGACAAGTCAACGCCGGCCTCTTTCTCCGCGCCGGTCATCAACACACTCATCCGCGGTGAGTGGCGGTATGACGGCTTGCTTGTGACGGACGACTTCAGCATGGGTGCCGTGACACGCAGCAAGGCAGGCGTGGGCGGGGCCGCCGTCAAATCGCTCAACGCCGGGACGGACTTCGTACTCGTCTCCTATACGGAGAAACACTTCGACGCGATGATGAGTGCCGTGCTTGCGGCCGACGCTGCAGGCGAGCTTGACGGCAAAGCGCTCGAAGTCAGCCGCGCGCGCATAGACCGCATTCTATCGCCGCCGAAAGCGGCCGATGCCGCCGAATAGGGGCACCGCCACGGTGCTCACCGGCCGCCGCGACTGTAGACCGGTTCTTGTTTCTGGCCGACATAACGGAGCGCACGGAAAGCCGCGTTCACGTTCTGCGTCATG
>JANOKZ010000419.1:0-11984 GCA_031419515.1 Hyphomicrobium sp.
GACAGAGCTCAACCGCCGTCGGCGTCGTCGCCAAAACTTTCGGCGATTATGGAACGGCCGTCGGCGTTAATGCACTGTCGCGCGGATCAGGCGCAACCGCGACCGGCGCCAGTGCCGAAGCAACGGCGGATCGAACCGCGGCCTACGGACAAAATGCGTCTGCCAGCGGCTTGGCCGCAACGGCATTAGGCGACGGCTCAAAGGCGTCGGGCGAAAACAGCACGGCAACCGGCACCAATGCGGCCGCAAGCGCAGATAATGCCTCAGCATTTGGCAACGGCACTGTCGCCTCAGCCAAGGGTGCCACGGCACTTGGACAAGGCGCGCAGGCCACGCAAATCAATGCAACGGCTATTGGCACAGGCGCCGAGGCCGCATCTGAAGGCGCTGTTGCCGTCGGGGCGGGCGCTAAGGCGACCGGCTCCACTGCTGTCGGCACCAATGCTCAGGCCACGGGACTGAATTCCGCAGCCTACGGCAAAGACAGCGTTGCGAGCGGCGATAACTCAACCGCACTTGGCGAATTCAGCCAAGCGACAGGCGCAGGCGCCACGGCAGTTGGCGAAGGCGCAATCGCAACCCACAACAATGCAGCGGCCTTCGGACAGGGTGCATCGACCACGCGCGACAACCAGCAGGTGTTTGGTACCGGAACAAACACCTACACAATGACGGGGATCTCGTCCGCCGCCAGCAAGGCGGCGCAGACAGCCGGCGCTAAGCTTGCGATCACATCGGACGCCAACGGCAACCTTGCCGCGCGCGATCCCAACGAGCTGTTTTCTTCAACCGGAACCAACAGCACGGCCGTAGGCTTCGGTTCGTCCGCAAGCGGCACCAACGGCATTGCGCTTGGCGCCAATGCCACAGCCTCGGGCAACAACAGCTGCGCGCTTGGTTCGGGTGCAACGGCAAGTGGCTCTGGCAGCTGTGCACTTGGCAGCGGCGCGACCGCTTCTCACACAAACGCAACTGCCATAGGAAATGGCGCCGCGACGACCCGTGCGAACGAAGTCGCTATTGGCACGTCAACCAACACCGTGCGCGCGGCCGGCATTCCAACGGCGGCGAGTACCTCGGCCCAATCCGGGCCATTGCAGCTCGTCACGACCGATGCCAACGGCAATCTCGCTGGCGACGGCGGGGCGCTGCAAACTCAAGTCAACGGACACGGCACGCGCATCACCAGTCTTGAAGGCCGGACTACGGCCGTTGAAGGCAGCGTCACCACAATCAACAACAACGTCACCAATCTCGGAAACCGGGTGACGACTGTTGAAGGGCAAACAACGACCAACACAACCAACATCACCAATCTCGGCAACCGCGTAACGACGGTTGAAGGTCAGACCACGACAAACACGACCAACATCGCCAATTTGACAACGCAAACCAATACCAACACGACGAACATAACTAACGTTGGTAACCGGGTGACATCGGTTGAGGGCCGGACAACCGTGAATGAAGTCGATATCGATGCTCTCAAAAAGCGAACCAAAGGCCATACCACCAGCATCACCAATCTTACAAAAACAACAAACAACCATACGGCTCAAATCAACAACCACGGCAATCGCATAACGTCGCTTGAAGGCACTGTCTCCGGCTTCGATAGCCGGATCAAAAACTCAGAGCAGCAAAGTAACGAAGCACTTTCGAAAATAAACGGCTTCGACAAACGCATAACGGACATAAACGGCAAGGCTGAATTGGCACTCGACGGCGTCGCTCTCGCCATGGCGCTTGCCGATCCAGTGCTGACGGGCGATGCGTCCTTCGGACTCAGAGGCAACTGGGGCAACTTCGAAGGGCATAGTGCCTGGGGCGTATCGGCCATCGGCATTCTTCACAGAAATGTCTTTGGCAATGGCGAAACGTTTGGGCTTGCCGGTGCGATCGGCGCCACTGAAGGCGGCGATGTCGGCGGCCGGGTTGGCGCGCAGCTGACCTGGAAGTAAGGCAAGGCCCAGCAGGGCGGGAGGCCGCTGATGTCACCCGCCCTGCGCACTTTCCAAATCGATCAGATTCTGCGTTTTCGAGCCGGGACTTTTTGCTCCGGCGCCAGTTCCGCAACGCGGCTGCCCGATGCAGGGGTCTTATCCTTTGTCTCACCGACGAACTCCGGAAAAAAATGCTTCTGGAGATCGATCGTTTCTTTCTTGCCGACAGAGGACGCGGATGCGGCTAGCCACTTGTCCGCTTCATTGCGCCCGGCGCCGTGTAGGAACGTCGTCAAATTCCAATCCGGCTTCATCGACGTCTCGGGACTGAGGCTCGAGGTGACCGGTGCCGCGTCGATGAGATGAAAGCGGTGCCGCGCAAGAGGCGCAAGACGGCCCTTGGGTAGAATACTGCCTGCGGTTTCGCGAACGGCCCTGATGATCTCGATGTCGCGCAGCAGCGGCGCATTAAAGGTCAACCGCGTGGCTTGGTTCGAAATATCGCGCACCGTCGTCGGATGCTCGTCCTGCACCAGCGGCGCGAGCGTTATGAGTAGCGTATCGGAGACCGGGCTTTCAACCGCGAGCGTGACGAGATCCGGATTGGCGGAAAACCCGCCGTCCCAATACGCCGAACCCTCAATTTCGACAGCATGATGCACGGTCGGCAGACATGCCGACGCCAGCACTGCTTCAATAGTCAATTCATCGCGCCGGAACAACCGCGCGCGGCCCGTCGGAACGTGCGTCGCGGCAATGAGCAATTCTACCGGGGCAATTTTCCGTATCAAGTCGAAATCGATGTGTTCCGTGATGATGCGCCGTAAGGGATCAAACCCAAGTGGATTGAACTCATAGGGCGACCACAGGCTCGCGACTTGCGCCATCGAGTTGGAGCGCGACAAGCCGTAGAGGAACGGATTGAGCTTTGTCAGATCGGGCACGCCTGCTTTGTGCACGGCATCCCAAACCTTGAACAGCGTCTCGCGCGCATTCTGACGCGAGCCTTGCGCGAGACCGGTTGCCATCGCGACGGCATTGACCGCTCCAGCGCTTGTGCCGCTGATCCAGCCAAAGTCGATACGTTCGTCCTCAAGCAAACGATCGAGAACGCCCCACGTGAAAGCGCCATGTGCGCCGCCGCCTTGTAGTGCCAAATTTAATTTCAATTTTTTTCCAAGCCCCGATGATCCCGCTGTTGCTCGTTGTTTTTCAACACGAGCATAGTCTCGCAACACGAGACTCATAAGTGTGCCGGACCCACGCGGCAAGCTTATGTCAGAGAAGCAGTAGTACCGATAACGCTGCGCGGCAAAACGACCGGAATGCCCGAGACTTCGGACACGATCGCATCGATACCAAACGCCGCAGCGAGGTTCTCTTTGCTCAAAACGCGAGCAGGAGGCCCATCGGCTAAGCACACACCGCCCTTGAGCAGGACGACGCGTGTGGCAAAGCGCGCAGCAAACGAGAGATCGTGAAGCGCTGTCAAAATTCCGTGGCCATCGCGCGCCAGACGAGCCAGTTCTTCAAACAGCGCAAGGCTGTGTGCGGGATCGAGACCGGCTGCCGGCTCGTCGGTAATGAGGTACTCGGCTTCCTGCGCAAGTGCGCGCGCAACGAGCACGCGCGCGCGTTCTCCGCCCGACAATTTCGCGACAGGGCGATCCTTGAATTCAACGACATCCATGCGCGCCATGGCGGAGGCGATGGCTGCACGATCCTTTTCGTTTTCGCCGGCCGCAAAGCTGCGATGCGGAAGGCGGCCGAGCGCCACAACACGCTCCGACTTCAAGGCCCAATGAACCGTGCGATCCTGAGGCAGATAGGCGATGCGGCGGCCGAGTTCTGGCCCGCCGAACTCAGCGAGCGGCTTGCCGTCAAGTGCAGCACCGCCTGCTTCCGGCGCAATGAGACCCGCCAGCAGTTTAAGTGTCGTCGATTTACCCGCGCCATTGGCACCTGCAACGGCAACCAACTCGCCGGGTTTCACCTCGATGCTCAATCGCTCGACCACAAGCCGCGAGCCGAGCCGGACTGACGCTGCTTCCGCGCGCAAACTCATGACTGCCTCATGGTTGCAGCTCCAGCCGCTTTTTGAGTACGAGCCAGAGAAAGAATGGCGCGCCGATCAGTGCCGTCAAAACGCCGAGGCGCAGATCGCTATAAGGCGCGATCACGCGGAGCCCGACATCCGCGAAGAGAACGAGGGCCGCGCCGCCAAACAGGCTCGGCACTAGAAGTCCGCCGGGACTCTCTCCGACGTAGGGGCGCAAAACGTGGGGAACGATCAATCCCACAAACCCGATCGATCCTGCAACCGCCGTTGCGGCGCCCACTGCAAACGCGGCACCTGCAATGACTTTGAAGCGCAGGCCATCGGGATCGACACCGAGATTTTGCGCGGCCTCCTCGCCGAGACTGAGGGCTTCGAGATCGCGCCCCGTCGTCAACAGCATGGCAATGCCAACGAGAATGAGAGGCGCGGCAAGCCACACATGCACAAGGCTGCGGTCGGTCAATGATCCCATCAGCCAGACCATGATCTCAACGGACGCAAATGGATTGGGCGTCAGATTGAGTGCCAGCGTTGTCAGCGCCGCTGTAATTGCCGACACGGCAACGCCCGCAAGAATTAGCGTCGTCGTGGCCCCGCTGAGCCCGGCAAGCGAAACAATAGCGATGGCCGCCACTGCCGCGCCAGCCAACCCGCCAATCGGCAATGCGAGCGCGAACTGCGCGGCAATGCCGGAGTGGATTGCTGACACGGCACCAAGCGCTGCGCCGCCCGATATGCCAAGCAACCCAGGCTCCGCCAGCGGATTGCGCAGATAGCCTTGCAATACAGCGCCCGACAGCCCGAGCGCCGCGCCAACAAGGAGACCCAGAATTGCACGCGGCAAGCGGATTTCCGTGAACACGAGTTGGGCCGCAGCTGCATTCTCCGGCAGGCCAAGCCCGTCTGGTCCAATTGCCAGAGAAGTTATGAAGCCGATGGCCGCCAAAATACCCGCATACAGCGATGCGCGCGCGTTCATCGCAAACCATCCGTAACCGCAACGCCGGTTCGCTTCATGGATGCCAGAATTTCCACCGCCTCGGCAATCTTTGGCGTCGCGCACATCCAGAGCGGCATCGGCAAATGCACGTTCGGGCGCCGGCGCAGGAGATCGGCAAAGGCCGGATGACGAAGATTGTCGCCCAACACGGTCTTAAAATCGCCTGGCGCATTGGCGAGCACAATGAGATCGGGCGGCGTCGCGACAAGTGCTTCCAGCGGCAGCCGCCCTGCGGGACCAAGTTTCCAGTCTCGCGCGACGTTGTGATAACCGGCCGCTTCAAGGGCCGCGTCCAGCAGGCTTCCCGGTCCCGATGTCAAACTGTTCACCTGATAGGCGATGGCCGTTGGCCGTCCCGGTACGGTAGAGCGCGCGCCTTTCACACGCTCATCGAACTCGGTAATGATTTTCTCACCCCGTTCCTTCTCGCCAACCGCTTCGGCAATGAGCCGCAAGCTCGCGCGCAGGCCATCGAAATTCGAGGCAAGAGGAACGACAAGAAGTTTTACCCCAAGCCGGCGCAACAGATCGACTGTCGGTCCCGTTGTATATTCGCCGGCAATGACGAGATCCGGAGCCAGCGCCAGCACTTCTTCAGCGGTGCCGCGCACCTGTTTCAATCCTTGCAGCCGGGAGGCGTAGGCCGAGAGCGTGCGGTCCGTTGCCAAAAAACTGACGGCCGCAATGCGCTCGCGCGGCACGAGATCGACAAGCAGCTGGTCGGTACACAGGTTCAACGACACGATGCGGCGCGGCGGCGCGGCACGCAATTCCCCTGCACCCGCAAATGTTGCGAAAACTAAAGAGAGAAGCAATACCATTAGTCCGCCGCGCAAACGCGTCTCCTATTTGTACTGCGACCAGCTCAGAGTTGACGGTTCTTCGTACGAGATGCGTACACCCGCATAGGCTGCAACGCCCGCCGTCTCAAAACCGAAGACTTCCTGGTAATCTTGGTCGAGCACGTTTTCGACACGGCCGAAGAGTTCGACGCCGGGCTGAACTTTGTAGGACGCAGCAGCGTTGACCAGCCAATAGTCGTCTAGATCCACGATGCGAGAGCCAAACGGAGCCGCTTGCTCAAAGGCAAGATCGGTATTGGTGCCATTATAGATGGCAGCGACGCTGATCGTACCACGGCCAGCATCAAACAGATACGTCAGGTCGCCACGGGCGGTATGGGGAGAACGGCGGATTTCCTGCTTGCCATCAGGATCCTCGGCGTCCGTGAATGTATAGCTGAGTCCGAGCGACAAATCCCGGCTCAAAGCAATACGTGACGCTACTTCAATGCCTTCACGCGTGCTTTCGCCCGGCAGGTTTTCAGCCGTGAACACGCCAAATACGGGTGTCGGTGCGAACCCATTGATCTTGTCGGTCAGGTTGGCACTGAAATAGGTGAGATCGACAATGGCGATTCCGGGAATGACGGTCGCCTCAACGCCCGCGTCCCAGCCTTCGCTGCGCTCGGGCGCAAGATTGGGATTGGGCGAGAAACTGCCTGGAATAGACCCGAAATTTTCAAACATGGTCGGAAGCTTCACGCCCGTGCCATAGCTCGCGTGCGGACGCAGGCCAATTTCCCTCAATGCCAGCGCCGCCGTCGTGCGCCAAGTCGTGAATTGACCGAACGTGTCGTGATCGTCTTCGCGCACCGTGCCCGTGACAAACAGCAGGTCTGCATACTCGCCCCGATATTCAAAGGCCCCCGCGTTCAAGCTGCGGGTTCTTTCAATTCCATCGGCCTTGCCGAAGAAACCGAAGTCTGAGAGCGGCGTGAAGTGTTCGATTTCGCGCTCGGCGAGACCAGTAAAAAAGTGTCGGGCGCCAAGCAAATCCGGCGTGTTCAAACGGTAGGTTGCGGCGTAACTAAAGTTCTCGTGGTCGCCGTTATTCTTGCCGGTCGAAAATGTCTGTTTGCTTTCGCGCTCAGTTGAAGACAGCTGTGCTTTGAAGACGTGGGTCAGGGCGCCGTCTAAAGTGTCCCAGGTCAGCTTGCCACCGGTCGCCCACACGTTGCTCGATGATTCATTGTCGGCGTCGAATGCGGTGCACAACGGTCCCGGATTGCCGCAGAAATCATCAAAATTGCCGAACCTGCGCGAATTTCGAATATTGAAGTCCACTGCCAGACCGTCTGCAACACTCATGCCTGCGCGCATATTGAACGTCGAGAGGCGGTTGTCATCTTCTTCGCTGCCCACTGGCGCCGTGTTGAAACCATCGGTCGCACGGCGGCCATAACCGAGTGAGAAATATCCACGGTCATTGCCTGCCGAAACCCGCCCCGAAACGTCGCGGGTGTTGAAAGAGCCGCCTTCAACACGTCCCGTAAACGTCAGGGGCCCGCGACCGCCGCGCGTGATGATGTTGATAACGCCGCCGACCGCTTTCGAGCCATAGAGCCCGCTCTGCGGGCCGCGCAGCACTTCGATGCGCTCGATGTCATCGGCCGAGAGATTGGCAAAATCGAAGCCGCCGTCGCTTGGGTCATTGACCTCGATACCGTCAATGAGAACCAGCGTCTGGTTGGCTTCGGCGCCACGAATGCGAACCTGTGTCAACGAGCCGAACGAGCCTTGTTGGCTGACGGAAACGCCCGGGAGGCTGCGTAGCGCGTCGGCAGCATGCCGGACCTGTTGAGCGCGCAGTTGCGCGCCTGTCACGACGGAAACCGAAGTGCCAACTTTCTCAGCCGCAATGCCGTTGATCGTTTCCGAGCCCTCGCCCGCACCTACGGGCGGATCGCTCACCGCAGCAGTGGAGCTAACCGCACCATTCTGTGAACTGGCGGCAGAAGTTTCTGACTCTGGTTGTGGGGCAGGAGCCGTCTTGGCCGGTCCGTTCGCGACGCTCGCTTTCGCTACGCTCTTCTTCTTTTTAACGGCCGGCTGCGGCGCGGGTTCGGGCTCTTCGGCGACGACCGGCGCGGGTTTTACTTTTGGCTTGGCAACCGGCTTGGCTTCAATCGTCGCGCCTTCGATGACGACGGGCGGCAGTTCGTTTGCGGCGATCTGTTCCGCTTCTTGGGCAAAAGCCGTAGCAGACACTGAAACAAGTGCAGCGACCGAAATCGCTGAGATAAGAGTGCATTTGAACGTCATTTTGTCCCCCGTCAGGTTGGCAACTGACAGGAAGCAGCACTGTTGCGCGGGATCGGACGCCAGTTCGAAAAACAGAAGCAGCAGACGAAACGCCTGCGCTTCGCACTCGAAATGGCTCTTAAACGTACTCCAACCCAAGCATCCTGATGCGGCTCCCTTGCCGGTCTTGCATCAGTCGCCACAACGGGTGTCCGCTCTTCCGCACGCCCCGCGCGAGAGATGGGCGACATGTGCCGGCAGGTCTCCTGGCTCGCGGCTCGAACGCTCTCTTCAGCCTTCCCGACTTGGGACGAAACGACGCCCGGTCAGTGGCATATGTGAAGAGTGCTTGCCGCTTACAGTTGCGGGGGCAGCCCCGGTTTTGGACCAGTTGATCCGCACCGTGTTCCCATTTTCACCAGTACAGGTCGAACTGCACTGGAACCGTCACGGGGCCAAATGAACAGATCAACGGCACTGCGTCAAGCGCGACACATTCATGTGTGGCTCAAAAGCAAATCCAACCACCGGAAAGCGCCGCCAGATCGAGGAGGATGGCAGGGCCGCGCCAGATGAACAATCCAGCGCCAATGGCAGCGAGCCCAACGAAGGCAGCCAGCACCCAGCCCCGCACATGCAGCGGGAGAATCGACCAGTTGGCTGTCTTCTCAATGGACTGAGGGCTCATGTCATTCAGCCGGCTGCAAATTTATACGCCGCACCGGGCTTTCCCGGATCGGCAAATGGATCAGCGCCGCGAAAACGCCGAGCGCCACTGAAATCCACCACATCATATCATAGGACTTTGTAGCGTCGAAAACCAGCCCCGCGGACCACGCCCCAAGAAACGATCCTATTTGATGCGATAGAAAGACAATGCCGTAAAGCATGGTCATCCATTGGGCCCCGAAGAATGTGCCAACGAGCCCGCTTGTGAGTGGAATGGTCGAGAGCCACAACAAACCGAGGATCGCGCTCAAGAGAATAACTGTGGTTGGCGTCGCGGGCAAAAAGAGAAAACCGAGAAACACAAAGGCGCGTGCGAAATAGATGAAGCTCAGGCCAAACTTCTTGGGGAAAAAGCGGGCGGACTGTCCAGAAATGTAAGTGCCAAACAAGTTGCCGAGACCGACGACAGTTAGCGCGATCACGCCGACTCTGGCCTCAAGCCCCTGATCCGCGACATAAGCGGGGAGATGCGTGCCGAAGAACGCCAGGTGGAACCCGCACACGAAGAATCCGGCGTTCAGCAACCAATAGCTCGGCAGCTTCGCGGCTTCACGCAACGCGTCGCCAAGCGTTTGGTTGATTTCCTTGGCACCGCGTGGCTCAGGCTTCCCGGACACGAAATACGCGAGCGGCAAAATAAAGAGTGACGTTGCGAGGAGCGCGAGCAAGCTGCCTTTCCATCCCATGCTCTCGATCAACACGTGCGTGTAGGGCAACGCAATGAGAATGCCGAGGCCGCTGCCCATGCCAAGCGTGGCGATGGCTTGCGTTCGCAATTCCGCTGGAGCAGCGCGCGCCACAGCGCCAACCATGGCGTTGATACCGGCGCCAGCGACGCCAAGCCCCAGAAACACACCGGCGACGTAAAGCGTAACTTCGTTTGTCGCCGCATACGTCAAGTAGAGGCCAATGGCAGTTGTGACGCCACCCATCACCGCGACGCGTCCGGCGCCATAGCGGTCGGAAATCGCTCCCAGAAACGGCGCCGCCACGCCCCAAACAATATTGGCAATGGCAATGGCAAGAGAGAACGATTGCCGCCCGATGCCAAGATCGGTTGTGATCGGCTTCATATAGAGGCCCATCACCTGGCGCAGTCCCATGGCAATGGCCGCGACGCTTGCTGCGGCAAGTACAATGATCCACCACGGGGACTTGTGCTGAGCGCTCGCGGTCATGATGCGGCGTCCAACACGGTTTCCGAAATTTTTACAACAGGGCCATCCGGCGTCTCTATTCCGCGAACGGCATGCCGGATGCGCACACCCGAAGCCCCGTGAAAAAATGTGAACATGTTATAGCGCGCCAAGGGTTCGCGCTTATGGAGCTTGCCAGCCGACGCCGACGGTACGCCAATCACAGGGATAGGCGCGGCATCAACAGAATGCGCCGTCACGTGCCAATCAAGTTTTTCGTGGTGATTATGGCCGTACAGCACAAGCTCGGCGCCATGGATCTCCAGCATACGAGCAAAATGCGCACCATCCCGCAGTCCCCGGCGCGCATTCGCAAGGCCCGGCAACGGAGGGTGATGAATCAGCACAACGCGAACCGCGCCTTCGCTTTTCAACTGATCGAGCAATTCGCCCGCAACTTCGATTTGATGGGCGCCCAGCTGTCCGGCTGCCACAAAGGGAGGCGTCTCGACCGCTGAATTCAAACCGACAAGCGCAATCGGGCCGAAGCGGCGCACAAACGGAAAGGCGAGAGATTGCTCTTCGCTACCCATATAGGCAGCCCAGCGTATGACCCCGCCGTGACCATGAAGCCGGGTATAGATATCGTGATTACCAGGAACGACAGTCACGCGATCCGGCGGGCCTACGCTTTTCAGCCACTGCAATGCTGCGTCATACTCTGCCGGAAGCCCAAGATTGATAAGGTCGCCCGTAATCGCAATGTGATCTGCGCGCAACGCCAACGCGTCCGCCACTAGCCGATCGGCGACGAAGCGTTTGTGAACCGCTTTGCGCCCGCGCTGCCAGTTCAGAAAACCGAGCGCGCGTTTGGCGTTCCAATAACGGGCCGTAAACCCCGTCACAGGCGCGAGATGGACGTCCGAAAGATGGGCAAGCGTAAAAGATGCGATCATTATGAGATATGTTGTGGACGGAAAGCCGGCGACTCTGGAAAACATTAGCACAGCCCGCTTGCAATAACTGCCCGAACGCGCTCAAAAAGTGATGGCAGTTGATTGCTCAAACGAATACGAGGCCACCGTTGCTGCTGAAAAAGATCGTCACCGGTTCGTTGCAGAAATACTGGCGCGTTTCGCGTGGGCTTACGCTTGGCGCCCAGGCTTGCGTGCTGGACGCCGGTAACCGTGTGCTTCTGATCCGCCATACCTATCGCCCGGGCTGGCACTTTCCGGGTGGTGGCGTCGAGAAAGGCGAGACGCTCGAAAGCGCCCTCACGCGGGAGTTAGACGAAGAGGCTGGCATTCGGCTCGAAGGGCGGGCAAAGCTCTTTGGTATTTACGCCAACGATCAGGCCTTCCCGGGTGATCACATCGTGCTTTTCGTCGTGCGCTCTTGGAGTCAGCCGCGTATTCCAGCCCCCAACAGAGAAATTGCCGAGCAGAACTTCTTTTCACATCACCAGCTGCCGCAGGAAATTAGTCCTGCAACGGCAGACCGCATTAAGGAAGTTATTGAGGGTCGCGCACCTGCCGAATTGTGGTAGAAGGCCCTTGCCTCCAACACGCAGCATGATCCAAACCGCAATGTCCCAAGACGTCCTCACGCGCTCCGTCACGCCCGATGACCTCCCTGCCATTTCCAAACTACATGCGCACGTCTTCGGGCCGGGCCGCTTTGTGCGCTCAGCCTACCGGGTACGCGAGGGCAAGGGATTTTTGTCGAGGTTCTGCCGTGTTGCCGACTTGGGCGGCAGATTAATCGCAACGCTGCGTATCACCGAAATTTCTATTGGTGCCACAGGGCAAGCAGCACTTCTCGGTCCGCTGGCTGTTGATCCTGAGTTTGCAGGGCAAGGCTATGGCCGCAAGCTCGTCTCGGAATCGCTTGGCAACATGAAAACGGGCGGCCTTAAGCTCGTGGTACTCGTCGGCGATGAATCGTACTACGGGCGCCTCGGTTTCCAGCCGGTTCCACTGGGCCAAATCCTGTTTTCAGCGCCCGTCAATCCCGGCCGCATTCTGGCCGCGGAAC